>CAXTEP010000005.1:7775-34104 GCA_964243125.1 uncultured Lichenihabitans sp. | reverse complement strand
GCGTTCCGAGCCTCACGGCAGCGGATCCGTTCTCACCCGCAGCCGGCGCTCAGGCTGACCCGTGACCGTGCAGGCGTCCTGCCATTGCAATCACTTTGCCGCTCTGTATAGTCGCGCGCCGCACGACCGAACCGGGCGCGGCACGGCCGACCTCCTGGAGTTTTCTGCGTGTTCACCTCTGCCTTCGCCCAGACGCCCGGTGCCGCTGGCGGCGGGATGGACCTCGTCATCCAGATGGCGCCGTTCGCGGTCATCCTGGTGATCATGTACTTCCTGATCCTGCGGCCGCAGCAGAGGCGCGCCAAGGAGCATCGTGACCTCGTCGGCAACGTGCGGCGGGGCGACACGGTGGTGACGACCGGCGGGCTGCTTGGCAAGGTTACCAAGGCTACGGAGCCCAACGAGATCGAGCTGGAGATTGCCGCCAACGTCCGCGTGCGCCTGCTGCGCCAGATGATCTCCGAGGTGCGGGCCAAGGGCGAGCCCGTCAAGGACACGCCCGTCAAGGTCTGACCCGCGCCGGCACGGTCCGGCCGGGACCTCAAGGAACAACGAAGCAAGCCGATGATGCGTTTCGCGACCTGGAAGGTCGTCCTGATCCTCGCGGGCACCCTGATCGCGGTGCTGCTCGTGGTGCCGAGCCTGCTGCCCGAGGGGGCGCGCGACAGCCTGCTCAGGAACGCGCCGTCCTGGCTTCCGGCCCGCACGGTCGTGCTCGGGCTCGACCTGCAGGGTGGCGCCCACGTCCTGCTGGAGGTCGACGCCAACGAGGTGGTCCACACCCAGGTCGAGGCGTTGCGCGACGACGTGCGCCGCACCCTGCGCGAGGCCAACGTGCGGATCACGGGCGGGGTCGGCCTGCAGGCCCGCGCGGTGCAGATCCGCGTGCCGGACGCGGCCGACCGCGACAAGGTGCTGCCCAAGCTCAGGGGCCTCGCGGCGCCGCTCGGCGCGAGCCTCACGGGCGCGGTCGCGACCTTCACGCTGTCCCAGGGCGACGACGGCCTGATCGTGCTGGCCCTGACGGACGCGGGGATCAACGACCGGGTCCGCCGCGCCGTGGACCAGTCGATCGAGGTGCTGCGCCGCCGCGTGGACGCGCTCGGCACCACCGAGCCCAACATCCAGCGCGTCGGCAATGACCGCATCCTGGTGGAGGTGCCGGGCCTGCAGGACACGCAGCGGCTGAAAGACATCCTGGGCACGACCGCCAAGCTCGAGTTCCGCTTCGTGGCCAACCCGGGCGAGAACCCGGCCGACGTCGAGACCCTGCCGAACTACGACGCCAAGGAGCCCGGCACCACGCCGGTCGAGAAGCAGGTCATCGTGCAGGGCGAGGACCTGACGGACGCCCAGCCCGGCTTCAGCCACGAGACCAACAGCCCGGTGGTCAACTTCCGCTTCAACCTGCGCGGCGGGCAGAGCTTCGGCCAGGCCACGGCCGAGAACATCGGCCGGCGCTTCGCCATCGTGCTGGACGAGAAGGTCGTCTCCGCCCCCGTGATCCGCGGCGCCATCCCCGGCGGCCAGGGCGAGATCTCGGGCGGCTTCACGGTGGCCCAGGCCAACGACCTCGCGGTGCTGCTGCGGGCGGGCGCGCTGCCCGCGCGGCTGTCCATCGTGGAGGAACGCACCGTGGGCCCCGGCCTCGGCCAGGATTCGATCACGGCCGGCAAGACCGCCTTCTACGTGGCGTCCCTGCTGGTGCTCACCTACATGGTGACCACCTACGGGCTGTTCGGTGTCTTCGCCGACATTGCGCTCGCGGTGCACATCCTGCTGATCTTCGCCTTCATGGTGCTGCTCGGCGCCACCCTGACGCTGCCCGGCATCGCCGGCATCGTGCTCACCATTGGGCTCGCGGTCGACGCCAACGTGCTGATCTACGAGCGCATCCGCGAGGAGGCGCATCTCGGCCGGTCGATCATCTCGGCGCTGGATTCGGGGTTCAAGCGCGCTTTCGCCACGATCATCGACTCCAACGTGACCATGTTCGTGGCGGCCCTGATCCTCTACCTGTTCGGGTCGGGGCCCGTGCGGGGCTTCGCGGTGTCGCTGGGCCTGGGGATCCTGACCTCGGTCGTGACCGCCGTGACCATGACGCGCATGATGATCGCGCTGTGGTACAGGGCCAAGCGGCCCCGCGCGCTGCCGATCTGAGCGGGGATGGCCATGAAACTGCTTCGCCTCGCACCTGAGAACACGAAATTCGGGTTCATGCGCTTCCGGCGCGTGAGCTACCCGTTCTCGGCCGTGCTTTCCATCATCTCGGTCGTCATGTTCGTGACCATCGGGGTCAATTTCGGCATCGATTTCGCGGGCGGCACACTCGTAGAGCTGCGGGCCAGGAGCGGCGCCGCGGACCTCGCCTCGCTCCGCCAGAAGGGCGAAACGCTCGGGCTCGGCCACGTCGAGGTCCAGGGTTTTGGCCAGCCGTCGGACGCGACCCTGCGGTTCAGCCTGCAGGCCGGCGGCGCCTCGGCCCAGGAATCGGGCGTTAACAGGATCCGGGCCGCGCTCGGCGACGCCTACGAGTTCCGCCGCGTCGAGGTCGTGGGGCCGCGCGTGTCGGGCGAACTCGTCCAGTCGGGCACGCTCGGGGTCGTGGTGTCGATCTTCGCGGTGCTGCTCTACCTTGCGTTCCGCTTCGAGTGGCAGTTCGCGGTCGGCGCCGTGATCGCCACCATGCACGACCTGCTGCTGACGGTGGGGTTCTTCTCGGTCACCCAGCTCGAGTTCAACACGACCTCGATCGCCGCCATCCTGACGATCGTGGGCTATTCGCTGAACGAGGCCGTGGTGGTGCTGGACCGCATCCGCGAGGTGATGCGCAAGTACAAGCGCATCTCCACCGCCGAGATGATCGACCTGTCGATCAACGCCGTGCTGCCCCGCACCATCATGACCGCCACCACGGTGTTCCTGGCCCTGCTGGCGCTGATCTTCTTCGGCGGCGAAGTGATCAAGTCCTTCTCGCTCGCCATGATGTGGGGCATCTTCGTGGGCACCTACTCGTCGGTGTTCATCTGCTCGCCGATCCTGATCTACCTCGGCGTGCGCAGCGAGAACCGGGACGCGGTGGGCGGCACCCCGGCGTCCACCAGGCCCGGGCCGCCGCCCGCGCCCGCCCCGGCCAAGACCAGGGCCACGGCCTGAACCGAAGGACGCGGCAACCGTGACGATGGAGACGGGGGAAGGGTTCGTCGCCGGCCGGCACGCGATCGACGCCTACGGCAATGGCGGCTTCCGGTTCGCCGGCATGGGCCACAAGGGCTCCGTCATCGTGACCGGCACGGGAGTCCACGCCTGGGCCGCCGCCACGCCGGGCGACATCGTGCCCGGCACGCTCGGCCCCGTGTTCGAGGCGCCCAAGGGCAGCATCGAACTGCTGCTGGTCGGCACCGGGCCCGATCTCGTGCCGCTGTCCGAGGCGCTGCGGGCGCGGCTCAAGCAGGCGGGCATCCGCGCCGAACCCATGGCCACGGGCGCGGCGGCCCGGACCTACAACGTGCTGGCCGGGGAGGGACGGCTCGTCGCGGCGGCCTTGCTGGCGGTGGCGTGAACGCCATTCTCCACTTCCCATGACCTCACTCGCCGAGCACTACGGCCACTGCGAATCCCACATCCGGGTCGCCGATCACGACGCCTGGATCGCGACCCTGTTCGCGCCGGCCGCCAAGCGCCCGCACCTTTGCGCCCTGCAGGCCTTCTTCCTCGAGATCGCGCAGGTGCGGGAGCGCGTCAAGGAGTCGCTCGCGGGCGAACTCAGGCTGCAATGGTGGCGCGACGCCGTGCAGGGGGACGCGCGCGGCGACGTGGAGGCGCACCCGCTCGCGGCCGCGCTGCTCGACACGATCAAGACGTTCCGGCTGCGGCGCGACATCCTGACCGAAGCCATCGAGGCGCACCGGTTCGACGTCTACGACGACCCCATGCCGTCGCTGCACGACTGGGAAAGCTACGTCGACGGGACCGAGGCGGCGCGCATCCGCCTCGCGTCCACGATCCTGACCGGCAAGCTGGAGCCGGGCGGCATCGCGGCGGCGTCGCACGCGGGCGCGGCGCTCAGCGTGATGCGGCAGCTCGTCGAGATCGGCCGCGAGCCGCGCCCCGTGTTCATCCCGGCCGACCTGCTGGCCCGCCACAAGCTCGTACCCCACGACATCGAGGCCGCCCGGATGACGCCCGCGATCGCCGAGGTCCTGGCCGACATGCGGGGCATCGCCCGCTTGCACCTCGACGCGCTGAAGCGGCAGGCGGGCGGCGTCGACCCCGCGGCCCTGCCGGCCTATCTCACCGCCAGCGTCGTCGAGCCGACGCTGCGCAACGGCGAGCGCAAGGGTGCCGACCCGTTCAAGACCTCGCCCGCCCTGCCGCGCTGGCGGCGGCAATGGGTGATCTGGCGGGCGAGCCGGCGGGGGTTCCCGGCCGGTCAGGCCGCGTGAGGCCGCCGATCATTCGCCCTTGACGACCGGCAGATCCTCGCGGGCGCCCCATTCGGCCCAGGAGCCGTCGTAGATCCGGGCGTGCGGCTGACCGGTGGCTTCGAGCGCCAGCGCCACGATGGCGGCCGACATGCCCGACCCGCAGGTGGCGATGACCGGCCGGGCCGGATCGACGCCGGCCCGGGCGAGGGCATCCTGCAGGGCCGGGGCGGGCTGAAGGCGTCCGTTCTTCACCAGATGGTCGAAGGGCAGGTTGAGGCTGCCCGGCATATGGCCGGACCGCAGGCCGGCGCGGGGCTCGGGTGCCTCGCCGCGGAAGCGGGCGGCCGGGCGGGCGTCGACCACCTGGGCGTCGCCCGCGGCCAGCGCCGCCTGCACGTCCGGCACGGCCGCCACGATCGCGAGGTCGAGCCTTGCCCGGAAGGTGGCGGTCGGCCGCGGGCTGTCGGGTCCCGCCGCCAGCGGGCGGTTCTCGGCCCGCCAGGCCGGCAGGCCGCCGTCGAGCAGCGACACGCGGGCGGCCCCGAAGGCCCGGAGCGTCCATCGCACGCGCGGCGCCGAGAACAGGCCCGCGCCGTCGTAGACCACGACGTGCATAGCATCGCCGATCCCGAGCGCCCCCATGGCGGCCGCGAAATCATCCGCGCCGGGCAGCATGTGGGGCAGGGGGCTGGCGCGGTCCGCGATCGCGTCCACGTCGAAGAACACCGCGCCGGGGATGTGGGCCGCCTCGTATTCGGCGCGCCCGTCGCGACCGAGTGTCGGCAGGTACCAGGACCCGTCGACCGCGACCACGTCGGGGTCGCCGAGGTGGTCGGCCAGCCAGGCCGTGGACACGAAGGGCGAGGATGCTTCGGGCATGGGGCACTCCGGATGGGGCGGGCGAGGTCCGGCCGTCATAGCACGGCGGCTCCGGCCGGGCAGGCTCCGCGGCCAGGTTTCCGCGCCCTAGCCAAGTCCCGGCCCTTGCCCTAGAAGGCCGCATCCGCGCCGAAACAGCATCCACGCCAAGACACGAGGCCCGCATGACCGCGATCGTCGACATCGTCGCCCGGGAAATCCTGGACAGCCGGGGCAATCCCACCATCGAGGTCGACGTGACGCTCGAGTCGGGCGTGCAGGGCCGGGCCGCGGTGCCGTCGGGCGCCTCGACGGGCGCTCACGAGGCGGTGGAGCTGCGCGACGGCGACAAGGGCCGGTTCGGCGGCAAGGGCGTGCTGAAGGCCATCGCCAGCATCGACGCGATCTTCGAGGCCATCGAGGACATCCCGGTCGAGGAGCAGGTGCTGATCGACCAGACCATGATCGCGCTGGACGGCACGCCCAACAAGGCCAGGCTCGGCGCCAACGCGATCCTGGGCGTGTCGCTCGCCTGCGCGCGCGCCGCGGCCGAAGAGGTGGGCCTGCCGCTCTACCGCTACGTGGGCGGCACCCAGGCCCACGTGCTGCCCGTGCCGATGATGAACATCGTCAACGGCGGCGCCCACGCCGACAACCCGATCGACTTCCAGGAATTCATGATCATGCCGGTGGGCGCCCCCTCCCTCAAGGAGGCGGTGCGCTGGGGGTCGGAGGTGTTCCACACGCTGAAGAGCGCGCTGAAGAAGGCCGGGCAGAACACCAACGTGGGCGACGAGGGCGGCTTCGCGCCCAACCTGCCCTCGGCCGAGGCGGCGCTCGATTTCTGCGTCGACGCCATCCGGAACGCCGGCTTCAAGCCCGGCGAGGAGATCGCGCTGGCGCTCGACTGCGCCGTGACCGACTGGTTCAAGGACGGCCAGTACCATTACGAGGGCGAGGGCCGGACGCGGTCGATCGCCGAGCAGGTCGACTACCTGGCCAAGCTCGCGGGCGACTACCCGATCATCTCGATCGAGGACGGCATGGCCGAGGACGATTGGGACGGGTGGAAGCTGCTGACCGACCGCATCGGGGCGCGCTGCCAGATCGTCGGCGACGACCTGTTCGTCACCAACACCGAGCGGCTGGCCCGCGGCATCCGCACGGGCGTGGCCAACTCGCTGCTCGTCAAGGTCAACCAGATCGGCTCGCTGACCGAAACGCTGGCGGCCGTCGAGATGGCCAAGAGCGCGGGCTACACGGCCGTGATGTCGCACCGCTCGGGCGAGACCGAGGATTCCACCATCGCGGACCTCGCGGTCGCGACGAACTGCGGCCAGATCAAGACCGGGTCGCTGGCCCGCTCGGACCGGCTCGCCAAGTACAACCAGCTGATCCGCATCGAGGAACTGCTCGGCACCCAGGCCCGCTACGCCGGGCGCAGCGCCCTCAAGGCCCTGGCCCGCGCCTGACCGCGGAACCGTCAACCGAGTCTTAACCACGGCGGCTCATCCTGCCGCCATGGTGGTCCGCTCCCGCATCCGCGCTATCCTGTACCCGATCCTGCTCTACCTCCTGTCGGGCGTGGCCTCCTCCTACTTCGTCTGGACCGCCGTCAACGGCGAGCGCGGGCTGAAGACAAAGGACGAGTACAAGAAGCAGATCACCGCCCTGCGCGACACCCTGGCCGACCTCAAGGCCGATCACGCCCAGTGGGATCACCGCATCGCCCTGATGCGGTCCGAAGCCATCGACCGCGACCTGCTGCAGGAACAGGCGAGGGTCAAGCTCGACTATGTCGATCCGGCCGACCTGGTGGTGTTCACGGACCCCGTGAAGTTGCGCTGACCTGCGCGTCGGGCATCACTGCCCTGCACCGGACGCTATGGTGCGCTGCACCATCGTTGATCCGCCATTGTTTTCGCGAAATCAAAGGCTTGTTCACTCTTCGCGTGACGCCTTGCCACTCGCTTTTGCCCCTCCGGTCCGCTAGTTTCCCGCGCGATCGATGGTGCTGGGCCGTGGCCCTGCGCCGCTCGCGAGGAACACGCCCATGGCCCCCCCTGCCGCAACCTCCAATGTCGCGACCTTTTCCAAGGACGAGGAATTTTCGGCCTACGACGACATGCTGACCATCCGCCGCTTCGAGGAAAAGGCGGGACAGCTTTACGGCATGGGCGTGATCGGCGGCTTCTGCCACCTTTACATCGGCCAGGAGGCCGTGGTGGTGGGCATGAAGATGGCGTCGCGCCCCGACGACAAGGTGATCACCGGCTATCGCGACCACGGCCACATGCTGGCCTGCGGCATGGACCCCAAGGGCGTGATGGCGGAGCTGACGGGGCGCCGGGGCGGCTATTCCAAGGGGAAGGGCGGCTCCATGCACATGTTCTCCAAGGAGAAGCACTTCTACGGCGGCCACGGCATCGTGGGCGCCCAGGTGTCGCTCGGCACGGGTCTCGCCTTCGCCAATGCCTACCGGGGCGACGGCAGCGTGTCGATCGCCTATTTCGGCGACGGCGCCGCCAACCAGGGGCAGGTCTACGAGAGCTTCAACATGGCGGAGCTGTGGAAGCTGCCGATCCTCTACGTGATCGAGAACAACCGCTACGCCATGGGCACCTCGGTGAGCCGGTCCTCGGCCCAGACCGATTTCTCGCGACGCGGCATCTCGTTCAACATCCCCGGCGAGCAGGTGGACGGCATGGACGTGCGGGCCGTCAAGGTGGCGGGCGAGCGGGCCCTGGAGCACTGCCGGTCCGGCCAGGGGCCGTACATCCTGGAAATGCAGACCTACCGCTACCGCGGCCACTCGATGTCGGACCCGGCCAAGTACCGGCCCCGCGAGGAAGTGCAGAAGATGCGCGACGAGCAGGACCCGATCGAGCAGGTCCGCAACCGGCTGATCGGGGATCACGGCGTCAAGGACGAGGACCTCAAGCAGGTGGACGCGAAGATCCGGGCGGTCGTCAACGACGCGGCCGACTTCGCCCAGCACGACGCCGAGCCCGATCCGGCCGAACTCTGGACCGACATCCTTCTTTGACGACCGCTGACCAGGACGAGAGCCCATGGCAACCACCGTACTGATGCCTGCCCTGTCGCCCACCATGGAACAGGGCAAGCTCGCCAAGTGGATCAAGAAGGTGGGCGACCCCGTCAAGTCGGGCGACGTCCTGGCCGAGATCGAGACCGACAAGGCCACCATGGAGGTGGAGGCCGTGGACGAGGGAACGCTGAGCGCCATCCTGGTGGACGAGGGTACCGACAACGTGGCGGTCAACACGCCCATCGGCGTGATCGCGGCCGAAGGCGAACCGGCCGAGGCGGGGCCGGCCGCGGCACCGAAGGCCAATGGGGCGGCGGCCACCCAGGCCGAGACCGGCAGCGCTTCAGTGCCCTCCTCCGAGCGGCCCGACGTGGCGGCCAAGAGCAACGGCGCGGCCCCTCCGGGTCACAACGGCGCGTCCCACGCGCTCGCGGGCGGTGCGCCGGCCGAGGCCCCGGAGGTGCCCGAGGGCACCCAGATGGTCCACATGACGGTGCGCGAGGCGCTGCGCGACGCCATGGCCGAGGAGATGCGGCGCGACCCGGACGTCTTCGTCATGGGCGAGGAGGTGGCCGAGTACCAGGGCGCCTACAAGGTCACGCAGGGGCTGCTGCAGGAGTTCGGGGCCAAGCGGGTGGTCGACACGCCCATCACCGAGCACGGGTTCGCCGGGATCGGGGTCGGGGCCGCCATGGCGGGCCTGAAGCCCATCATCGAGTTCATGACCTTCAACTTCGCCATGCAGGCCATCGACCAGATCATCAATTCGGCCGCCAAGACGCTCTACATGTCGGGTGGCCAGATGGGGTCGCCGATCGTGTTCCGCGGCCCAAACGGGGCGGCGGCCCGGGTGGCGGCCCAGCACAGCCAGGACTACACGGCCTGGTATTCCAGCGTGCCGGGCCTCAAGGTCGTGGCCCCCTACACGGCCGCGGACGCCAAGGGCCTGCTGAAGAGCGCCATCCGCGACCCCAACCCGATCGTGTTCCTGGAGAACGAGATCCTGTACGGGCAGTCCTTCGACGTGCCCCAGGTCGAGGACTTCCTGGTGCCGATCGGCAAGGCACGCGTGGCGCGGGCCGGCCGGCACGTGACGCTCGTGTCCTGGTCGATCGGCATGACCTACGCGCTCAAGGCCGCCGACGAACTCGCCAAGGAGGGAATTGAGGCCGAGGTGATCGACCTGCGCACCATCCGGCCGATGGACACTGAAACGATCGTGGCGTCCGTGAAGAAGACCGGCCGCTGCGTGACCGTGGAGGAGGGCTGGGCGCAGTCGGGCGTCGGCGCCGAGATCGCGGCGCGCGTGATGGAGCAGGCCTTCGACTATCTCGATGCACCGGTGACCCGCGTGTCCGGCAAGGACGTGCCCATGCCCTACGCGGCCAACCTGGAAAAGCTCGCGCTGCCCACCGTGGGCGAGGTCGTGGCGGCCGCCAAGGCCGTGACGTACCGCTAGCGCGTCGCCCGGCCAGAACCCAGACCGTCATCCCGTCGAGGCGCCCTCATGCCAACCAACATCCTGATGCCGGCGCTTTCTCCCACCATGGAGAAGGGCAATCTCGCGAAATGGCTCAAGAAGGAGGGTGACGCCATCAGGTCGGGCGACGTGATCGCCGAGATCGAGACCGACAAGGCCACCATGGAGGTGGAGGCCGTCGACGAGGGCGTGCTGGCCAAGATCGTGGTGCCGGAAGGCACCGCCGACGTGCCGGTCAACGACGTGATCGGCCTGATCGCGGCGGAGGGCGAGGACGCGGCCTCGGTGGCGGATATCTCGCCGGCATCGCCGGCCCGATCGTCGGCTCCCTCGGCACCCGCGCCGGCCGCCGGCCCCGTGTCGGCGCCCCAGGGCCACCAGTACGAGCGCATGCCCGAAGGCGTGCCGCCGGCCGCCAAGGCCGAGGAGCGCAAGGAGCCCGGCGCGGCCCCGGGCGGCGACAAGAACGGCCGCACCTTCGCGTCGCCGCTGGCGCGCCGCCTCGCCAAGGAAGGCGGGCTCGACCTCGCGCAGGTGCAGGGCTCGGGGCCGCACGGCCGCGTGGTGGAGCGCGACGTCAAGGCCGCACTGACCGACGGTGGGGCCAGGCCCGCCCCCGTGGCGGTCCCGCCGGCCGCCACGGCGCCCGCTGCCCCGCCGCCTCCGGCCGTCAAGCTGCCCGCCGGACCGTCCGACGACGCGGTCCGAAAACTGTTCGCGCCCGGCTCCTTCACCGAGGTGCCGCACGATTCCATGCGCAAGACCATCGCGCGCCGCCTCGTGGAAGCGAAGTCGACCGTGCCGCACTTCTACCTGTCGGTGGATTGCGAGCTCGACGCCCTCATGGCGCTGCGCGAGCAGATCAACGCGGCGGCCCCCAAGGACAAGGACGGCAAGCCCGGCTACAAGGTGTCGGTCAACGACTTCGTCATCAAGGCCCTGGCGCTGGCGCTGCAGCGGGTACCCGACGCCAACGTGACCTGGACCGAGGGCGCCATGCTCCGGCACGCCCACGCCGACGTGGGCGTCGCGGTGTCGATCCCCGGCGGCCTGATCACCCCCGTGATCCGCGCGGCCGAGACCAAGACCCTGTCGGTGATCTCGGCCGAGATGAAGGACTACGCGGCCCGCGCCCGCGCCCGCAAGCTGAAGCCCGAGGAATACCAGGGCGGCACGTCGGCGGTGTCCAACCTCGGCATGTTCGGGGTCAAGAATTTTTCCGCCGTCATCAACCCGCCGCACGCCACCATCCTGGCCGTGGGGGCGGGCGAGAAGCGCGTGGTGGTCAGGAACGACGCCCCCGCGGTCGCGACCCTGATGACCGTCACGCTGTCGACCGACCACCGGGCCGTCGACGGCGCGCTCGGGGCCGAGCTGATCGCCGCGTTCCGGACCCTGATCGAGAACCCGATGGGCATGCTGGTGTGACGGCGCAGGGCTTCCATGCGCGAGGTTGCGCTTGGTGCTTCGGGCGATGATCTCGGTCCCGGGATGCGCGGCCGCCACGCGACAATGACGGACCCGGACGGGGCAGGAGACCGATGGCAGACAGCTATGACATCATCGTGATCGGCGCGGGGCCGGGCGGGTACGTGACCGCCATCCGGGCCGCGCAGCTCGGCTTCAAGACCGCCGTGGTGGATCGCGAGCACCTGGGCGGCATCTGCCTCAACTGGGGCTGCATCCCCACCAAGGCGCTGCTGCGGTCCGCCGAGATCTATCACAACATGAACCACGCCGACGCCTACGGCCTGTCGGCCACGGGGGTCGGCTTCGACATCGGCAAGGTCGTGGGGCGGTCGCGCGGCGTCAGCCAGCAATTGTCGAACGGCGTCGGCTTCCTGCTCAGGAAGAACAAGGTCGACGTGATCTGGGGCGAGGCCACGGTCACGAAGCCCGGCAGCATCGCGGTCAAGCCCGCCACCCGCTCGGCCATGGGCCAACCCCCCGTGCCGCCCCCCAAGGGCGCGCTGGCGGCCGGCGCCTACGCGGCCAAGCACATCATCGTGGCGACCGGCGCGCGGCCCCGCAGCTTGCCCGGCATGGAGCCCGACGGTCGCCTGATCTGGACCTACTACGAGGCCATGGTGCCGCCCGCCATGCCCAAGTCGCTGCTGGTGATGGGATCGGGCGCCATCGGCATCGAGTTCGCCTTCTTCTACCGCACCATGGGGGCCGAGGTGACGGTGGTGGAGGTGCTGCCCCAGATCCTGCCCGTCGAGGACGCCGAGATCGCCGCCTTCGCGCGCAAGCGGTTCGAGAAGATGGGCATCAGGATCATGACCGGCGCCAAGGTCACCCGCGTCGACAAGGGCGACGACTCCGTCACGGCCACGATCGAGGACGGCAAGGGTGGCACCCAGACCGTCACGGCCGACCGCATGATCTCGGCGGTCGGCGTGCAGGGCAACAGCGAGGGGCTCGGGCTCGAAGCGCTGGGCGTCAGGATCGAGCGCGGCATCGTCGCGACGGACGGGTACGGCCGCACGGGCGTAGAGGGCATCTACGCGATCGGCGACGTGGCCGGCCCGCCCATGCTGGCCCACAAAGCCGAGCACGAGGGCGTGATCTGCGTCGAAACCATCAAGGGCCTGCATACCCACGCGCTCGACCGCAGCATGATCCCGGGCTGCACCTACTGCCAGCCGCAGATCGCCTCCGTGGGCCTGACCGAAGCCAAGGCCAAGGAGGCCGGCCATGACCTGAAGGTCGGACGCTTTCCCTTCGTGGGCAACGGCAAGGCGATCGCGCTCGGCGAGCCCGAGGGGATGGTGAAGACGGTCTTCGACGCCAAGACCGGGCAGCTGCTCGGGGCCCACATGGTGGGGGCCGAGGTAACGGAACTGATCCAGGGCTTCGTGGTGGCCATGAACATGGAAACCACGGAGGAGGAACTGATCAGCACCGTGTTCCCGCACCCAACTCTTTCGGAAACCATGCACGAGGCCGTGCTCGACGCCTACGGCCGCGTGATCCATACCTGATCGCATTGCAGGCTTCCCAGCACCATATGAGCCTCGTCGCGGAAGGATGCGCATGTTCCCGGTCCAGACCCTTGTTTCCGTGCTCGTCATCGGCCTGGTAGCGGGCTGGCTCGCGCATCTGTTCACCGGCGGGGGCAACCTCGCGCGCGATCTCGTGACCGGGCTGCTTGGCGCGGTCGTGGGCAGCGTGCTGGTGCACGGTTTCGGGGTGCCGCTGCCCTTCACCAACCCCCTGTTCGCCGACATCGTGGTGTCGACCATCGGGGCCGTGGCGGTGATCGTGGTGGTCCGCACGCTCGCCTGGCGGTCGCGCGCCACGACAGACGTCCTCTAAGGAAAGGCGAGACGCCATGGTGCTGGTTCTCGATCTGCTCGGCAAGGACGCCCGCCAAGCCGGCGTCGCCCGCCACCCCGAAAAGGCTCACCGGCCCGACCAGCCCGTGCTCAAGAAGCCCGACTGGATCAGGGTGCGGGCTCCGGGCTCGCCGGGCTACAACGCCACCAACGCCATCGTGCGCCAGCACGGCCTCGTTACCGTGTGCGAAGAGGCGGGCTGCCCCAACATCGGCGAGTGCTGGGACAAGAAGCACGCCACCTTCATGATCATGGGCGACACTTGCACGCGCGCCTGCGCGTTCTGCAACGTGAAGACCGGCCTGCCCGGCGCCCTCGACCCCGACGAACCCGCCAAGGTGGGCGACTCGGTCGCCAAGCTCGGCTTGCAGCACGTGGTCATCACCTCGGTGGACCGCGACGACCTCGCGGACGGCGGCGCGGCTCATTTCGCGGCCGTGATCGCGGCCATCCGGACCGCCGCGCCGCTGACCACGGTCGAGGTGCTGACGCCCGATTTCCTGCGCAAGCCCGGCGCGGTCGAGACCGTGGTGGCGGCGCGACCCGACGTGTTCAACCACAATCTCGAAACCGTGCCCTCGAACTATCTCACCGTGCGGCCGGGCGCCCGCTACTTCCACTCGATCCGCCTGCTGCAGCGGGTCAAGGAACTCGACGCTTCGATCTTCACCAAGTCGGGCATCATGGTGGGGCTCGGCGAGAAGCGGAACGAGGTGCTGCAGTTGATGGACGACCTGCGCTCGGCCGAGGTCGACTTCCTGACGATCGGCCAATACCTGCAGCCCACCCGCAAGCATCATCCGGTGATCGACTTCATCACCCCCGACGCCTTCAAGGCCTACGCCAGCATCGCGACCGCCAAGGGGTTCCTGCTGGTGTCCGCCTCGCCGCTCACGCGGTCGTCGCACCACGCGGGCGAGGATTTCGCGAAGCTGCGCGACGCGCGGACGAACCGGCCCGTCTAGGCCGCGGTGTCGCGCTGCGCCTCCCCCTCGGCGGGCAGGCGGACCAGCAGGGACAGCAGCGCGCGGTCGCTCATCACGGCGGCGCGTTCGCGCCGCTTGAGCCAGGCGCAGGCCTCGCCGATCGTCTGCGCCTCGTTGAGCTTGGCGGCCGCCATGGCGCGGTCCACGTCGACGTCGCCGCGCCGCCGGTTGCCGCCCTCGGGCAGGAAGGCGTCGTGCAGCTCCCGGAACGCCGGATCGTCGTGCAGGGCCTGCAGGCCGTCGGCCTCGTCGTAGCCCGTGCGGGCCAGTTCCGTCGCGAGCGCGTTGGCGCGAAGCGCGATGGGCGGGGGGGCGCGCTCCTCGGGCGTGGTCAGCAGGCCCAGCCGCTTCAGGAACAGGCCGATCGACAATTGCCCGCTCGCCCAGGACAGGCCGATGGCGAGCAGCAGCCCCGCGATGGTGGGCGACATCCAGGCCACCAGGGACGGCGAGATGAGCAGGCCCGCGGCCAGCGTGACGATGCCCAGCACGGTGTGGGACCGGTGCCGCCGCACGATGTCCATCACGGGAATCGAGCCGTCGTCGCGCCGCTGCGGGCTCCAGCCCGTGTCGCGGCCGAACAGGATCTGCATCACCGAGCCCGACTGCACCAGCATCATGATGGGGGCGATCAGCGCCGACATGACGATCTCGAGCACGGCCGACAGCACCAGCCGGATCGCGCCCCCGCAGGCCCGGCGCAGGTCGGCCCGCACGAGCGCGATCACCAGGCCGAACAGCTTTGGGGCCAGCAGCACCGCCATGGTGGTGGCGAACAGGTCGAGCGCCCGCTGGGCGTCGAAACGCGGCCAGGCCGGGAACAGGGAGAAGTCGCGCGTGAAATATTCCGGGCGGATGTAGGTGGACTGCAGCACCAGCACGATGCCGACCAGCAGCTGGGCCATCCACAGCGGCGAGGCGAGATAGCCCATGATGCCGGTCACGAAATGCTGGCGGGAGGCCGGGTGGAAGCCGCGCGCGAACATGACCCGGACGTGCTGCAAATTGCCCTGGCACCAGCGTCGGTCGCGGATGCCGACGTCGGTCAGCGAGGGCGGGCTTTCCTCGAAGCTGCCGCCCAGCACCGGCAGCATGGTGACGGAATAGCCGGCCCGGCGGATCATCGCCGCCTCGACGAAGTCGTGGCTCAGGATGTGGCCGCCGAAGGGCGGCCGCCCGCGCAGGTCGGGCAGGCCGCAATGGGCCGCGAACGCGCTCGTGCGAAGGATCGCGTTGTGGCCCCAGTAGTTGCCGTCGCGGCCCATCCAGGCCGCGAGCCCCGAGGCGATCACGGGGCCGTAGATGCGGGCCGCGAACTGCTGGAGGCGGGCGAACAGCGTGTTGCGGTTGATGATCAGCGGCAGGGTCTGGATAATGCCGGCATCGGGATCGGCCTCCATGGCGGCCGCGAGGCTGACGATCGAGGGGCCGGTCATCAGGCTGTCGGCGTCGAGCACCACCGTGTGGTCGTAGGCGCCGCCCCAGCGGGTCACGAAATCCGCGATGTTGCCGGCCTTGCGGCTCGTGTTCTTGGGGCGGTGCCGGTAGTACACCCGGCCCTGGCCGCGCAGGCGGTCGCGTAAGCCGATATAGGCGCGCTCCTCGGCGATCCACACGTCGGGGTCGGTGGTGTCGGACAGCAGGAAATAGTCGAAGTGATTGCCGAGGCCTGTCTTGGCCACGTCCTCGACGATGGCCTCCAGCGACGCGAAGACGCGCGCGGTCGCCTCGTTGTAGATCGGCATCACTACGGCGGTCCGGGCCGCCAAGCTTGCGGGCAGTCCCGGCGGCCTGGGGGCCAGGAACAGCAGCCACGCGAAGCCCAGCACGGCGCTCGTGAACGCGAGCGCGATCCACGAGAAATTGGCCACGAACAGGACCAGCAGCACCCATTCGAGCAGGGTGGTGCCGCCGACGTCGACGACCTCGTACATCTGCCAGGCCCCGTAGGCCGTGACCGCGAGCCCGCCCCCGAATACGACGAGCCGCGCCAGCCAGGGCGCGTGCCGGCTGCGCCCCGACAGCCAGGGCCTACGCGCGCCCCGGTCGAAGCGGAACAGCGATTGCGTCGGCATGGCCAGCCGCGCTTCCGGCGGCATGGCGGGCTGCGTCGTCCTGTGCGGGCCGGCCCGACCCGCGACCGCTAGTTCGTCCATCGGTAAAGCCAAGTCTCGCTCGCGGGTTTTCCGGCCTGTTCGAGGATCAGGCGCAGTTCGGCCAGGGCTTCATTGCCGGTATCGAGCTCGAAGTGAACCCGAAAGGTCTTGTTCTCCCGCGATGCGAAGGTCCGCACGGCCGACACGGCGCCGACCGAGGTCGACAGCGCGGGCCGGAGGTCCTGGAAGCCCGCCGGTTCCGCGAAGGCCTCGGCCGTGAACTCCACCGCGAAGCGGCGCCGCCGGTCCGTCGTCCCCCGGCCCGAGCGCGTGTCGGTCACGACCGCGCCGGGCGGCCGCTCCAGCGGCGACCAGCACCACGACTGGCGGTAGTTGAAGGTGGTTTCCGAGCCGGGCTTCAGGGGCGACTTGGGGCGCCAGAAGCAGACCACGTTGTCGTTGATCTCGGCGTCGGAGGGGATCTCGACCAGCACGACGGCGCCCTCGCCCCAGTCGTTCAGCGGCTCCACCCAGAGCGAGGGCCGCAGCTCCCAGTGCTGGTCGTCGTCCTGGAACTGCGAGTACCGCCGTTCGCGCTGCATCACCCCGAAGCCGCGCGGGTTCGGGTTCGCGAAGGAGGAGATCTGCAGCGTTTCGCGGTTGGCGACAGGCCGCCACAGCCATTCGCCGTTGCCGTTGAGCACCTGCAGGCCGCCCACCTCGTAGACGCCTTCGCGCAGGTCGTCGACGTTCTGCCGCCGCACGGGGCCGAACAGGAACATGCTCGCCATGGTGCCGAGCCCCAGGCCGTCGGTCGCGGCGCGGCTGAACAGCGTGCATTCCGTGTCGATGATGGTCAGGTCGCCCGGCCGCAGCGTGAACCGGTAGGCGCCCGACACGCTGTCGGAATCCACCAGCGCGTGCAGCACCAGGACGTTGGTGGCGGGCGCGGGCCGCTCGATCCAGACGGCCCGGATCATCGGGAACTCCTCGCCGCGCGGGTCGGCGGTGCGGATCGACAGCGCCCGGGCCGTGACCCCGAAATTCTGGCCGCGCGCGATCGCCCGGAAGAAGCTGGCGCCCTGGAAGATCGACACCTCGCGCAGGCCGCCCGCCCCGTCGGGCTGCAGCACCCGGAACCCCGAATAGCCGATGTCGGGGATCGTGCCCGGCACCCCGAGCGTGCCGAAGTCGAAGCGCGAGCGGTCGTAGGCGAGCCGCCGGGCGCGGCCGTTCTCGACGAGGTTGATCTCCATCGGGGCCGAGAACAGGAAGCCCCGGTGCAGCGGTTCAAGCGCGAAGCCCAGGTTGTCGCCGGCCCAGATGGCCGTGCCGGGCTTCTGCCGGATCGCCACGTAGGCGTCGTAGCCGAGCTTGGTGAAAGGGGCGGGAAGGTCGGACGAGGGGGCCGCGTAGGGTTTCCTGGCCGCGTCCCGCGCGAGCCCCACCACCGTGTCGTGCGAGAAGTCGGGCGGCTGCGGCGCGGCCGGTCCGGGCGGAGCGGACTGCGCCAACACCGCCGAAGCGGGTGCGCCCAGACCGAGGGCGACGAGCCCGAGAACGTCGCGGCGTCGAACCATCAGGGAAGTCGGCGCATCTGGTGAACACTCGCTGGCCCGCGAACCTCGGGTTTGCGGGCGGGGCGGACCCCTTCTATAAGGCGTAACCGTTGCCACAAGTGTTCCCGCGACGCTAGAGCCGCGACGCTGTCGCGCGATCGACGCGCGCGAGCTTCGGCCCGCGGTCCGGACCCGGTCCGGATTCACGCAGGCCGGCCCGGAACGGAGGCACCATGACCGGAGCTGCAGCTTGAGAACCCCCGACGGAACGCCTCGGCGCTGCCTGGCCGTGATCCTGGCGGCCGGCGACGGGACGCGGATGCGCTCCGCCGTGCCCAAGCCGCTCCACGCCGTGGCGGGCCGGTCGATGCTGGCCCACGTCCTGGACGCGGCCCGCGCCATGGGGGCCGACGCGGTCGCGGTGGTGGTCGGGCCGAACGGGCAGGCCGTGGCGGAGGCCGCGCGCCGCACGCTGCCCGACGTGTCGGTCCACGTGCAAGGGGAGCGCCGGGGCACCGCCCACGCGGTTCTGGCCGCGCGCGACGCGATCGAACGGGGCTACGACGATCTCGTGGTGCTCTACGCCGACGTGCCCCTGATCCGGTCCGACACGCTGCGGCGCCTGCGGCATGGCCTGGACCAGGGGAGCGCCGTATCGGTGCTCGGCTTCCGGGCCGCCGATCCGTCGGGCTACGGGCGCCTGGTCACGGCGGGCGACCGCCTGACGGCGATCCGCGAGCACAAGGACGCGAGCGAGGCCGAGCGGGCCCTCGACCTGTGCAACTCGGGCCTGATGGCGATCGACGGCGGCGCGGCCCTCGACCTCCTCGACCGGATCGGCTGCGACAACGCCCAGGGGGAGTTCTACCTGACCGACGTGGTCGAGGCGGCGGTCGGCCGGGGCGGTGCTTGCTCGGTCCTGGTCACCGGGGAGGCCGAGGTCATGGGCGTCAACGACCGGGTGCAACTCGCTGCCGCCGAGGCCGCCATGCAGCGCCGGCTGCGCGAGGCCGCGATGGCCGGCGGCGCCACGCTGGTGGCGCCCGACACCGTGTTCCTGAGCCACGATACCGTGCTGGGCCGCGACGTCGTGGTGGAGCCCCATTGCGTCTTCGGGCCGGGCGTCCGGGTCGCGGACGGCGCCGTGATTCATGCCTTCTCGCACCTGGAAGGCGCCGGCGTGGCGGAACGTGCCAGCGTCGGGCCCTATGCCCGGCTCCGGCCCGGCGCCGCGGTCGGCGAGAACGCCAAGATCGGCAATTTTGTCGAGGTCAAGAACGCGGCGGTGGGGCGCGGCGCCAAGATCAGCCACCTGAGCTACGTGGGCGACGCGGACGTCGGCGCCGACGCCAACCTCGGGGCCGGCACGATCACCTGCAACTACGACGGCTTCAACAAGGCCCGGACCGTGATCGGGCCCGGCGCCTTCGTGGGGTCCAACACGGCGCTGGTGGCGCCCGTCACGGTGGGGGCGGGCGCCTTCGTGGGGTCGGGATCGGTGGTGACCGCCGACGTCGAGCCCGACGCCCTGGCGCTCGGGCGGGGCCGGCAGGTCAGCAAGCCCGGCTGGGCCGCGGCGTTCCGGGCCGCGCAGCGCGACCGCAAGGCCGGGAAACCCCCGCGCTAACGAATTTGCAAGGTTTTCGACCCCCCGCTAACCAGGGATCACGTCGAGGCCCGTCCCTTGCAGGCGGACCGTGAACCGTGAGGATGCGGGCCAATGTGCGGCATTGTGGGAATTCTGGGCACCGGACCCGTGGCCGGTCAGGTGGTCGAGGCCTTGAAGCGGCTCGAATACCGGGGCTACGACTCGGCCGGGGTCGCGACCCTGGAGGGCGGGCGCCTCGCCCGCCGCCGCGCGGAGGGCAAGCTCAGAAACCTCGAACGCCGGCTGGCCGAGGCGCCGCTGCGCGGCAGGATCGGCATCGGGCACACCCGCTGGGCCACGCACGGCCGCCCCACCGAGGCCAACGCCCACCCCCACGCGAGCGAGCGCCTGGCCGTCGTGCATAACGGCATCATCGAGAATTTTCGCGAGCTGCGGACCGAACTGGCTGGGCGCGGCCACGCCTTCGCGACCGAAACGGACTCGGAGGTGGTGGCCCACCTCGTCACCGACCTGATGGACGGCGGCCTGCCGCCCGCCGACGCGGTGCTGCAGGCGCTGCCGCGGCTGCGCGGCGCCTTCGCGCTCGCGTTCCTGTTCGACGGCGAGGAGGATCTGCTGGTCGGGGCGCGCCGCGGCGCGCCGCTCGCCATCGGCTACGGCGAGGACGAAATGTACCTGGGCTCGGACGCCCTGGCGCTCGCCCCCTTCACCGACGAGGTCAGCTACCTCGAGGAGGGCGACTGCGTGATCCTGTCCCGATCCGCCGCGCGGATCATCGACGAGCACGGGCGGCCGGTCGTGCGGGCTAGGCAGAAGAGCCTCGCGGGCGCCGTGCTGGTCGACAAGGGCAACTACCGCCACTTCATGGCCAAGGAAATCCACGAGCAGGCCGAGGTCGTGGGCCGGACGCTCGCCCATTACCTCGACATGTCGGACGCCAGCGTCCGCCTGCCGTTCGACCTCCCCTTCGATCTCGGCAGCACCGAGCGCATCACGATTACGGCCTGCGGCACCGCCTACATGGCGGGCCTGACCGCAAAGTACTGGTTCGAGCGCATCGCCCGGGTGCCGGTCGATATCGACGTGGCGTCCGAGTTCCGCTACCGCGAGGCGCCGATGACGCCGCGCGGCCTGACGATCGTGGTGTCGCAGTCGGGCGAGACCGCCGACACGCTGGCCTCCCTGCGCTACGCCCGGGCGAACGGCCAGCGCATCGTCGGGGTCGTCAACGTGCCGAGCTCCACCATGGCGCGTGAAAGCGACGTGGTGGCCCAGACCCTCGCGGGCCCCGAGATCGGCGTCGCTTCCACCAAGGCCTTCACGTGCCAGCTCGCCGTGCTGGCCTGCCTGGCGCTGGCGGTCGGCCGCGCCCGGGGCACGCTCGACCGCGAGGCGGAGCGCCGCTACGTCGACGAGCTGATCGCCCTGCCGGGGCTGATCGGCGAAGCGCTGCGCGGCGAGGCGAGGGTCGAGCGCGTGGCCCACGACCTCGCCCGGGTGCGCGACGTGCTCTACCTCGGCCGCGGCACCAGCTACCCGCTGGCGCTCGAAGGCGCCCTGAAGCTGAAGGAGCTGTCCTACATCCACGCCGAGGGTTATGCGGCGGGCGAGCTCAAGCACGGGCCCATCGCGCTGATCGACGAGACCATGCCGGTGATCGTCATCGCGCCGCCCGATCCCGTGTTCGAGAAGACCGTGTCCAACATGCAGGAGGTGGCGGCGCGGGGCGGCCGCATCATCCTGATCGGCGACGCCCGGGCCGCCGAGGCGGCCGCGGTCGCGGTCGAGTCGGTGATCGCCATGCCGGCCATGGCGCCGACCTTCGCGCCGATCGTCTACGCCCTGCCGATCCAGCTGCTCGCCTACCATACGGCCGTGTTCATGGGGAAGGACGCCGACCAGCCCCGCAACCTGGCGAAGTCCGTCACGGTGGAGTGAGGGGCGGCCCCTGGTGCGCCAGGGCCGCGGTCGACAACGGGCCGGGTCGATGCCATCTTCGTCGCGACAGGACGACACGATGACCGCTCCCATCGGAACGATGAGGCTTCATGCACCGAGCCGCGCCGCACTCGACGCCGAGATCCGGACGGACGGAGAGGTGCTGTCGGAAGTCGCCCGCCTCCTCGGTGAGGGTTTGCCGCTGTCCACGTGGCCGCCACTCATGGCCGCCGCCCTCGCCGGCGCGTTCTCGCCGCAGGCCGGCAATGCGCGCGAGGACGACAAGGCCCGCCGGCTCTGCCGCCACCTCTTCGTCGACCTGACGCCACCCGCCTTCCCGTCGGGATCGGTGGCTCCGGGCCGCTGGTCCGACCGGCTCCGGGCCGACCTGGCCGACATGGTGCCGTTCGGCACGGGCCTGCACCTCGTCGACGCCCTGACGACCTGACCGTGGCCGATACCGGCGCAACGGTCGCGTTCGACGACGCCGTCGAGGTGATCCGGGACCTCGCCGTCACGTTCCGCTCGGCCACCGGCCGTCCGTTGCGCAGCGTCGTTTCTGTCGGCGGCACCGCATTGGCGGCTCACGCGGTCCGGGACAGGTCGGAGGACATCGACGTCTACTTGTCGGAGGTGGACGACGCCGTTCTGTACCTCGTCACGAAAAAATACGCCGCCCGGTTCGGCCCGCGATTCAAGATCGACGCGACACCGTCCAACACCCTCTGGGGAGCGATCGCGATCGCCGACATCGAGAGCTCCCCGATCGTGCGCGGAAGCGACGGGGAAGAGACCGTGGCGGTCCGGGCACTGTCGATCGAGACGCTTTACATCGTGAAGACGGCGGCCAATCGCGCCAAGGATCAAGCCGACATCCAGGCCTTGGCGATGCGTACGACCTATGCGGCCACCCTCTCACGCGCCAAGCAGTTGTTTCCCTGGTACTCTGATCGCGGAGCGTTCCCCGAGCACCTGGAACGGCTCGCTCGCTACATGGCCCGCGATCATCACGTGCCTCTGGCGGAGGTCGATCGCGATTTTGCCCTTCCCGAGGTGACGGCCGGGAAAGTCCTGGAAATCAGGCGCGGGATGGAAGCACAGTTCCTGCATGCCCTCCGCGGCCTCATGCTGAAGCACCCGCAGCTGATCTCGTTCGCGCCGGAAGCGCCCGAGGTTGTGCGGTTCGACGTGGGAATGGCCGGTGCAGGCGACGAGATCGCTTCCCTGGCCGGGATCCCCGTCTCGTGTCGGATCTGGCCGCCGCGGCCCTGAAGGTCGCGGATCCGACCCGGCATGCGCAGCGGCTCACGGCCATCGAGAATCGCAGGACCATGGATTCCTGAAGCGCGGTTCCCGGCGAGGCCCGATCCATCCGGCTTTTCCCGCCCGTCGTAACGCCGCATTGAAGGTCCGGGTGCAGGATCAAGCTCACTCTCGCCCCGGGAACGACGCTTGCTGATCGCCGGCACCTTCATTCTCAACGCCGGTCTCAACTTCGTGCTGGGGCTGGCGCTCGCGGCCGTGCTGGGGCCGGCCGAATACGGGCGGTTCGCGGTCGCCTCGATGGTCGCGGTCGTGCTCGGCACCGCCTGCTTCGACTGGCTACGGCTGTCGGCCACCCGGTTCTACACCGACGCGGGCCGGACCCGCGATCCGGCCCTGCGCTCGACCCTGGAGACGGGCTGGTGGGGCGCGGCCTCGGCGATCCTGGCGGGCGCGGCCGTGTGCGCGGCGCTGCGGCTCGGGGCCGGCCTGTCGGGGGCCGCGCTGGCCGCGACGGCCGCGCTGGCGGTCGCCAACGGCCGCTTCGACCTGTCGACCGCGCTCTGCCGCGCCCGCTTCCTGGAACGCCCGCACGCGGTGCTGATGATGGGCCGCAACGCGCTCGCGTTCGCACTGTCGGTCGGCACCGCGTTCGTGTTCCGGGACGCCGTCGCGGTGCTGGCCGCGCTGGCCGGCAGCGCACTGCTGGCGCTGCTGCCGACCGTCGCGGTCCTGCGCGATCCGGGCACGTCGCTGCTGCGCCCGGACGTGTCCCGGCTGCGCGGGTTCGCGCGCTACGGCGTGCCGGTCGTGGCCGCCAACGTGATCTACCAGTTGATCGTGCTGCTCAACCGCAGCGTCGGCGCGGCCTGGTTCGGCTACGGCGAGGCGGGCCGGTTGTCGCTCGCGACCGACATGGGGATCCGCCTGCTCCTCGTGTTCGGGGCCGCGCTGGACGTGTCCCTGTTCCAGCTCGCGGTGCGGCGCGACGCGGCGGAGGGCCGGTCGGCGGCCCACGTGCAGCTGCGGCGCAACACGGTCCTGGTGACCGCCACCCTTGTGCTGCTCGCGGTCGGCTACGCCGGCGCGTTGCCGGCCTTCGCGGCCCTGGTGGTCCCGGCACCGTATCGCGACGCCTTCGGGCCGCTGAGCCTCGTCCTGCTGCCAGGCATCCTGGTGTTCTGCCTGGTAAACTTCGCCCTGAACCCCGTGTTCCAGTTGGAAGGGCGGACCGGGCCGGTGGTGGCGGCCGCCGCGGCGGCGCTCGCGGCCGACGGGATCGGCCTCGCGGTTGGCGGATCGCGGATGGGCCTGCTCGGCCTCGCGGCCGTCCATTCGGCAAGCCTGCTTGCTGCGGGTGCGGTCGCGACGGGGCTTGCTTGGCGCTCCGCCCCGTGCCGCCCGCCGGCCCGCGACCTGGCCGGGATCGGGCTGGCCGCCGTGGCCGCGGCCCTGGCGATCTGGCCGACGCGCTGGATCGGCGCGCCCCCGGCGGCGCTGGCCTGCGCGGCCGTGGCGGGCACCGGCGCCTACGTCGCGGTTCTCGCCCTGTTGGATGTCGGGGGCCTGCGGGACGCGATCCGCGACGCCTTAGTGCGCCTGGGCCGCCGCTCCGCGTTCCGCCCGGTTGCGGCCCGCGATGCCTAGCCTTGCCGTGCTGGTCGCCACGCGCGGCCGTTCCACCATTCTGCACGACCTGCTCGACCTGCTGGCCGCCCAGTCGCGGCCGCCGGACCACGTCATCGTGGTGGGCAGCGCCCAGGCCGACCTCGACGGGATCGCGCCCCGCCCGCACCTGACCCTGGCCACGGGCCTCGCGGGCTCCAGCACCCAGCGCAACAGGGCCCTGCAGATCGCGGGCGACCGCTTCGACACGCTGGTGTTCTTCGACGACGACTTCGTGCCGTCCCGCTTCTGGCTGGAGCGGGCCGAGCGCCTGTTCGCGGAGCACCCGGGCCTCGCGGCGCTCACCGGCACGGTGCTGGCCGACGGCAACAGGGGCCCGGGCATCCCGCCCGCTGAGGCGCGGCGCCTCGTGGCGCGACGCGACGCCGATTTTTTCGCGGGAGGCGGGCTCGCGGAGGGCGTCGGCCCGTACGGCTGCAACATGGCGTTCCGCGCTTCCGCCATCGCGGGCCTGACCTTCGACCATCGCCTGCCACTCTACGCCTGGCTGGAAGACAGGGACTTCGGCGCGCGGGTCATGCGCCGCGGCACGGCGGCCCGCGCCGGGGCGCTCTGGGGCGTGCACCTCGGCCACAAGAGCGGCCGCGTGCCGGGCGTCCGGTTCGGCTATTCGCAGATCGCCAACCCGGTCTACCTGTGCGGCAAGGGCACGGTGCCCCGCCTGTTCGCGGCTCGGCTCATGACCGGCAACCTGCTGGCCAACCTCGTGCGGTCGGTCGCACCCGACCCCGTGGTCGACCGGCGCGGCCGCCTGCGCGGCAACCTGCTCGCCATCCGCGACCTTTGCCGCGGCCGGCTGGTCCCGGAGCGCGCCGCGCGCCTGTGAGTCTTCACGATTGCGAAGCATTTTAGCCGCATGAGTCGCTCATGGGTCGTCATGTTGCGCCGGGCCTGGGGAGGGTGAACGCGGAAATGCTCTCGTCCTGGCTGCGCCGGTTCCGTGGCGGACCCGTCTGGGTCGTGCTCCTGCTCGCGCTGGCGGGCTGCGCCGGCGAGCTGGAGCCCGAGCGGACCGGCACCGTCTACCCCGACACGCTGGCCCTGATGGAAGGGCGCAACATGGATCGGCAGGCCCCGATCCTGATCCGCTCCTTCAAGGCCGACAGCACGCTGGAAGTGTGGAAGCAGGACCGGACCGGCCGCTTCCAGCCGCTGAAATCCTACGCGATCTGCCGGTTCTCGGGCGGCCTCGGCCCCAAGAAGGCCTACGGCGACCACCAGGCGCCCGAAGGCTTCTACGACGTGACCCGCGCCCAGCTGAACCCGCATTCGCGCGAGTACCTCGCCTTCAACATCGGCTACCCCAACGCCTACGACCGCTCGCTCGGGCGCACGGGCGACTCCATCATGGTGCACGGCGGCTGCCGCTCGGTCGGCTGCTACGCCATGACCAACGAGCAGATCGAGGAAATCTACGGCCTCGCCTACGAGGCCTTCGCGGGCGGGCAGACGAGGATCCAGTTCCAGGCCTACCCGTTCCGCATGACGGGCGACAACATGATCCGCTACGCCGGCGACCCCAACGCCCCGTTCTGGACCACCCTGAAGGTCGGCAACGACATGTTCGAGGCGACCCACCTGCCGCCCCGGGTGGCGGTCTGCGACAAAACCTACGCGTTCGGTTCGGCCGACGCCGCGGACGTCTGCGTCGGACGCTTCGTCAGCTTGGCGCGCTGAGCCGCCCGGACCGGAGCCGCGCGCCGGCGATCGCGAGGCATCCGGCCGTCCGGGGTCGATTGGAAGGCCCCGCAACAGTTTCGGCGGTCAGCCGACACGCGACCGAGGGGTGATGCCGTCTTCTGCAGCATGTCCGAGGATCGGCCGATCAACCGCGTCGGACTGTTCCGCACCCTGTCTGGATCGATGTCGTCGAGAGTCCGGTCCTGGCCGACGGGCGCGCGAGCGCGTCGCCCGCGACGCTGCTCGGCGTGGTTCGCGACGGCGCGACCGCGCAGATCGTCATCGTGGCCATCGGGCCGGGACTGATCCGGCCCCAAGCCGGCGCTGGACCGGTCCCGATAGATCTCCGTGCCGGTCCGG
>CAXTEP010000005.1:0-7675 GCA_964243125.1 uncultured Lichenihabitans sp. | reverse complement strand
ATCCGGCCCCAAGCCGGCGCTGGACCGGTCCCGATAGATCTCCGTGCCGGTCCGGCGGCCCGGTCCGGACGCCATGCGGCCGAGCAGGGCAGAGCCGACGCTCCGCGTCAGCCGACGGCCCGCAACGCGGTCCGCGCGCCGTCGCGCTGCTCGTGAGCACCGTCCCTGTCCGCCGCGTCCGGCTCCTGGCACAGCACGGTGGCCAGAGCCCTGGCGCGTTCGGCCCAGACGGTACGGTGGCGTCGCAGAGTCTCGATCTCGTCCTGCGCCATCGACAGGGCGATGCGGATCTCATCCAGGCTGCGGCGCAGGGTCGTGGTGCGCTCGCGCTCCTCGGCCAGGGCGGCCTTGAGCACGGCGTGCCCGATCTCCTTCATGGATCCGCCGGTCCTTCCCGGTCTGTCCGGGGCAGGGGACGATCCGGTCGTTTCGGGAACGGGCGCCGCCGCATGGGGCCCAGCCGGCTCCGGCGCCGGACCCCGGTCGCGCAGCTCGTTCCGCAGGCGGGTGATGTCGAGGGCCGCGCGGTGCGGTGCGCCCGGTTGCGGCGACGGCGCGGGAGCATCCTGCGCCGCTTCCGCGACGCCGTCGGCCAACGGCCCTTCCTCGTCCAGCACGATCGCGTGGAGGCTGGTGAACAGCTGATCGCCCTCGATGCGGGACAGGTCGAAACCCGTGCGGGCGCCGAGCTCGCTCCACATGGCCCGCCCGCGCTCCGAGTGCCCCACGAAGGCCATGGACCAGTTCGGGAACCCGCGGGTCGCGACGGCCTCGCACTGGAGGACGCTCACGTCGCCGTGCCGCGGGTCGCGCTGGATGCGCTCGAACGTGGCCTCAACGGCCTTCTTGGTGCCTTCGAGCACCTGGGCGAAGAGACCGGCGTTGAACAGCAGAGCGCCGGTGACCCCGACCTTGCCGTTGTTGCGCTGCGAGGTGGCCAGGATCTCGGCCACGGTGGCGGCGCGTTCTTCTTCGGTTCCTTCGAGATTGTTGTGGCTGGTGTAGACGAGACGGTAAAGATCGTTCATCGAAGTGACCCTGGCGTTAAACGGCGCGGCGGATCGGAGCCGGCCCGCTCTGATCCAAGAAAAGCTGCATGATGGCGGCGGCCGGGACGGGCCGGCTGATGTGGTACCCCTGCACGTCGGTGCAGCCCTCGGTGCGGATCCGCTGCATCTGCTCGTGCGTTTCGACGCCCTCGGCCACGGTGGTCATGCCGAAGCTCGCCCCGAGACTGGCGATGGCGCGGATGATCGCCATCGCGTCGCCCTTGGCGGACTCCCCCGACACGAAGGAGCGATCGATCTTGATCTTGTCGAACGGAAACGAGCGCAGGTAGCTCAGCGACGAGTAGCCGGTGCCGAAGTCGTCCATGGAGATGCGCAGGCCCAGCGCCCGCAGGGCGTGCAGGGTCGCCAGGTTGGCCTCGCTCTCCTGCAGCAGGACGCCCTCGGTGATCTCCAGCTCGAGGCGGCGCGGCGCCAGGCCCGAGGCCGCCAAGGCCGACGCCACGGTGGCCACGAGCTTCTTGCTCTGGAACTGGGCCGGCGAAAGGTTGACCGCCACCGTCAGCGCGTCGGGCCAGCGCGCCGCCTCCTTGCAGGCGGTCCGGATCACCCATTCGCCGATGCCGACGATGAGGCCGATCTCTTCGGCCAGCGGGATGAACTCGACGGGCGATACGGTCCCGCGCACCGGATGGCGCCAGCGGATCAGCGCCTCGCAGCCGATAATCCGGTTGGTTTCGAGGTTGAGCTGCGGCTGGTAGAACAGCTCGAATTCCCGCATCGCCAGCGCCTTGCGCAGGTCGAGCTCGAGCCGGCGTCGTGCCTCGACCTGGGCGCTCATCTCCGGCGTGAAGAACCGGAAGGTGTCGCGTCCGTCCGCCTTGGCGCGGTAGAGCGCCAGATCGGCGTTCTTGATCAGGTTGTGGGGATCGGTGCCGTCGGTCGGGGCCAGGGCGACCCCGACGCTGGCCCCGATGTTGATAAGGTGGCCCTCGACCATGTAGGAGCGCCCGAGAAGGTCGACGATGCGCTTGGCCAGGCGCTCGGCGCCGGCCGCATCGTTGACACCGCTCTGCACCACGGCAAACTCGTCCCCGCCGAGCCGCGCGGCCGTGTCGGTCGGCCGCAGGGTGGTTTGCAGCCGTTCGGCCACCTTGCGCAGCAACTCGTCGCCGACCGGATGCCCGAGCGAGTCGTTGACGTGCTTGAAGCGGTCGAGGTCGATGGCCAGCAGCGCGAAGCCTTCGCGGGTCCGCTGCAGCCGGGCAAGCCCCTCCTTGAGCCGGCTCGTGAACATGGTCCGGTTCGCCAGGCCGGTGAGCGCGTCGCGCCAGCCGTCGACCCCTCGCGGCGCGCTCGTGTCCGGCCGCGAATCGGTGATCACGACGGCCCAGCCGGCGTCCGCCAGGGAACGCACGTCGAGGGACAGGTCCTTTCCGCAGGCCGTGACGTTCAGGGTCGTGGACCGGGTCAGGCGCAGCGGCTCGCGCAGGAGCCCCAGGACCGTGGCACGGCCCTCGTTGTCGCCCGGACGGGTCGCGCGCAGGACCGAAACGACCGATCGCCCCGCGGCCTGGAACCCGTCCGGCAAGCCGAGGAGGCGGCCGGCCTCGGCCGTGAACACCGCGATGCGGCCGTCGCGGTCGATCAGCACGAGACCGTGGTCGAGCCCCTCCAGGTAGGCGTCCACGGAACCGCGGGGGCCGTGCTCGGGAGTGGACGAGCCGCGGGGCAAGTCGCGCGGAACCTCAAAGCGTGCCGCCTCGTCGTCGACGGGAAGGAGTGACATGTAGGTTCCGGGTCAGAGACATCAGGCCGGGATCGCCGGCTGAGCGCAGAGTCGAGACCACTCGATCGCAAGCTCCGATCATGAGCGAAAGGCGTGACTTAAGAGTAAAAAGGCTGATCGGTCCGCATGATCAAACCAGGACCATGAAGGCAACATTTGTTTATCACTCGTGTGACGTTGCGTCGCCTTGCTCCGGATCATCCTGATATGGAGGCCTACGGTCACCGACTTGCTTAAGGGTCGGTGAACTGCGCCGACCTCTACTTGTCGGGCACTGTCCTGAGCGCGTGCCGGGACACGGCTGCCTGGTTCGATCCGGTGCCGGCGACGGGACGACCGCCAGCGCCCCGACGCCGGCCCTCCTCCGGACGATCCCTCGGGCCGTGACCGACTTTGGCGACGGCTCCGGACGGGGCGCCTTCCCGCTCTCCGACGATCCGGCCGGAACCTGCCAAACCCTTTCCACATTGGCTCGGCGGACCCACGGCGAGGACGGGATGGCGCGAGAGCCTCAGGAATGGATGTGGTCGGACGCGCTTGCCATGCTGGCGCGCGCCGAACGCATGCACGATCAGTTCTTCAAGCCGCGCACGACGGCGCGGCGCCCGGCCTGGGAGCCGCCGGTCGACGTCATCGAGACCGACACCCGCGTCCTCATCCTGATCGCGCTGCCCGGCGTCGCGCCCGACCAGGTCGAGGCGGTGCTCGAGGAGGGATACCTCGTGGTGTCCGGCCGCCGGGTCCTGCCGCGCGAGCTGATGACCGCGGTCATCCACCGGCTGGAGCTGCCCCAGGGTCGCTTCGAACGCCGCATCCCGGTGCCGGCCGGCCGCTACGACGCGGTGAAGAGCAGCGCGGAGGACGGATGCCTGTTGATCAGCCTCCACAAGGCCGGCCGATGAACGACCTGACGCCATCCTTCCCCCGCGCCGCCGACGGCCCGGGGTCCGGTCCCGCCCAGGCGGCCGCGAACCTGCCGGACGACGGGCTGATCATCGTGCCGGTCCGCAACATGGTGATCTTTCCCGGCACGGTGTTTCCCGTGACGCTCGGGCACGAACGCTCGGTCGCGGCCACGCAGGCCGCTGTGCGGGCCGAAAAGCCGATCGGCCTCCTCATGCAGCGCAACGCCGACGGGGAGGACCCCGCCGCCGTCGACCTGCACCGCGTCGGAACGCTGTGCAACGTGCTGCGCTACGTCAGTGCGCCCGACGGGTCCCAGCACGTGGTGCTGCAGGGGGTGCAGCGTTTCCAAGTCCGCGACTACCTGCACGAGCGGCCCTTCTTCACCGCGGCCGTGCTTCGGATCGAGGAGGTCGACCAGAAAGGTCCGACCATCGAGGCCACGCGGCTCAACCTGCAGCGACTGGCGATCGAGACCCTGCAGCTCCTGCCGCAGGTCCCGTCGGACCTCGTCCAGGCCGTGCAAAGCGCGATCTCTCCCAGCGCCCTGCCGGATCTGGTCGCCGCCTACCTCGACATCACGCCCGACCAGAAGCAGGAGCTGCTGGAAACGGTGGACCAGATGAGCCGGATGGAGAAGGTCGCGGCGCTTTTGGCCCATCGGATCGAGGTGCTGCGCATCACCAACGAGATCGGCCGGCAAACCAGGCAGACTTTCGACGAGCGCCAGCGCGAGGCCGTCCTGCGCGAGCAGATGGCCGCGATTCAGCGCCAGCTAGGCGAGGGGGAGAATCAGGCCAAGGCCGCCGAGGTCACCGAACTCGCGGCCAGGATCGACGCGGCCGGCATGCCGGCCGACACGGAGGCCGCGGCCCGCAAGGAGCTCCGCCGCTACGAGCGCAGCCCCGAGGCGTCGCCCGAAACCGGCATGCTGCGCAACCATCTCGACTGGATGGTCGACCTGCCCTGGGGCCTGCCCGACGCCAAGCCGATCGACATACCGGCGGCGCGGCAGATCCTCGACGCCGATCATTTCGGGCTGACCAAGATCAAGCAGCGCATCGTCGAGTATCTCGCGGTGCGCAAGCTCGCGCCCAACGGCAAGGCGCCCATCCTATGCTTCGTCGGGCCGCCCGGCGTCGGCAAGACCTCGCTGGGGCAGTCGATCGCCCGGGCGCTCGGCCGGCCCTTCGTCCGGGTCAGCCTGGGCGGCGTGCACGACGAGGCGGAGATCCGCGGGCACCGCTCGACGTATATCGGGGCCTTGCCGGGCACCATCGTGCAGGGCTTGCGCAAGGCGGGCGCGCGCAACTGCGTCATGATGCTGGACGAGATCGACAAGATGGGCCGCGGCGTGCAGGGCGATCCGTCCGCCGCCATGCTGGAGGTGCTCGACCCCGAGCAGAACGGCACCTTTCGCGACAATTACCTCGGGGTGCCGTTCGACCTGTCGCGCGTCGTCTTCATCGCGACCGCGAACATGCTCGACACCATCCCCGGCCCCCTGCGCGACCGCATGGAGGTGATCGCGCTCGCGGGCTACACGCTTGAAGAGAAGTTCCAGATCGCCCGGCGTTACCTCGTGCCCCGGCAGCTCGACGCCAATGGCCTCTCGGCCGACCAGGTGACGATGGACGACGCGGCCCTGCGCGCCATCATCGCGGGCTACACGCGCGAGGCCGGGGTGCGCGGCCTGGAGCGCGAGATCGGCCGCTCGCTGCGCAACGCCGCGGTGCGGATCGCGGAAGGGTCGGCCGAACGGGTCGCCATCACGGCGAACGACCTGACCCCCATCCTGGGCGGGCCGGTGTTCGAGAACGAGGTCGCGGTCCGCACGAGCGTGCCGGGCGTCGCGACCGGGCTGGCCTGGACGCCGGTCGGCGGCGAGATCCTGTTCATCGAGGCGACCCGCAACCCCGGCAAGGGCGGCCTGATGGTCACGGGCCAGCTCGGCGACGTTATGCGGGAAAGCGTGCACGCGGCGCTCAGCCTGCTCAAGAACCGGGCCGCGGCGCTCGGCGTCGAGCCGAGCTGGTTCGAGCGCAACGACATCCACGTCCATGTTCCGGCTGGCGCCACGCCCAAGGACGGGCCGAGCGCCGGGGTCGCGATGTTCACGGCCCTCGCGTCGCTCGTGACGGGACGCGCGGTGCGGCCCGACACGGCGATGACGGGCGAGATCACCCTGCGGGGCCTCGTGCTCCCGGTCGGCGGCATCAAGGAGAAGGTCGTGGCCGCCGCCGCCGCGGGTATCACGCGGGTCATGCTCCCCGCCCGCAACCGGCGCGACTTCGACGACATCCCGGAAGACGCGCGCGACAAGCTGGACTTCGTCTGGCTGGACCGCGTGGACCAGGCGGTCGACAACGCGCTGGAACCGCGGGTCGAGGCGGCCGCGGCCGCCTGAGTCTCGACCGGCCCGTTCCCCCCATCGGCGCGGCTGGCCGGCCGAGGCCATGCTATGCATTCCGCGATGCCGATCGGCTCAGCCGGGGCCGCAGTAGGGCGGCCCGACCGGCTCCGGCCGCAGATCCGCAGGAGGACCGACCCACGACCCGACCGATGAACCACCTGCGACACGCCTGGATCCTGATCGCCCTGTGGGGGCTGTACCCGGCCGCGCCCGCGCGTGCCGAGCCGGGCGACTACGTCGTGGCGCAGGTCTGCGTCGACGCGGCCGACGTCGCGGTGCCGGGCGACCCGGCCCGGTGCGGGCACGCGCGCCAACTCCGCGTCGGCGAGGCCGTCCCGTACCGGCGGGTCGATTGGGGCCGCTGGCAGGCCTTCACGTCCTACCCGGTGCTGGGTCCCGACGGCGAAGCGCGCTCGATGACCACCAAGGTGTTCGGGGGTGCCGACCCGTCGAACTCGTTCGGCGATCTGGGAGAGCGGAGCGGCTTCGACCTGATCGACCTCGGCGGCCCCCACCATTCCATCATCCGCACCAGCGACCAGGGCGGGGGCGACCAGATCTTCTGGCGCACCACCGGCTGCGACCGGACGGACGGCTGGATCCTGTTCCCGCCCGGCCTGGCGGCGGGTCAGCGCGGCGGCGTCAAATCCACCTTGAAGATCACCAAGGGGCCGTCCACCGCCTGCCCGTGGCTGTTCCTCATCGGGGACGACTACACGACCTGGTTCCACATGCCCGAGCCCTACCGCTACACGAGCGGCCGGGCGCTCGACACGATCGTGAGCCAGCATTTCGCCTACGGCGACCCGGCCGACCCTTCCCACACCAACGACAGCATGGAGCGGTTCTACTTCACCAAGCCCTACGGGTTCACGCGGTGGGAAGCCTGGCAGACCCCGTCGGGCTGCGCCGAGCGGGCCCGCAAGGCCGGCCACAACCCCGACGACGCCTGCCGCCCTTATCCGGAAGAGCAGTGCAACGGCCCCAACACGCAGGTGATGTTCGGCAAAACCTACATCCGTCTCGACTGCCGGGACGATAGTTTCGTCGAGGCCGATCCCGGGCGCCCGTTCAACCCGCTGGTCAACGACGCGGCGCCGGGCGACGTCGCCACCCGCAACCTGCTCCGCAATCCGACCTTCGCGGACGGGGCCGCGGATTGGCGCGCCGCGGGCGGCCTGCAGGTCACGGCCCTTCGCCAGCCGCCGGCCAACGATGCCGTGCTGCGGGTGGGTTGCGGGCCCTGCACGGACGCCGTGCTCGATCAGGATTTCACCCTACCGGCCGGCCGCGACGCGACCTTGCGCTGGGGCACCACGGTTGCGGCCGCGACCGGGCGGCCCGTCAAGGGATCGCTGGTTCTGACCCTGGAGCGCGATGGCGCGCCGCCGCTGCGCGTGGCCCGGCCGTTCACGGTCGACGGAGCCGCCCAGGACCTTGCCTTCGCGCTGCCCTGGACCGGCGGGGCCGAGGCCCGGGGCCGCCTCGCGGTCGTGCTGGACGGCGAGGCCGAAGCCGTGCTGGACGACGCCTACGTGACGCCGCTGCCTCGCGGCGGCGCAG
>CAXTEP010000004.1:47490-52834 GCA_964243125.1 uncultured Lichenihabitans sp. | reverse complement strand
CGCGCAGCCCGCGACCGGGCGGTCGAGGCGGGGAGGGGCGCCCGGGATCGCCCGGGCGCGCCGGCCGCGAGGCTGATCGAGCCGCGCCACCGTGGACAGGAGCCCCGCCGTGTAGGGGTGGCGCGGCTGGGCGTAGAGCTGGGCCGCCGGCGCCTGCTCGACCACCCGGCCCGCGTACATGACCAGCAGCCGGTCGGCGATCCGGGCCAGCAGCGCCAAGTCGTGCGTGACCCAGACCAGGCCGAGCCCGGAGCGGGCCTGGATGTCCTGGATCAGCCGCACGATGCCGGCCTGCACGGTGACGTCGAGCGCGGTCGTGGGCTCGTCGGCGATCAGCAGCTGGGGCTCCCCGGCGAGCGCCGCGGCGATCATCACGCGCTGGCGCATGCCGCCCGAGAACTGGTGGGGAAACTGGCCGGCGCGGCGCCCGGGGTCGGGGACGCCCACCCGGTCGAGCAGCGCCACCGCGCCCGCCCTGGCGGCGGTCCGGTCCAGCCCGCGATGGCGGCGCAGGACCTCGGCGATCTGGAACCCCGCCGTGAACAGCGGGTTGAGGGCGCTCAGGGGGTCCTGGAACACCATGCCGACCGTGCCGCCGCGCAGGCCGCGCACGTCGCGCTCGGGGGCCGTCAGCACGTCGGTGCCGGCCACCACCAGCCGGTCGGCCTCCACCCGCGCGCCTCTCGGGTCGTGCAGCCGCATGACGGACAGCACGGTGGCGCTCTTGCCGGAGCCTGATTCGCCGACGATGCCGAGGCTTTCGCCGGCCTCGACCGCGAGCGACACGCCGCGCACCGCATGGAGGCCGCCGAACCGGACCCGCAGGTTGTCGACCGCGAGCAGCGGCCCGCTCACGCGGCGCTCCGCGGGTCGAGCCAGTCGCGCAGCCAGTCGCCCAGCAGGTTCGCGCCCAGCACCGTGAGCGCGATGGCGAGCCCGGGAAACACCGCGATCCACCAGGCCGACTGCAGGTAGCCGCGCCCCTCGTCCAGCATGGCGCCCCAGGAGGGCACGCTCGGGTCGATGCCGACGCCCAGGAAGCTCAGGGCCGCCTGCGTCAGGATCGCCTGCGCGGTGGAGAAGCTCGCCACCACCACGATGGGCGCGGCCGTGTTGGGCAGGATGTGGCGCATCAGCGTGCGCCCGGTCGGCACGCCGACGGCGCGCGCGGCCAGCACGTAGTCGCGGCCGCGGATCGCCAGCACCTCGCCGCGCACGATGCGGGCGTAGTTCACCCAGGTGCCCAGCGCCAGCACCACCACCACGGCCGGGAACCCGCCCCCAACCGTGCCGAGCAGGAAGATGGCCAGCAGCGTGAAAGGGAAGGCCAGCTGCACGTTGATCAGCCAGGAGATCACGGCGTCGACCCAGCCGCGGAAGTAGCCGGCCAGCAGCCCGAGCGTGCTGCCCAGCACCATGCCGAGCAGGGCCGCGGCGCTCCCCACCGCAAGCGAGATGCGGCTGCCCCAGATGACGCGGCTCAGCACGTCGCGCCCGAGATTGTCGGTGCCGAGCAGGTGGCCGGTCCTGCCGCCCTGCAGCCAGGCCGGGGGCGCCAGGCGGGCGCGGAGGTCGATCTGCTGGGGCCGGGCGGGCGCGAGCCACGGCGCCGTCGCGGCCACAGCAATCGCGACCGCGACCAGGACGGCGCCCAGCAGGCCGAGCCGGGGCACGGGCCTCATCGCAGCGCCACGCGCGGGTCGATGCGGGTGTAAAGCCAGTCGACAGCCAGGTTGATGGAAACGAAGCACACGGCCGCCACCAGCACGGCCCCCTGCAGCAGGGGAAAGTCGCGCTGCGACACCGCCGTGATGGCCAGGCGCCCCAGGCCCGGCCAGGCGAAGATGGCCTCGATCACCACGGCGCTGGAGATCAGGTCGCCGAGCTCCAGCCCGGCCATGGTGACGAGCGGGATCAGGGCGTTGCGGAACGCGTGGACCCACAGGACCACGCCGCGCGACAGCCCCTTGGCGCGCGCGGTGCGGACGTAGTCGGCTTCCAGCACCTCGATCATGGACGAGCGCAGCAGGCGGGCGAGCCGCGCCGTGCTCTGCAGGCTCAGGGTCACGGCCGGCAGGATCACGGAGGCGGCGGTGTCGGAGCCCGAAACCGGCAGCACGCGCAGCCGCACCGCGAACACGATGATCAGGATCAGCCCGAGCCAGAAGGGCGGGATCGCCAGCCCGATCATGGTGAAGCCCGTGATGGCGAAATCCACGACCGTGTTGCGCCGCAGCGCCGCCAGGGCGCCGAGCCCGACCCCCAGCACGAGCGCGATCGCGAAGGCCGCGAAGGCCAGCTCGAAGGTGGTGCCGAGCCGGTTCACCACGAGGTCGAGCACGTGCTGCTTGTACACGAAGGACGATCCGAGGTCGCCCCGGAGCGCGTGGGCCAGGAACAGCCCGTACTGGACCGGCACCGGCCGATCGAGGCCGAGATGGGCGCGCAGGTCGGCCCGCGCGGCCTCCGTGGCGTTGGCCGGAACCAGCAGGGTGACGGGATCGCCCGTCGATTGCGCGACCAGGAAGGTCGCCAGGCTGACGCCGAGGAGCACGAGGCAGGCCGCGGCCACCCGGCGGACCAGGAAGGTTGAAATCGGCGCGTCTCCGATCGTCCGGCCTCAGCCGGTCAGTTTGGCGCGGTAGATCTCGATATATTCGTCCGGCCGCACCGCGTAGTCGAGCCGCGTGCTGAGGCCGTAGATGGCGGGGAGGTACCACAGGTAGATCCAGGGGCACTCGTCCCAGATGAAGTCCTCGGCCTGCTTGAGGATGGCCTTGCGCTTGGTTTCGTCCAGCGTCACGGAGGCGGTCTTCACGAGCTTGTCGTAGTCGGGGTTGTTGTAGCCGTTGGAGTTGTCGACCGCGTCGCTCGTCAGGATGACGAGCTCCACCGACGGATTGATGAGCGACGCCCAGCCGTAATAGTAGATGCCCGTGAAGGCCTTCTGCTTGAGCATCTCCTCGAAGCGGCCGGTCTCGTAGGCTTCGAGCTTCGGCTTGAGCCCGACGGCCTCGAGGTAGGAGGCCACGGTTTCCGACACCTCCTTGGCGCCGGGGTAGCGCCCGTAGGCGACGGGCAGCTCGAAGCCCTCGTGCCCGGCCTCCTTCAGCAAGGCCTTGGCCTTGTCGGGGTCGTAGGCGAAGGGTTTTAGCGAGGGATCGTTGTTGGGCGGGTTGATGAGCGACAGCAGCGGCTTGGTCATGCCGCCCTGGAGCGTGTCGATCATGGTGGGCACGTCGACCGCGTGGTTGAGGGCCTGGCGGACGCGCTTGTCCTTGAGCGGCGCGAGGCCCGTGAACGAGATGCCCATGTGCATCTTGCGCAGGCTGTTGACCGCCAAAACCTTGGAATTGGCCGACTTGGCTCCTGCGGCGGTGTCGGGCGTCAGCCCCACCGCCACGTCGACGCTGCCGGCCGTCAGCTCGTTGATGCGCGACGAGAGTTCGGGGATGTCGCGGAACACCACGTCCTTGATGGGCGGGGCGCCGGCCCAGTAGGTCGGGTTGGCGGTCAACACCACGCGGTCGCCCTGCTTCCAGGACACGAACCGGTAGGGGCCCGAGCCCACCGGATTGGCCGACACCACGTCGGGCGCGGTGTCCTTGAGGTATTTGGGGGCGCCCACGAAGGCCTCCTCTAGCCAGTACAGCATGTTGATCGTGGGCTCGCTGGTTACCAGGTCGACCGTCATCGGGTCGATCGCCACCACCTCCTTGAGGTTGGTGCCGGGCCACAGCTGGCTTTCGGCATTGTAGGGCGACACGTTCATCCGGTTGAAGTTGAACACGACCGCGTCGGCGTCGAAGGACTCGCCGTTGTGGAACTTGACGTCCGGGCGCAGCTTGAAGCGCCAGCGCGTGGGCTCGACCTGCTCCCAGCCGAGCGCCAGGCGGGGTTCGTGCGAGCCGTCGGGGTTGCGCCGGACCAAGCTGTCGAACACCGACCACACCACGGTGCCGATCGGGTGGTTGTTACGGATCAGGTGGGGGTCGAGCGTCGACACGTCCTCCTCGGAGGCGATCACCACGGGCCTGGCGTCGGCCGCGAAGGCGCCGCGCGGCAGGGCCATCAGAGTCGCGAGCGCCGCGGCGCCCTGGCCGAGCTGACGGCGGTTGATCATTGGACCTGCGGTCATTGCTGCGCACCCCTGCTCGTCGTCGTGCGGGCGTCCGGCCGTCGAGGTCGGGCCGCGACCACCCCGGCCGGGATGCTTGCGCTCTTCCCATCGGCGCGCAATGCAAATTTTGCGAAACTCTCCGCGCTCGCCTGACCGCGATCGGCCCGGCCTGCCTATGCGGCGGGCATCAGGCGAGGATCAGGCGCAGGCCCTTGGCTTCGAGCGCCCGGGCCGCGTCGGGATCGAGCCCGGCGTTGCTGACCATCACGTCGGCACGGTCCAGCCCCGCGATGCGCGCCGTGCCCACGTGGCCGACCTTGCTGTGATCGGCCAGGAACACGGCCCGGCCGGCGGCGGCCAGCATGGCGTGCTTGATCTCCGCTTCCTCCCAGTTGCTGTTGGTGAACCCCTTCTCGGGATCGACGCCGGCGCAGGACAGGAACGCCACGTCGGCGTTGATCTGCCCGAGCAGCAGCGTGGCCAGGGGCGCCACGAGCGAGCGGCTCCGTCCCCGCACCGTGCCCCCCGTGATCACCACCTTGATGCCGGGATGCTCCTCCAGTTCCAGCGCCACATCGAGCGCGTTGGTCACCACCGCGACGTCGCTGAGCGTGCGGGGAAGCGCCTGGGCCAGCGCCACCATGGTGCTGCCCGCGTCGATGATCACGGTTTCGCCGTCGCGCACCAGGCTCGCCGCCACCGCGGCGATGCGGCCCTTCTCGGCCGCGTAGCTTTCGCCCGCCAGATGGGCCGGCCGCTCGAAGCGGGCCGCCCGCACCGCCACCGCGCCGCCCCGCATCCGCCGCAGCACGCCCTGGCGTTCGAGCAGGTCGAGGTCGTTGCGGATCGTCACCACCGAGACCGCGAACCGCGCCGCGAGCGCCATGACCGAGACCCGTCCCGCTTCCTGCAGGAGGTCCGCGATCTCCTCGTGGCGCCCCGACGCACCGAAACCCGCCATCGCCCACCATCCTCCGCCGCAGCCCGACCACCCGCCAAAGCCTGCCGTCAATTTCATCATCGGTTGCGGACGGCCGGCGTTCAAAAGCTTTCGAAAAAATTCCTTGCCGCGGCAAGGCGCAATCGCCACCGTCGGTTCACAGGGAAACAGACCATGCCAGACGATTCCACCCCGCCCGCCATGCTGGCCGACATCCGGCGCCAGGCCGGCGTGCTGGAGGCGGTCCTGGAGCGGGCCGCGGAGTTCCACGCCATCGGCGCGTC
>CAXTEP010000004.1:42465-47390 GCA_964243125.1 uncultured Lichenihabitans sp. | reverse complement strand
ACCGTGGCGCTGACCAACCAGGACGGCGCGGCCCTGGGGGCCGGGTCGGACGCGCGCGCGTCCCTGCGGGTGCCGGACGTCGCGGCCTTCCTGACCGGCACGGCGCGCTACAGCGCGACCGTGCTCGGCCTGATGCTGCTGGTCGAGGGCGCCGCCGCGGCCCTGGGCCTCGGGGGGCAGGCGCGCTGCACGGGCGACGAGATGCGCGCGTTCCTGGCGGGCCTTCCCTCGGTGCTGGCGCAGTGCGAGGCCGTCCTGGGTCCGGTCTGCCGGGAGATCGCGGCCCGGGGTTTTGGCGGCGTCCGGGTGCTCGGGGCGGGGCCCGACTGGGCGACCGCGGACTACGGGGCCGCCAAGCTCGTCAAGGTCACGACGGCCCCGGTCTGGAGCGGCGAGATCGAGGAATATGCCCACAGCCAGTTCTGGTCGAGCCGGCCGGACGAGCTCGTGGTGCTGCTGGCCGGCCGTCCGGAGGTGGCGCGCCTCGCCGACAACACGGCCGCGGCGCTCGCCACCGTCGGGCAGCGCACGCTGGCGGTCGAGAGCGCCGGGGTGCCGGTGCCGTCCGCGACCTACCGGCTCACCCTGCCGCCGACGCCCCCCTGGCTGTCGCCGCTGCTGATGCCCGCGCCCCTGCAGGTGCTGGCCTACGGGCTCGCGGTGGCGGGCGGCCTCGACCCCAACCGCTCGCAGGACGAGGCCGACCCGCGGCGCTTCCTCGCCGCGCAGCTGCTGAGCCGCCGCTGCGAGCTGGCGACCGCCTGACCCTCGGCGAGGACCCCCGATGACCCCCACCGGTTCGCTCACGCCGCTTCTCGCGCCCGACTCGCCGCTCGACGACCGCGCCCGCGCGCTGGTGGCGGCCCTGTTCGAGCGCGAAGCCCGGCTCATGGACGCCCTGCCGACCGACGACCCGCTGGACGAGAAGCGCCGCCGCCGCGTGGAACTGACCCGCGTCGAGATCCTGGCGCAGCCGGCCGCCATCCGCGACACCCTGGCGACGGCGCGCGCCGACGCGGCCCGCGCGGCCCGGACGATCGCGTCGGCCGGGGTCCGGCGGGTCGTTATGACGGGCTGCGGCGACAGCCTGGCCGTGATGGTGGGGGCGCGCCTGCTGTTCGAGCGGGTGCTGGGAATCCCGTGCGAACCCGTGCAGGCGCTCGATTTCGCCTATTACACGGGGGGCACGGTCGGGCCCGACACGCTGGTGGTCACGCTCTCGTCGAGCGGCACCACCACGCGCACCGTGGAGGCCGCGCTGATCGCCCGCGCCCTGGGGGCTCAAACGCTCGCGCTCAGCAACACGGCCGGCTCGGCCCTGATGGCGGAATCCGACCACGGCCTGCTGGTGCGGGCCGAGCGGCGCGGCTGGCCCACCCAGGCCAGCACGGCCGCGCTGGCGCTGCTGCTGCACTTCGCGCTCGACCTCGCGACCGCGCTCGGCCGCCCGCCCGAACGCGTGGCCTGGCTCCGGGCCGCCCTCGATGCCGTTCCGGACCAGATCGCGGCCGTGATCGCGAGCCGGGAGGAAGGGATTGCGGATCTGGCCCGCGCCGACGCGAACCGCGGCGTTTTCCTGTTCGCGGGCGGCGGCCCCTCCTACGCCTGCGCGCTGTTCGGCGCCGCCAAGGTCAAGGAATGCTCGCCGGACCACGCCCTGGCGATCCCGCTCGAAGAATTCCACCATTACAATTCCCAGAAGCCGGGCGACCCGCTCTTCATCGTCGCGCCGGCCGGGCCGTCGGTGGCCCGGGCGCGCGACACGGCCTTCGAGGGCAGGCGCTGGGGCGGCCGCGTTTACGGCGTGGTGAGCGAGGACGAGGGCGCGCTCGACCCCCACGCCGACGCGGTGCTGCGGCTGCCGGCCGTACCCGAGGAGGTGTCGGCCCTGGTGTATTGCGTGCCGGTGCAGCTCTACGCCTTCCACCTGGCGACGGCGAAATTCGCCGCGGCGACGTGCCCGCCCGGCGTGGAGCCTGGAGGAGACCGGTCCTGACCCCGCGTCCCCGCCTGGTCTGCCTGGGCAACCTGACCATCGACGACGTAGTGTTTCCCGACGGCTCGGCCGTGCCGGGCTGCATCGGCGGCGACGCGCTCTACGCGGCGCTCGCGGGCCGGTTGTGGGAGCCCGCGACCGAGATGGTGGCGCCGGTCGGGTGCGACTTCCCGGCCGCGGTGCTGGACCGCGTGGCCCGGGCGGGCCTGTCGGACGCGGGCCTCCCGGCCCGGCCGCTGCCGACGCTGCGCAACCGCATCGCGTACCGGGGCGACGGCGGCCGGACCTGGACCCCCTTCTTCTCCGACGACGCGTTTCACGCCCTGTCGCCGACCCCGGCCGACGTTCCCGCGGCCTACCGGGACGCCGACGCGGTCCTGGTGCTGGCCATGACGCTCGGGGCCCAGGAGGCGCTGGTGGCCGATCTCCGGCGCACCACGACGGCGCTGGTGGGGCTCGACCCGCAGGAGGACTACATCGCCGGCAACGAGGACGCGCTGCGCCGCCTGATCGGCGCCGTCGACGTGTTCATGCCGAGCGCCGCCGAGGCCCACCAGCTGCTCGGCCACGCGGACTGGCCCGCGGCCGCCGAAACCTTCGCGGCCTGGGGACCGGCCGTCGTGGTGATCAAGCTCGGCCCGCAGGGCTGCATCGTTCACGGCCGCGGCGAGACGGTGGCGGTGCTGGCGTTTCCGGCCGACGTCCGGGACGCGACCGGCGCCGGCGACTGCTTCTGCGGCGCCTTCATGGCCGCGCTGGCGCAGAACCGGACCGACCTCGTCCGGGCCGCGCGCGCGGGCGCGGTGGCGGCCTCGTTCGCGGTCGAGGGCTACGGCGCCGAGCCGATGTTCGGCGCCACGCCGCAGCGGGCATCGCGGCGTCTGCGGGACTGGACCGCGCGGCCCGGGTGACGCGAGGCCGTGCCTGGGATTTCCGGCGCCGGCGCGTGCTTCGGGTCGCCGCTCTTGTCCCGGGTTGTTCCCGGTCGCCGCCGTCCTCGGCGCGGACCCCCGATCGGCCCATGAAGGCCCGGCAGGCCCACGACCGCGTCCGCGACGAATCTATTCCGGCGCTCGGAACCACCATTAAACTTTTGTTATTCCCTAGCGCCGGGTCCTTCCGGCATCCGACGCGATCATTTCGATCCATTGCCCCGAAGACGAGGATCATGGCTGTCAGCAACGCAACCGACCCGAGAAGCCGGCCGGCTTCGGACACGCCGTCGCTGAACGCCAACCCGCTCGTCCGCAAGCTCGCGAGCCTGGCCGACCTGTCGGTCGACGATCGGGCCGTCCTGCACGGCCTTTGCGGCTGCCCCGCGACGGTTGCGGCCCACACCGACCTGATCCGCGAGGGCGACGCCCCCAATGGCGTGTACCTGATCCTGGACGGCATGGCGGCCCGCTACAAGATGCGGCAGAACGGCGTGCGCCAGATCATGGCCTACCTGATCCCGGGCGATTTCTGCGACCTCGACGTCGCCCTCCTGCACGAGATGGACCACGCCATCGGCACGCTCTCGACCTGCCAGGTCGTGCGGATCGACCTTCCGACCATCCGGGACCTCGTCGAGAACCACCCGTCCATCGCCCGGGCGCTCCGCCTCGCCACGCTCGTGGACGAGGCGACCTTGCGGGAATGGCTGTTGAACGTCGGAGGGCGCGCCGCCGACGAACGCGTCGCCCATCTGTTCTGCGAGCTGCTGCTGCGGTTCCAGGCCGTGGGGCTGGCCACGCGGGACAGCTACTCGCTCCCGATCAGGCAGGTCGACCTGGCCGACACGACCGGCCTTTCGGCCGTGCACGTCAACCGGACGCTCCAGGCGCTGCGGCGGCAGGGTCTGATCGCGCTGTCGGGAACGAGCCTGACCATCCTGGACCTGCCCCGGTTGCAGGACCTGGCCGAGTTCAAGGCCAACTACCTTCACCTGGCACGACGGGCGGCGGCGTGACCGGCCTTTGCGGTGCCCGGTCCCGGATCGCGCGCGGACCGCATGAGGCCGGCGCGGCGAGCGTTTCACCGTTCTGAACCGCGCCCCGGATCACCGCCGCCAGAACGTCACGGTTCCGCGCGCCAGGGCGCGGTCATGGACCTGAGCGGATCCCCAAACCATTGCAGCAGGACGGCACCGCGCCGTTCGGGGCAGACGCGATGATCAAGGGACCGGCTCGCCGTGCAGCAAACCTCTGATCGCGGCGGCGTGGACCCGGCGGGGGCGGGCCCGGGCGGCTCCCGCGCGACGCCACACCACCTACCCCCCGTCCGCCCGTCGCGGGCCAGGCGTGCCGCGCTAGGCCTGTCGGGCCTTCTGGCCTTCTCGGCCCTGGTGGGGCTCGGCTCGTGGCAAGTCCATCGCCTGGCCTGGAAGCGCGACCTGATCGCCCGCGTCGAGGCCCGCGTGCACGCCGCGCCGGTGCCGGCGCCCGGACCCGCGACCTGGGCCGGCCTGACGCGCGAGGGGGACGAATACCGGCACGTCGCGGCCGAGGGGACCTTCCTCAACGACCGCGAAACGGCCGTGCAGGCCGTCACGGTGCTGGGCGGCGGTTTCTGGGTGATGACGCCGCTGGCGACCGACGCCGGCTTCACGGTGCTGGTCAATCGCGGCTTCGTGCCGTCCGACCGCCGCGAGCCCGGTTCACGCCCCGCCGGGCAGGTCGCGGGCCGCGCCGCGGTCGCGGGCCTGATCCGGATCACGGAGCCGAAGGGCGCCTTCCTGCAAACCAACGATCCCGCGGCGGACCGCTGGCTGTCCCGCGACGTCGCCGCCATCGCGGCGGCCCGCGGGATCGGCCCCGTCGCGCCCTACTTCATCGACGCGGACGACGCGCCGAATCCGGGAAGCTGGCCCAGAGGGGGGCTCACCGTCGTGGCCTTCCCCAACAACCACCTGCTCTACGCGGTCATCTGGTACCTGCTCGCCGCCATG
>CAXTEP010000004.1:16649-42365 GCA_964243125.1 uncultured Lichenihabitans sp. | reverse complement strand
TAGGCGTGTTCCCAGACGTCGTTGCCGAACAGCGCGTGGGCGCCCTCCATGATCGGCGAGTCCTGGTTGGGCCGGCTCGCCAGCCTGAGGCGGCCGTCGCGGTCGGTCAGCACCATGGCCCATCCCGAGCCGAACACGCCCGCGGCCGCCTTGTTGAAATCGGCCTTGAGCGCGTCGAACGAGCCGAAGTCCCGCGCGATCGCGGTTCCGGCCTCGCCGGTCGGCTCGCCGCCCTTGCCGCCCATCACCTGCCAGAACATGGTGTGGTTGGCGTGGCCGCCCGCGTTGTTGCGCACGACCGTCCGGATCGCCTCGGGCAGGGTCGGGACCTGTTCGAGGAGGGTCGGCAAGGGCGTGTCATGCAGGTCCGGGTGGTCCTTGAGGGCGGCGTTCAGGTTGTTCACGTAGGCGGCGTGGTGCTTGTCGTGGTGCAGCTGCATGGTTTGCGCGTCGATGGCCGGCTCGTTGGCGTCGTAGGCGTAGGGCAGGGGCGGCACCGCGAACGGGTAGGTGAGCCGGGCACCGAGGTCGACGGGCTGCGGCGCTTGCGCGGCCGCGGGTCTGACGAGCGGCGCCGTCAGCAGGGCGGCCGAGCCGGCCAGGAAGGTGCGGCGGAACAGGTTGATCATCGGGTTTGTCCAGGTTGGACCGCGGCGCGTCGCTCGCGCCCGGTTGGCGGGGAGGAGATCAGGATTTCGAAACGCGACAGCACCCGCGCTTCGTCCTCGCCGGAGGGGATCGCTTCCACGAAGCGCCCCGACCGGTCGAAGGTGAGAACGGCCGCGGAATGGTCCATGGTGTAGTCACCACCCGGAAGCGGCACGCGCCGGAAACGGACGTGGTAGGCCCGGGCCATGGCCGCGACCTGGTCTTCCGTGCCCGTGAACCCCCGGATGCGCGGATCGAAGGACGACAGGTACTGGCGCAGCACCTCCGGCGTGTCCCGCTGCGGATCGACGGTCACGAAGACGACGTTCAGGCGCTCGGCCCCGCTTCCCATGGTCTTCATCACCTCCGTCATCACCGTCAGCGTCGTCGGGCAGGTGTCCGGGCACATGGTGAAGCCGAAGAACAGGGCGCTCGGCTTGCCGAGCAGGTCGGCCTGGGTGACCGGCCCGCCCGCGGCGTCCTCCATGACGAACGGTCCCCCGACCGTGCCGCGCCGCTGTTCGTGCTGCACCGCGACCGTGGTGCCCGCGGCCGCGAGCATGACCGCGAGGGTGCCGGCCAGAAACCCGAGCGTCGTGCGTGAAGGCATGGTGCGGATCCGCTGGCTCGCGACGCCCGGGCCGGCGTCAGGGCTTGACCGTGAACGTGTAGGTGCCGCTCGTCCTGTGGCCGTCCTTCGACAGGGCGTGCCAGGCCACCGTGTAGGAGCCGGGCGCGAGCGGGCCCGCAACCGGCACGACCAGCGTCGTATCGCCGCCGGGGCCGAGCGCGGCCTTGCCGGTGGCCACCGCCGCCCCGGCGGGTCCCGTGACCTTCACGCCCGTGAACGGAAGGTTCAAGCCTTCCGAGAACGCAAGGTCGAGCTCCGTCGGGGTCGTGGGAACCGTGCCGCCCGCCGCCGGGGTCGCGGCGGTGAGGTGCGCGTGGGCGAGGGCGGGGGTCGCGGCCGCGAACAGGCCGAAACCGGTGAGAAGGGCGCGTGCGAAGGTGTTCACGGTGGTTCCTGTCGTGATTGAGGGGTGCGGCGGGCCCACCCACCGGCGCTGTTTCAGGCGAAGGCGCGCCGGAGCGGGGCGATCGTGCGGATGAGAAGGCAATCGACGGCCAGCATGAGCAGGATGGCGAGCCCGGTGACCGGAAACGCCGCCCCGAGCGCCGCCGCGGCGACCCAGAGCGCCCGGTACACGCGGGCCTCGGCGGGATAGGGCGGTACCCCGACCCGGCCGGCGGGGCGGCGCTTCCACCACATCATCACGGCCGCCACCGAGGACAGGATGATGGCCAGGCAGGTCGCCAGCATGACGAGCTGGTTCAGCCGCCCCCATTGCTGGCCCATGTGGACGTTGATGCCGAACTCGATCCCCTTGCCGACCGGCCCGTAGTCCTTGAAGGCGAGGTCGACCAGCGGCTTGCCGGTGTACTGGTCGAGGTGGATCGTGCGTTCCTGCGCGAGGTCGCCCGGGTAGATGGCGGCCGTGTAGACTCCCGTCCCGTCGCCCGGCACCGACACCTCGAACCCGCGCGCGATCCCGAGCCCGCGGGCGCTCGCGACCGCCCGGTCGAGGCTGATCGGCGCCGCGCCGGTCGGCGTGGAGGCGGGCACGGGCGCGGTCGCCACCACCCAGCCGGGCCGGCTGGTGGCGTCGCTCATCGGCACCGTCGAGGACGGGACGTCGTCCCAGAGCGCCGTCGGGTAGCCGACCCCCGCCCGCGACGCGTAGCTCTGCAGGTGCGCGCCCCAGAACTTCGACCAGGGCATGCCGGTGGCGGCCAGGAAGAAGATCACGACGCCCGCAACCGCGCCCGTGACGGCGTGGAGGTCGCGCCACCAGATCCGTTTCCCCGGCGTGCCGCGCAGGCTCATCACCCCGCCCGTCCGCCCGCGGGGCCACCACAGGTAGAGGCCGGTGACCACCAGGATCAGGGCGAAACCGCCCACCGCCTCGATGACGTAGGTCGCCGCATCCCCGAAATAGGCCAGGCTGTGAAGCTTGCGGACCACGAACATGGGTTCGGTGGCGGCCTCGACCGCGTCCAGGACCTGGCCCGTGTAGGGGTTCAGGTAGACGAGCGTCCTGGCCCCGTCGCGCTGCAGGGTGACGAGCGCCGACGAGGTCGGGCCGGCCGGCTCCGCGTAGGCTTTCAGCCGCGCTCCGGGCACAGCCGCCAGGGCATCCTCGGCCAATTGACCGGGACGCCGCATGGGGGCGGCCTCCGCCGGCACCACGGTGCGGTGGGCGAAAACCGTGCGGTTGATCTCGTTCTTGAACAGGTAGACCGAGCCGGTGACGGCCAGCAGGATCATGAAGGGGACGCTGAGGAGCCCGGCGTAGAAGTGCCAGCGCCAGATGGCCCGGTACAGGGGCGAGGGTGCCGACGCCGGGGCGGCGGCGAAAGACGTCGCGTTGGACATGGCCGGCCGCCCCCGCTCAGTCCATGTCCATGCCGGGCATGGGATGCCCCGCATGGCCGGCCGCGTCGCTCCCGGCGGGGCCCCTGGCGCCGACGCCCTCGACCTCGAACCGCACCGGCACCGTGCCGGCCCGCTCGAACACCAGCGTGCCGTCCACGGTTTCGCCCTTCCTGAGCCCCCGCTTCAGGCCGGTGAACATGATGTGCCGGCCCGACGGGTCGAGCGTGACCGAGCCGCCGGCCGGGATCTCCAGCGGACCGGTCGGGCGCATCTGCATGACGCCGTCCGCGGTCGACATCTGGTGCAGCGCGAAGGTCGTGGCGGCCGCGAGCGAGCCGCCGACCAGGTGGTCCGGGGTGCTCCCCTTGTTGACGATCGTGACGTAGCCGCCCGCGACCTGCGCGCCGCCGGGGGTGGCCCGAGCCCAGGGGTGCTGGATGACGAGCAGGCCGGCCGCGACGTCGTCGGCGGTGGCGAGCGAGGGCGCGAGCGCCAGGATGGTGAGCGCGGCCAGCCGGCCGGCCCCGTTAGGGAATGACATGGGATGAGGTCCTGATGAGGCTCGCCGTCGCGCCCCGCGGTCACGCGCGGGCGCCGGCCCGGGCCGGGAAGAAGCCGAGGTCGCGCGTCAGGTCACGCGGTCGGCGGGCCCTGGGACATGCGCGGCGTGCGCGGGCGCGCCACCGTCGGCACCCCGGCCCGCGCCCGAACACGCTCGGCGTGGCGAACTGCCGCCGGGCCGCGCACGGACGGCATGTCCCCCGCCAGGGCGAGCGGCGCCAGCAGCGCGCAGGCGTCGCAGCAGTCGTGAAGCGACGGGTCGACCGGCGCCGAACCGTCGCCCGCGTGGCAGATGTGGGACGCGACCCCCGGAACCCCGAAGGCGGTCGCGCCCGTGTCGGACGCGGCCGCCAAGCCTCGCCCGACGCCGGCCAGCGTCAGGACGAGCATCAGAACGGCCGCCACCGCGTGCCGCAGAGGAGATGATCGGAGCCGTGTCACGGACCCTAAACGAAGCGAAGCCCCTGGGCCTGTCAAGGGTCCGGTCGTCGGTTCGACGGATGCGGGCCCGCTTGCCGGAACTTGCCGGGACCGCGCCCGGCCTTCCCGGCGTCCTTCTTAGGCGACCTGGCGCAGTGGAGCGCCGCCTGCGCCTCGGTCGTGAGGCGGAAGGGCTGGACCGGGAAGCTGAGTGATGCGCTACGTTTGTCTTGTTCAGAAGATGTCCACCGCGCGTCCGGCTTACGACGCAAGCAATTCGACGCTTTCTGCCTACCGTATGTTCGTCATGGCCACAGCTTTCAGTGAGGGACTCGGGAATCCAACGTCGACCAGGGATCAGCCGTTCACAGAGTCCGATCTACCTGGAAAGCAGATTCGGACGACGTCGGACCACGCACCATGGATCTGCGCAGCCTGCTTTCGTGCTTTTCCGTGGCCATGCTCGGCATTGCGGTGTGGGCGCACCTTCCCGACACACTCGTGTCCCGTGGCCTGCCGCGCAGCACCGTGCTTGGCCTGCTCATGGGCGCGAGTGCCGCCGCGTCCATGCTGGTGCCGATGCAGGTCGAGCCGGGCCTCATCTTCGACCTGCGCACACCCCTTCTCGCGACCGCGGGCCTGATCGGTGGCCCGATCGCGGCAGCCGTGGCGGCGGTTCTGGCGATTGCCTGCCGCATCCACCTCGCGGGCATCGGGACATGGCCCGGGGTCGCCAGTATCGCGCTGTCGGCCATGCTCGGCGCAACCACGCAGGCGCTGGCCGGCCAACGCAGGCTGAGGAGCTTGGAGATCGGCGCGGCGGCGCTCCTCGTCACGGCGGGCAGCCTCCTGACAGTCTTCCTGCTGCCGTCGAGCAAGTGGCCGGCGGCCTTCTCGGCCGCCGGCCAGACCGGCGCCCTGACCTTCGCCTGCACGTGGCTGTTCTCACTCTCGCTGCTGCGCGACATGCGGTTCCGGATGCTGATCCACAGGAACCGCATCAACGGCGCGATCATCGACACGTTGCCCGACAGCCTGAACGCGAAGGACGTGCAGAGCCGCTTCCTGGCCGCGAACCCGGCGACGGTCCACCTCATGCAGGTTGCCTCATCGGCCGAGCTTGTCGGCAAGTCGGATGCCGACTTCTACCCGCCCGACATGGCGGAAGCCTTTCGCAACGAGGAGCTAGAAGTCCTGCAGGGCAAGACCGTGGGGCCAATCGATCAGGAGGTTCGCTTTGCCGACGGCTCGATCCGCTGGCTGACCAGCCTCAAGACCCCGCTTCGGGACGCGCGGGGCCGGGTGTCCGGCATCATCACGCACAATCGCGACGTGACCGCGGAACGGAAGCTCGCCGCGGAGCTGTCCGAGGCGCAGGGGTTCCTGCGTGAAGCCATGGCGAACATGGCCGACGGGCTGGTGCTGTTTGCGCGGGATGGCTCGATCCGGTTCTGCAACGAGCAGTACCGCAGCCTGTTTCCGGCCACGCGCGACCTGCGGGTCCCCGGGGGTCGGCTGGCCCACATCCTTCGCGAGGCGGTCAGGCGGGGTGAGGAAAGCCCGAAGCAGGATGCGGAACAGTGGATCGAGGATCGCATCTCAAGTCTGGGCGAAGCTCGTGACTGGCTGATCGAGATGAGCGACGGCCGCGCGATCGAGGTCCGTACCCGGCCGATCGCCGGCTCCGACACCCTCGTGATGTACACCGACGTGACCGCGCGCAGACGTGTCGAGCAGGACCTGCTGCGGCGAGCCACGCATGATCCGCTGACGGGCTTGGCCAACCGCGCGGAGTTCGAGTTCCGGCTCCGAGCCGCTCACCAGCGGGCCATGGCCGGAAATGCCGATTTCGCCGTCGTGATGATGGACCTTGACCGCTTCAAGCGGGTCAACGACACGTTCGGCCATGCCGTGGGCGACAAGCTGCTGGTGGACATCGCGTGCCGGTTGCGCGCGTCGGTTCGAAGCGGCGACCTGGTAGCCCGGCTCGGCGGCGACGAGTTCGCGATCCTGGTTTTCGGGCAGGACGTTGCGGTCGGGGCCAAGCGGTTTGCGGAGCGCGCCATGCGAAGCGTTCGCGAGCCGTTCGACGCTGATGGTGCCGCGCTGATCCCGGGCGGCAGCTTCGGCATCGCGCCCTTCAGCCCGGTTGCCGATCCGACGACGTTGATGGTCATGGCCGACCAGGCCCTCTACGCGGCGAAACGGGTCGGTGGGGACCAGTACCGCATAGCCGCGACGACACTGCTCGACCGAGAGGACAGAGGTTGCGGGAAAGCCCCGTGTACCTCGCCAACGATCGCCCTCAACGAACCTGACCTAAGCCTTGTCGGCTGATGTCCCGGTCAGATTGCAGAGCGCGCGGAAACCAGCCAGATCGCGCCGCCCAGCACCACCCCCGGCGGGCCGTCGTGGGGCGCGAGCGCGCCACGAAGGGCTGCGATCAAGGCTGGGCGCTGTTCCACGTCCGCCTCGCCAAGCAGGCGCGCCGCGGGTCCGATCTGCGTCACAAAGTCGACAGCGGCCGCCAGATCGCCAAGACGCATCGACGTGGCATGCCGCTCGATGCCGACGTCCTCGAAGCCCGCGGCCGTGAGAATGCCGCGAACCCGGTCGGGGTCCGCGAAGGCAAACGGGCCCGGAGCCCAGGGATCCGCGGGAGGCGCCGGCGGCAGCAATGGCTTGAGCGCGCCGACCGGAACCGTGAACCAGGGATTGGCCGCGAGCGGCTGCCAGCACGCGAAGGCGAGGCGGCCGCCTGCCACCAGCGCGGTCCGGATGTTGGTGAAAGCCGCCACGGGATCGGCGAAGAACATGACCCCGAAGCGCGAGAACGCGAGGTCAAATGTCCCGCGCTCAAACGGGTGCGTTGCGGCGTCCGCCAGCAACACGCTGGCGTGTGCGATCCCCTGTGATGCGACACGACCTGCCGCGACCGCGAGCATGGGTTCCGACACGTCGATACCCACGATCCGCCCGGATGACCCGACATGGCCGGCAAGCTCAAGGATCGTGGCGCCAGCCCCGCATCCGACGTCGACCACCGCCGCCCCTTGCCGTGGAGCGGCAAAGTCGAGGGCTGCGGCCGTCAAGGGGGCGAACACCGCGTCGATGCGGCCCTGGAGGTCGGCCCAGCGCTGGCCGGCAGCACTGTTCCAGTAGACAATCTGATCCGCGTTGCCCTGGGGTAAAGCGGCGTGGCTGGATGCATTGCTCATCGGTGATCCTCGCCGGCTTCAGAGCAGCCAGCCTGTTTTCTGAGGCGGATACCGGCGCCACCGCCGTTCTCGGGGATGAACTTGATACCAGCAGCCTCAATGGCACGCCGGAGTTTATCGAGCGTGTCGACGCGGGTTGATCCGAGAGTTCCGTCCATCTTCTCCAACCGCTTGATGGTTTCGGCTGATATTCTCGCCATCTCGGTAAGGCGGGACTGATCCCACCTGAGAACGGCGCGGGCGGCCCGAAGCTGCTCAGAGGTCAGCATACGACACCTCAGGGTTAATTTACTGCCATCCAAACGTTAAAACACCGGAGGCAGGCAATTACACTTCAGAGGTAATGTAATGCCTTTGCGAAGTCAGTATGCCTCGCTTTTGGATTGAACTCGCGGCCAAGTCCTGCGGCCCCTTCAAGGCGCGCACTACCAGCGCCCGCGCCGAGCGCGACCGGGCCGCCGCGGCCTTCGCCACGGTCGTCAGAGCGACCGGCGGCCGCGCCGCCGAGAATGCCCCCGGCTTCACGACCGCGGAAGTGAAGAACAAGTGGGGCCATGGAACGCTTGCCGCGTGGACGTCGCGGCCCGCGAGTCCGGCGTCGCTGCAATCGGCCGATCGTCGCGGCAAGGCATGGGAGCGGCCTTGTCGCGGGCGAAGGAGATCAGGCCATAGTATCGGTGGCTCGCGACTCAGGCTTCGGTCACGGCCGCGTCGGCTGCAGCGCCGTGCGCGGTGGGCTTCGTGAGGCGCTCGGCCAGCGAGCGCATGCTGACGTCGCTCTTGCGCAGGATCTGGTTCGCCGTGCGAAGGCAGCGATCCTGCGGCGGTGTTCGGGCTCTTGCGCTGGCTGCGCCACATGGCCACGAACTGGCGGTCGGTGTCAGCCTGAGTGACGCCTGCAGTCTCGACCGGGTCCGACGAAAACGGGAAGGTGGACGGTCACCGGCGTGTCGCCCTCGCTTGATCCTTGACCCGGTAGACCGTCTTGACGAGCTTGGCGCCGACGTTCGGCTCGGGATCGAGGAGGATGACAATGCGGAGACCGTCGCGCTCACGCCATACGATATCGGCGCCGTCCGGCACGTCCGGCCGTATCGGCTTCAGGAGAGCCCGGTCGAACATCTCTTGCGAAATGCGATCGGCTTCCATGCGAGCCTGCGCGTGACGGCTGACCGCCACGCTCCCGAGGCCGACCACGTCGCGATAGAAGTGGTTCATCTTTGCCGACCCTGTACGGACGCAGCGTAAGGTGAGGCATCACCACAACCTGTAACCTTGATGTAGCAAACATGCCCTGTAAAGGCGCGGTACTCCGCGCAGCCGGGTTGCGACCTGGACCTCCACTCCCCTTCAAACGTTTGCCGGCCTACAGGGAGAGTTCGATCGTGCAGCATCTTTTCTTTGATATCCGGAGTGGCGAAACCCTCATCAAGGATGCCGAGGGGGAAGACTTTGCGAACCGCGAGGACGCCAAGGCGGGCGCTCTTACATCGGCACGCGAGATCATGGCCGACAGCCTTGTTCACAGGAGGAGGCCTGATGGTCGGCAGTTCGTGATCAAAGATAAGCAGGACAATACCGTGCTGGTTGTGCCGTTTGAGGAGGCGGTCCCGATGGATCGATAGGCGCTGCGCTCCCTCGCCTCCAGGGAGCGTGCCGAGCCCGTGAGCCGGATGTGCGCATAGCCCCCGTGATGGCGATGCTGGTATGGCCCAGGGTGGCTCGCACGAGATGGATTGGCCCGCTACAGGCGAAGCCAAGGAAGGTCGCGAGCCTCCTTCAACTTCCCATATGCTTCCCAACCCACGTCTTCGGGGAAGCAGAGCAACGAGAATTTCGAGCTAACCCGTTGTTTTGCTTGGTGAGCGCGCCGGGGCTCGAACCCGGGACCCTCTGATTAAAAGTCAGATGCTCTACCGACTGAGCTACGCGCTCTCTTCCGAGGCATTCCGTCCTTAGGGTGCAAGCACCGGCCGGGTCAAGCGATACGGGGCCGCATGCGCCGACGGTCCGGGAACCCGGGCGGCCTTCCGCGCTGGTTCTCGCGGCGTCCGGTCGGCCCCCGCGCGGGCGCGGTGTCGCGTCCGTGCCATCCGCCTGTCGCAAAAGTTCCATCGAAATGGCCCAAAGAAGCGCCCCAGGCGACGCAAGCGGAGACCGCTCGATGAAGGCATTCCTGAAACGCACGAGCGCGCTCGGCGCGGTCCTGGCCCTGACACAGCCCGCCCTGCCGGTCGGCGCCTGGGCCCAGACGGCCCCGCACCTGCAGCCGGTCGCGACCCAGCCCGATCCGGGCCCCGACGTCGCGCCCTACTTCATCGCCCAGGACGACCCCCGCTGGCGCGGCCGCGCGGTCGACGCCAAGGTCGCGGCGCTGCTGCGCGACAAGGTCAAATACGTTTTCGTGATCTTCAACGAGAACCACTCGTTCGACAACGAGTTCGGCACCTTCCCCGGCGTGAACGGCCTTTACTCGGACGGCACCAAGCCCCGCTCGACCGCCGACACGCCCGGCTTCACGCAGACCTACACGGACGTCAACGGCCAGCCCGTGACGGTGCAGCCTTTCCGGCTCGGCAACGAGAAGAACGCCACCTTCGTCGACAGCGTCGATCATTCGCACACGGGCCTCGCCAAAAAACTCCACGTCGTCGACGGCGTACCGCGGATGGACCAGTTCGCGCTGGACGAGTACACGCGCTTCGCCAAGCCCGGCAACCCGGCGAGCCAGGCCCAGGCCACGCAGTTCGCGCGCCTCGTGATGTCGCACATCGACTGCAAGACGATCCCGTTCTTCTGGCAGTGGGCGAGCCGCTTCACGATCTTCGACAACATCTTCGCCACCGAGGACACGCCCTCGACCCCCAACGCGGTCGCCATGCTGGCCGGCCAGTCGGGCGAGTCCCAGTGGGTCCAGCATCCCTCGACGACGGCCGACCCGACCGCCACGGGCATCACGGGGCCGATCACCGGCACCATCAACGGCACGACCTACATGGGCAACGCCACCACGCAGGGAGCACCGCTCGTCAACGACCCGCAGCCCTGGTGGGGGTCGGAGTTCGACGCCACGGCGACAAACCGCCAGCCCACGGGGCCGAAGGAGTTCTACGGGTCGAGCAACGTCGCCTCCAACCTGACCTCGGCCACCGTGCCGCTGTCGCTCATGGGCGGCTGGGCGCGCTACTACACCAGCCAGGACCTCAACCCGGCGTTCGATCTGCCCGACATCCAGAACGACATCAAGTTCCTGACCCACCAGCACAACCAGCCGGCCGGCTGGCGCTGGTACCAGAACGGCTACGATCACGAGCCGAACGACACCAACGGCACGGCCTCGCACACCAGTTTCGTGGCCCATCACGAGGGCCCGCAATATTTCGGCTACCTGGCCAACAACCCGTCGCAGCGGGAGAACTTTCGCGGCGAGGGTGACTTCTTCACCGACATGGCGGCCGACAACATCCCGGCCTACGGCGGCGTGTTCTACATCCGCGGCGGCTATTACAACCTGAACTACCCCGCCCAGACCCCGCCGATCCAGAACCCGAACTACCCCAACCCGGCCGGCCTGACCCCCACCGAGATCGCCACCATCAATGTAACGAAATCGGGCGACGACGACCACCCGAGCTACAGCGACAGGCAGCTCAGCGAAGCCATGATGGCCCGCGTCATCAACGCCATCGCCGGCAACCCGCGGATCTGGAGCCAGAGCGCGATCATCATCACCTACGATGAATCGGACGGGTTCTACGACCACGTCCCCCCGCGGATCCTGAGCTACGGACCCGACAGCCTGCCACTGTCGCGGGGCGTCCGCGTGCCGATGCTGCTGATCTCGCCCTATGCCCGGGTGCACGCCGTGTCGCACGCCGAAGGCGACCACAATGCCGTGATCGAGACCATCAACGCGATCTTCGGCACGACGCCCCTGTCGCAGCTGCCCGACGAGGCCAAGGCCCTGGCGGACGGCAACTCGCCGGCCTTCAATAAGTTCGGGCCTCCCGGCTTCGAGCAGAAATACCTCGGCCCGCGCGACACCAACTCGCCCATCACGGACAGCCTCCTGTCCGGGTTCGAGCCGTCGCGCCTGCGCGGCGAGGTGCCGCCGCTGCCGGCCTCCTACGCCATGATCCCCGAGAGCGAGATCAACAAGTTCCCGCACTACGGCGGCGACGGCTGCACGGCTATCGGGGTCACGCCCGAGGACAAGCGGCAGGGCATCACGGCCCCGGCCCCGGCGGGCTTCAACACGCTGCCCTCGACGCTGCCGGCCTACAACTGAGGCGGGGTGACGAACCCGCCCGGCGCCGAAAGGCGCCGGGCGCTGCCCGTTCATCCGACGCCGAAAGCCCCTCGATCGCGCGATCCCGGGGTCGGAACCGCGACTTGGACCATCAAAGGACGAAGCCCGTGCCACGGCTCCTCAGCTGCATCGTCGCCCTGCTGCTCGTCACGGTTCAATCCCCCGCCCGGGCCGGCACGGTCCTGGACCGCATCCGCGCCCAGAAGATCATCCATTGCGGCGGCGCGCCGCGGCCGGGCCTCGTCAACGTCGAGGAGGACGGCCACGCGTCGGGCCTGTTCCTCGACCTGTGCCGGGCCGTCGGAGCGGCCGTGCTCGGCACCGAGGGCCGGATCGACTTCACCCCCTACGATTCCACCAAGGCCTTCGACGCCGTGCGCGACGGGACCGACGACCTGTTCTTCCTAACCGCCTCCGAGATCCTCGACGAGCACCTCGCCGGTCACGTCCTGCCCGGGCCCCCGGTGTTCTTCGAGGGCACGGCCGTGATGGTCAGCGAAGCGTCGCCGATCCAGCACGTGGCCGATCTGGCCGGGCGGCCGATCTGCTTTTCCATCGGCAGCAGCACCCAGCGCCACCTGGAAGCCTGGTTCGCGGCCCATCGGCTCGACTTCGTCCGCATGGGCTACCAGGAGGACGTCGAGCTCTACGACACCTACGACGCGCAGGTTTGCGGCGCGCTGGCGTCCGAGATCACCACCCTGGCCGACGCCAGGCTGGACGGCGGCCAGAACCATATCAGGAGCCGCATGCTGCCCGAAGCGCTCGCGACCTTCCCGGTCATGGCCGGCACGCCGGTCGCGGACCCGGCCTTCGCGGCCGTCGTAGCCTGGGCGATTCACACCCTGGTGCGCGCCGAAACCTCGGCGGCGCCCTGGGCTTCGGGCGGGATCGACGCGCTGCGGATCGAGGCGCCCGAGCTCACGCTCGACAAGGACTGGCAGACCCGCATGCTCGCCTCGACCGGAACCTACGGCGACATGTTCGACCGCGACCTCGGCCAGGGGTCGGCCTACCGCCTGGCCCGCGGCCCCAACGCGCCGACCCAGGCCGGCGGCCTGATGGTGGCGCCCTTCGCCGAATAGGAGCCTCCGGGCCGGCCTGCGGTCCGGAGCCCCGCGCCGGTTCCGGCCGCCGTCCCCCCGCCCTGAACGATCCCCGGCGTCAAGCGTTGGCCCGACGGGTGGCGCCAGGGAGGCCGGGCTGACGAAGATCGATCACAATCTCCACCGGTCCCGTGCGCTGAGCTGGACGTCCGGCCTGCTGCTCGCGCTGGCCGTGACCACCGCGGCCTGGGACTACGTGGTTGAAACCCGGCAAACGGCCGCGACCGCGCGCTGGAACGCGGTGATCCTGCAGACCGAGCATCTGTTGTCGGTTGTGAAGGACGCCGAAACCGGCCAGCGCGGGTTCCTGATCACGGGCGAGGAGCCCTACCTGGAACCCTACCGCGCGGCCCAGGGCGAGTTCCCGGCCGAGGTCGCGGGCCTGCGGGCCTTGCTGGGACCCGCGGCCGACCGCCTGGTCCAGCTCGCGACCGACCGCCTCGACAGCGCCGACCGCGGCATCGATGTTTTCCGCCGCGACGGCCGTGACGCCGCCGTGGCGGTCGTCCGGAGCGGCGGCGGCAAGCGCCTGATGGACGGGTTGCGCGACGAGGTCACCTTGCAGCAGCGGCTGGCCCGCGCCGGGATCGCGTCGATGGCGAGGCGCCTCGACCCGCTGAGCGACGCGCTGCGCATCGTTTCCGTCTTGTCCACCCTGCTGGCCTTCGCGGCCCTGGCGGTGCTGGCGGTGCGGCGCCGCCGCGAACAGCAGCTCAGCAACGCCCTGCTGGAAGGCGTGCTGGAGAATGCCCCCGTTGGCCTTGGATTCCTGGATTCGAGCTTCCGCGTGCGGCACTTGAACCAGGCCCTGACCCAGATGAGCGAGCGCTCGGGCACCGAGCCGGCGCCGGGCTCGACGATCTGGGACGTGATGCCCACCTTGCGCGCGGGCTTCGAGGAGCGGCTGCGCCACATCATGCAGGGCGGCCCGCCGGTCACCAATGCCGAAGCGCGGTCGGACGGGGCCGCGCCCGGCGAGGGCCGCGACTATCAGGTGAGCTTCTACCCGCTCGCCATGCCGGACCGGCTGCGCCGGCGCGGGCGGGTCGACACGCCCGGCGCCGGCATGGTGATCACGGACGTGACGGCCCGCAAGCGCGCCGAGCGCTGGCTGATCGAGAGCGAGGAGCGGTTCCGCACCCTGACGGAAGCCAGCGCGTCCATCATCTGGACCACCGACCCGGCCGGCGACTTCGCGCGGCCGCAGCCCGAATGGGAAGCGTTCACGGGCCAGGCGTCCGCGGAGGTCAAGGCGCAGGGCTGGCTGCAGGCGATCCACCCGGAGGACCGCGCCGAAGCGCTCGACGGGTGGGCCGCGGCCGTGGCGACTCGCACCGCCTGGTCGTCCGAGCACCGCCTGCACCGCCGCGACGGGGCGTGGCGCTACATGGCCGCCACCGCGACCCCGATCGTCAACGCGGACGGCACGGTCCGCGAATGGATCGGCACCCACGCGGACGTGACCGAGCGCAAGGAGGCCGAGATCGAGCTGTCGGCCGCCAAGGACGCCGCGGAAGCGGCCAATCGCGCCAAGAGCATGTTCCTGGCCAACATGAGCCACGAGCTCCGGACCCCGCTGTCGGCCGTGATCGGCTACAGCGAGATGCTGGAAGAGGAGGCCGAGGACCTCGGCCAGCAGAGCCTGCTCGGCGACCTCGGGAAGATCAAGGCCAACGCGCGCCACCTGCTCAGCCTGATCAACGACGTGCTCGACCTGAGCAAGATCGAGGCGAACCGCATGGACGTGTTCGCCGAGGACGTGGACGTCGCGACCCTGGTGGGCGAGGTGGCGGCCACGGTGGACGGCCTCATCAGGCAGAAAGGCAACGAGCTCGCCATCGATCTCGGCGATGCGCCCCTCGGCTCCATGCGCACCGACGTGGTCAAGCTCCGCCAATGCCTGTTCAACCTGCTCAGCAATGCCGGCAAGTTCACCGAAGGCGGGACGGTCACGCTGCGCGTCCGGTGCGCCGCGGCGCCAGAAGGCGACCGCATCGCCTTCGCGGTGGCCGACACCGGCATCGGCATGACCCCCGAGCAGCTGCAGCGCCTGTTCGCCCGGTTCTCGCAGGCCGACGAGACCACGACGCGCCGCTTCGGCGGCACCGGCCTGGGGCTCGCGATCAGCCGCGCGTTCAGCCGCCTGCTGGGGGGCGACATCACGGTGGAAAGCACCCACGGGGCTGGCACGAGCTTCACCCTGGATCTGCCCGTCATCATGCCGGAGCGGGTCGCGGCCGACCTGCCCGACGCGGACGAGCCGTCGTCCCCGGCCGAGGCTTCCGGGGGAGACACCGTGCTGGTGATCGACGACGATCCCGCCCAGCGGGACCTGACGACGCGGTTCCTGCGCGGCCTCCGGTTCAACGTCGAGAGCGCCAGCAACGGCCGCGCGGGCCTGGACATGGCCCGCAGCCTCAAGCCCCGCGCGATCCTGCTCGACGTCATGATGCCCCAGATGGACGGATGGTCGGTCCTCAACGCCCTCAAGGCCGACCCCGAACTCGCGGCCATCCCGGTCATCATGATCACCTTCGTGTCGGACAGCGGCCTGGCGGCCTCGCTGGGCGCCGACGAGCACCTGGTCAAGCCGGTCGACTGGGACAAGCTCAAGACCGTGATGGAGCGGTTCCGCGACGCGGACGGCGACGTGCTGATCGTCGACGACGACCGCGGCGCGCGCGAGCGGCTCAGGACCGTGCTGGAGCGGAACGGCTGGACGGTCCAGGAAGCCGCCAACGGCGCCGAAGCGCTGGACCGGGTGGAGGGCGCCCACCCCCGCCTGATCCTGCTCGACCTGACCATGCCGGTGATGGACGGCTTCGCGTTCCTGCACGCCCTGCGCGACCTGCCCAACGGCACCGACATCCCCGTCGTGGTGCTGAGCGCGCGCGACATCACCAATGCCGAGCGCAAGCAGCTCCAGGGCGCCGACCGCGTGCTCAGCAAGACCACGACCAGCCTGAAGCAGATCGCCAGCGAGCTGCGGTCCCTGGACGAGGGCCGCCCGCAGCCCGAACCCGAGCAGGCGACCGCGCCCTGACGCCTCAGGCGGCTGCGAGTGCCCGGTAATGGGCCGCGGTGGGCAGGTCGAGCGTGCGCCATACGTCGAGGAGCGCCGCCGCCAGCGCCTCGATGTGGTGGGCCTCGTGCTGCGGCGTGGGCGTGATCCGCAGGCGCTCGGTCCCCCGCGCCACGGTCGGGTAGTTGATGGGCTGGATGTAGATCCGGTGGCGGTGCAGCAGCAGGTCGGACGCCGCCTTGCAGCGCTCGGCGTCGCCCACGAACACGGGCACGATGTGCGACCGGTTCTCCATGATGGGCAGCCCGACGGCCCGGAGCGCGGTCTTGGTGAGCTCCACCTGCCGTTCGTGCCGCCGCCGTTCCTCGCCCGACGCCTTAAGGTGCGCGACCGCCACCCGGGCCGCGACCGCGACCGCGGGCGGCAGGGCCGTGGTGAAGATGAAGGACGGCGCGTAGCTGCGCACCGCGTCCACGACCGAGCGGTCCGCCGCCACGTAGCCGCCCAGCGTCCCGAACCCCTTGGCGAGCGTGCCCTCCACGATGTCGATCGCGTCCGCGGCGCCGTCGCGCTCGGCGATGCCGCCGCCGCGCGGCCCGTAGAGCCCGACCGCGTGGACCTCGTCGAGGTAGGTCATGGCGTTGTGGCGCCGTGCCAGGGCCGCGATGCGGGCCACGGGCGCGATGTCGCCGTCCATGGAATAGAGGCTCTCGAAGACGATCAGCTTGGGCCGGTCGCGGCCCGCCGCGACGAGCAGCTCCTCGAGGTGGGCGAGGTCGCTGTGGCGGAAGATCGCCTTCTCGGCCCCCGAGCGCCGGATGCCCTCGATCATGGAATTGTGGTTCCAGGCGTCCGACAGGACCAGGCAGTCGGGCAGCAACTGGGCCACGGTGGAGATGGTGGCGAGGTTGGAGATCCAGCCGGAGGTGAAGACGAGCCCGGCCTCCTTGCCGTGCAGGTCGGCGAGCTCGCGTTCGAGCTCCACCACGGGGTGCGAGTTGCCCGAAATATTGCGGGTGCCGCCGGCCCCGGCCCCGAACCGGCCGGCCGCGTCCTGCATGGCCGTCACGACGGCGGGATGGCGGCCCATGCCGAGGTAGTCGTTCGAGCACCAGACCACGACGGGGTGGCTGGTGCCGCCGACGTGCAGCAGCGCCTCGGGCCGCTGCGCGCCGTCGCGCTCGAGCTCAGCGAACACCCGGTAGCGCCGCTCCGACCGCAGACGATCCAGCGCGTCGTCGAAATATCGCCTGTACGTCATCCCGACCCCGGTGCCGCACCGTCCCGCGGCTCCGAAGCCGTGGAACGACGCCATGCGCTGCAGCATAAGATAATCGCCCAGGTCCGTCTTGCGAGACGTGCGGCATCGGGTGCAGGCCAGCCATGACGGGGAAAGCGGGTAGGTTGAGCCGCTGTTTCCGGATCCGGTTCCGGCCCTGTCCCCCGGCGTCACAAGCCCTGGTTCAGGGAATAGGTTCCCACGGCCTCGCCCTCGGCGATCACATGCCCGGTCATGGCCCGCTCCACGTCGGTACCGGTGAACGGCCCGGACAACCCGAGCGTCGCGACGTCAAGCGCCAACACGCGAACGACATAGCGATGAACGCGCTGGTCGTTCGCGGGTGGACAGGGGCCGTCGTAGCCACCGTAAGTTCCCGTCATCCCTTTCACGCCGGACAAGAAGGTGGTGAAGACGTTGGCGCCTCGCAGCCCGTGCGGCGTGGGACCGACGGGTTTGCCGCCAGGTTCCAACCCTTCGCTATCCGCTCCGGCCGGAATGGCCGTGATTGTCGGCGGGATGTCGGCCAGCACCCAGTGGAAGACCCGCATGCGCGGCGCCTCGCGCGCGATCGCCACGCCAGGCTTGTTGATGAGGGTGAGGTCGGCCGGCACGTCGGGGTCGGTCATCAGCAGGACGTAGGAGCGCGTTCCCGGCGGTCCCTTGGACCAGACCACGCCGGGGCTCACGTCCTTGGCGGTGCTGCCGGGCGGCGGGCAGAAAGCGGCACGATCGGCGAAGCGGCCGCGAGCGTCCAGAGCATCGATCCTTACAGGCAGCTCGCTGACTTCCGCGTGAGCAGAACAGCCCGAGGCAGCCATGGCCAACGCGGCCCACAATCCTGATTTCGACATAACGCGACCGTCCCGTCGTTAAAGAACCGCCGCACACTAGGGAGGCACGGCGACCTGAGCGGGCCGGGACCGATCATGCTTGCGCCTGTCGCGATCAGGGCATCGGTGCTGTTTTGCGGCCCGACCGGGCCGCGGCGGGCGAAACTCCGAAGGCTTGCCGGAAATGGCGCGCAAAGTGGGAACGTGACGCGTAACCTGTCGCGGCGATTGCGTCCGCCACGTCGGCGTGGCGATCACATAGAAGGGTTCGTGCTGCCCGCATACGCTCCGATAGCAGCAGGTCGCGAAGCGACCGGCCTTCCTGCCTCAACCGTCGTCGCAACGTCGCTTCAGACATCCCGAACGACGCGGCGACCGATGCGGCCGACCACTCGCGATCGAGCCTGTGACGGACAAGGAGGCGCAGGGCGTCGATGACCGAGCCTTGCATGTATTTGGGCGCCAGTCGCATGGCACCCTGTTCGGCGAGGATCAGGACGACTTCCAGCAGGCGGTGCTCGACGACCCGGCGCGAGGCGCCGGCCAACGCTTCTCCGGCATGCAGGATCGCGGCACACAGATCCGGGCCGAGGTCAACGGCTCCGTCCTGGCTCGACGATCCCACAAATTCCGGCCAGAGCCTGGCCGCTTCGATCACGAGTTCGCGCGAAAAGCGAAGAAACAGGGCCCGGTAGGTTCCGACCGCCTCGTCGGGATCGTTGACCACCTCGACGCAGGTGCCGGCCGCCAGCAAGAAGGCCTCGCCCGCATTGTAGTGGCGCATTCCGGTGCCCCAATGGACCTGTTTCCGGCCCTGAACGACGACAACCAGTCCGGTGACGGGTGTCGAGAACGCGGCGATCTTCTCGCGCTGTCGCGACACGAAGGCCGAAAGGAAGGGTGGTTCGCGTCCGTGGTCCGGCTCGCGCGTGTCGCTTTCGGCCAATGACCGCAAACGCAGGGCGAACGCGTCCCCGGTCGGCTTCGATGAAATCGCCTTACCCAAATGCCTCGCCCTCTCAGGCGGTTGTCAGAAGTGAGCCTGAACTCAGGCCTAGCTGATTGCCCGCGTAACGCAAAGCCGTGCGGGTCATGCTGATGATCGGTATCGCCCACTGGAACCATCGCCGGCTCGCAGAGCGAGGCGACCCACCTGCGGCGGCGCGTCAAGCCGTCTCGCGTCGACCGCGACCCCGGCCGTCCCGCCTTGATCCCCGCCGGGCCGCATGCGCATCATCGCGGCCGAACCTGACCCGAGAGACACGCCACGTGCCCACCGACATCGAGATTGCCCGCGCCGCGCCCTTGCGGCCGATCGCCGAGGTCGCGGCGGGGCTCGGGGTGCCGGACCACGCGCTCCACCCCTACGGGCGCGCCATCGCCAAGCTCGACGCCGGGTACCTGGCGACCCTGCCCGAACGGCCCGGGTCGAAGCTGATCCTGGTCACGGCCGTGAGCCCGACGCCGGCGGGCGAAGGCAAGACCACCACCACTGTGGGGCTCGGCGACGGGCTCAACCGCATCGGGCGGCGCGCGATCGTGTGCCTGCGCGAGCCCTCGCTCGGGCCCTGCTTCGGGCAGAAGGGTGGCGCCACGGGCGGCGGCCGCGCCCAGGTCGCGCCCATGGACAAAATCAACCTGCATTTCACCGGCGACTTCCACGCCATCACCAGCGCCCACAACCTGCTGGCCGCGGTGCTCGACAACCACGTCTACTGGGGCAACGCGCTCGACATCGACGCCCGGCGGATCGCCTGGCGCCGCGCGCTCGACATGAACGACAGGGCGCTGCGCCAGATCGTGTCGTCGCTCGGCGGGGTCGCCAACGGGTTTCCGCGGGAGGACGGGTTCGACATCACGGTGGCGTCCGAGGTCATGGCCATCTTCTGCCTCGCCCGCGACCTCGACGACCTCGAGCGGCGCCTGGGCCGCATCGTCGTGGCGGCGACCCGGGCCGGGAAGCCCGTCACGGCCCACGACCTGGGCGTCACGGGCGCCATGGCGGTGCTGCTGCAGGACGCCATGCAGCCCAACCTCGTGCAAACGCTGGAAAACAACCCGGCCCTGGTGCACGGGGGACCCTTCGCCAACATCGCGCACGGATGCAGTTCGGTCGCGGCCACGCGGGCCGGGCTCGCGCTCGCCGACTACGTCGTGACCGAGGCCGGGTTCGGGGCGGACCTCGGGGCGGAGAAATTCTTCAACATCAAGTGCCGCAGCGCCGGGTTGCGGCCCGCCGCCGTGGTGATCGTCGCGACCGTCCGGGCCCTGAAGATGCACGGCGGGGCGGCCCGGGCGGACCTCGGCCGCGAGGACGTCGACGCGCTCCGGGCTGGGTTCGCCAACCTGGAACGCCACGTCGCCAACCTGCGCGGGTTCAGCTTCGATCCCCTGGTGGCGATCAACCATTTCGACGGCGACGCGGCCGCCGAAACCGCCGCGCTGCAGGGGCTCTGCGCCGAGCGCCTCGGGACCGAGGCGATGCTGTGCCGGCACTGGGCCGAAGGGTCGGCCGGCATCGAGACGCTGGCCCAGGCCGTGGCGGCGCGCGCCGAGGCGGGTGGACCCGGCCTCGAACTCTCCTACCCGGACGCCATGCCGCTGGCCGACAAGCTGAGAACGATCGCGCGAAACCTCTACGGGGCCGCCGACCTGGTGCTGAGCGAGGCCGCCCGGACGCAGGCCGAAACCCTTGAGCGATCGGGCCACGGCGCCTTGCCGGTTTGTTTCGCCAAGACGCCCTATTCTTTCTCGACCGACCCGGCGCTGCGGGGCGCCCCCACGGGCCACGTCGTGCGCTGCGACGCGCTCCGCCTGATGGCGGGAGCGGGATTCGTGGTGGCGCTCTGCGGCGACACTCGCACCATGCCGGGGTTGCCCCGCCACCCGGCGGCGCTGCGCATCAGGCTGGTGGACGGGCTCGTGGAAGGGCTGTCGTGATATCCGGGCGCGGGCGGTCCGGTCTTCGACGCGCGAACGCCGCGGGAAACCTGTTCAAACAAAAAGGGCTGGCCGAAGCCAGCCCCTTGGTCCTCGGGTGAGGTGCCGTCCGTTATTGAACGGGCGTCGCCGGACGCAGCGGCGTGGTGATGGCCGAGGCCAGACCGGTGATCGGGAAAGCGATCAGCGAGAATGGGGTCACCTTGCGGTCGTTGCCGCCGTTGTCGATCTGGTAGATCGGGCCCGACTTGTCGACCGGAACGTCCTGCGAGTAGCCCTCGTAGATCGTCGACTCCACCGCGCCCGTGTTGGCGTAGCGCGCCTTGATGGGAAGCGGGGTCGCGGGGGTCGAAGAAATGCCGACCGGACCGCCGAACAGGCCCGACAGCGGAGCAGTCGCGAGCGACGTGGCCCCGCCGATCGCGCTGCCCGCGACGCCGAATCCCGCGCCGAACGGGCCGCCGACGCCGGCCGCCGAGTTGAAGGGCGACGCCAGCGCGTCGCCGAGGCCGCCGATGCCGGCCGCCGGGCCCGCCATCGGAGCCGTCGCGGGCGCGCCGACCGTGAGCGGACGGTACTGCTGATCGTCAGCCGTCTTCTGGATGCGGGCCGCATGGCCGTGGACGACCATTCTCTTCGAGGGAACCCCCGTCGCCGTGTCGGGCGCGCCCTGTGCGAAAGCCGTCACGGCGCCGCCGGTCATCATCGCCACGGCCACGCCGGCCAAAAGAACCTTGGAATGCTTCATCACTAACCCCTTCGTCGTGAATTCTAAAGTCGATCGTGCCGCAACCATCGCGCCTGCCGCATCCTGCAGGGCGATCCCATCCGGACGCACCCTGCCAAGCCGAGGCTTAGCTACCGAGCGAACGCGCGTGAAGAGGAAAAGTTTCCCCGCGCGAGTTTTGCTTAATGGGGCGTTTTCATGAACACACCCGACGGTTTCACCGCGAAACCGGCCGCTCGGGCCGAAACCGTCCGGCCAAACGGTCGAACCCACCCGCGCCCGGCAGATGTGGTTCCCCGCGCGCCTGGACTGTGGCTCAATTCTTCACGGCCGGTTGTGTTCCGCCGGGGATCAGTCCGCCACCACGACGATCTCCCGGGCCGCGCGGGTCAGGCCCGTGTACAGCCAGCGGCTGCGGTGCTCGCGGAACGCGTAGCTCTCGTCGAACAGCACCACGGAGTCCCACTGCGACCCCTGTGCCTTGTGGACCGTGAGCGCGTAGCCGTAGTCGAACTCGTCCGACTCGCGGCGGACCGGATAGGGCAGCTCCTCCTCGCTGCCCTCGAAGAAGGCCGGCAGCACGCTGATCTTGACGGGCTTCTTCCCGCGGTCCTCCTCGGGCGTCACGCTCATCTTGAGCTTGGACCCGCGCATCGGGTGGAGGGCGTCGACCAGCCAGGTGCCGCCGTTGAGCAGCCCCTTCTTCTTGTCGTTGCGCAGGCACACGAGCTTCTCGCCCACCTCGGGCATGGCGTGGGTGTGGCCCAGCAGTTCGCGCATGCGGGCGTTGAAGGCGCGGCGGGACCGGTTGGTGCCGACCAGCAGCTGGTCGGCCCGGGTCACGGCCGCGGCGCCGAGCTGCCCGCGCCGGATCACCCGGCTCGTGCCGTACTGGCCGAGCGCCAGGCGGCCGCCCTCGCGCACCTGCATGGACAGCGCGATGATCGGGTTGTCGGCCGCCTGACGGTGCACCTCGGTCAGCATGGCGTCGGGCTCGGTCCCGGTGAAGAAGCCGCCGCCCTTGACGGGCGGCAATTGCGCCGGGTCGCCCAGCACCAGAACCGGCACGCCGAAAGACAGCAGGTCGCGGCCGAGCTCCTCGTCCACCATGGAGCACTCGTCAATGATGATGAGGGAGGCCTTGGCGGCGGCCGATTCCTGGTTGAGCACGAAGGACGGCGTGTCGGTGTCGGCTTCCCGGGTGCGGTACATCATGCTGTGAATGGTGGACGCGTTGCGGCAGCCCTTCTGCCGCAGCACCAGGGCCGCCTTGCCGGTGTAGGCTCCGAACGCCACCTCGCCGTCGACGTCCTCGGCGAGCGTCCGGGCCAGCGTGGTCTTGCCGGTGCCCGCGTAGCCGAACAGGCGGAACACCTGGTTCTCGCCGCTCCGGAGCCATTCGGCCACGGCTTTCAGGGCCGCGTCCTGTTCGGGGGACCAGTTCATGGGGCGCGGGCGTCCGGTGTGGCGGCGGCGGTCAGGCCAGCCCCCGCTTTTCCAGCAGCGTGTCGAGCTTGGGCATGCGGCCGCGGAACAGCCGGTAGGCTTCGGCGGGCTCGCGCAACCCCCCCGCCGACAGCACGTAATCGTGCAGGCGGCGGGCGAGCGCGGGATCGTAGATGTCGCCCGCCTCCTCGAAGGCGCTGAAGCCGTCGGCGTCCAGCACCTCCGACCACAGGTAGGAATAATAGCCGGCCGAATAGCCGTCGCCCGAGAAGACATGGGCGAAGTGTGGCACGCGGTGGCGCATGGCGATCGGGCCCGGCATGCCGATCCGCTCCAGGGTGGCGCGCTCGAAGGCCGTCGCGTCCAGGTCGGCCGCGGCCGCGGGGTCCAGCAGGTGCATGTCGAGGTCGACGATCGCGGACGCGCAATATTCGGCGGTCGAGAAGCCCTGGTTGAACGTCATGGCGGCCCGGATGCGCTCGATCAGGGCATCGGGGATGGGCTCGTCGGTCACGGCGTGGCGCGCGAAGCGCTTCAGCACGGCCGGGTGCATGATCCAGTGCTCCAGCACCTGGGAGGGGAATTCCACGAAGTCCCGCGCCACGCTGGTGCCCGCGATCGACGGGTAGGTGACGTCGGACAGCATGGAATGGAGCGCGTGGCCGAACTCGTGGAACAGGGTGCGGGCGTCGTCGATGTTGAGCAGGTCGGGCTCGCCGGCGCCGCCCCTGGCGAAGTTCATCACGTTGACCACGATCGGCCGCACCTTGCCATCGAGCCTGCCCTGGCCGCGGAAGCCCGAGTTCCAGGCGCCGCTGCGCTTGGAGGGCCGCGCGAAGTAATCGCCCAGGAACAGGGCCACGTGCCGGCCGTCCCGGCCCGTCACGTCGAAGGCGCGGACGTCCGGGTGGTAGACCGGCACGTCCCGCCGCTCCGTGAAGCGCAGGCCGAACAGGCGCTCGGCCGTGTCGAAGGCCGCCGCGATCACGTTGTCGAGCGCGAAGTAGACGCGGATCTCGGCCGCGTCGACGTCGTAGCGCGCCTTGCGGACCTTCTCGGAATAGAAGCGCCAGTCGTGGCCCGCGAAGTCGCGGTTGTCACCCTCGGCCGCCATCGCGGCCCGCAGGTCCGCCTCCTCGTCGGCGGCGCGGCGGCGCGCGGGGCCCCACACGCGGTCGAGCAGGTCGCGCACCGCTTCGGGGGTCTTGGCCATGGTGTTGTCGAGCTTGTAATGCGCGAAGCTCGGGTAGCCGAGCAGGTGCGCCCGCTCGGCCCGGAGCCTGACGGTCTCGGCCACGATCGCACGGTTGTCGTGGGCGCCGCCCTCGCCGCGGCCGATCCAGGCCGCGTAGGCCTTCTCGCGCAGGTCGCGCCGGGTGGAGAACTGCAGGAACGGCACCACCAGCGAGCGCGACAGGGTCACGACGTGCCCGCCGGGCCGACCGCGCTCGGCCGCGGCCTGGGCGGCGGCGTCGCGAACCGCCTCGGGCAGGCCCTGGAGGTCGTCGGCGCCGTCCAGCCGCAGCTCGTAGTCGCGCTCGTCGGCCAGCACGTTCTGGCTGAACGTCGTCCCCAGCACGGCCAGCCGCTCGACGATCGTGGCGAGCCGGGCCTTGCCGGCCGGATCGAGCTTCGCGCCGCCGCGCACGAACCCCTCAAGGGTCAGCTCCAGCACCCGCGCCTGTTCGGCGTTAAGATCAAGGCCGGGCCGGGCCTCGTCCAGGGCCTGCAGGCGGCGGAACAGCCCTTCGTCGGCGCTGATGGCCTGGTAGTGGCGCGCCAGCAGGGGCGACATGGCGCGCTCGATCTCCTGCAGGGCCGGGCCCGTGTCGGCGGCGCTGAGGTTCCAGAACACGCGGCCGACCCGCCGCAGCAGGGCGCCGGCGCGCTCCAGCGGCTCGATCGTGTTGGCGAAGGTGGGCGGTGCGGGGTCGGCCACGATGGCAGCGACCTCGGCCTCGTGCTCGGCCATGCCGCGTTCGAAGGCCGGCCGGTAGTGCTCGGCCCGGATGGCCGAGAACGGCGCCACGTCGAAGGGCGTGGACCAGGGCTCGAAGAACGGGTTGGGCTCGGCGGGCCCGTGGGTGTCGGGCGAGGGCGCGGGATCGGTCAAGGAAGCCTCGGATGGGGCGCGCCGGGCGGCGCGCGTTCGGCGCAGATGAGGGGAGCGCCGCGGCCAAATCAAGGTGCGCCCCGACGGGTCGCCGACGGCCGCCGGTCATCCCCGGTTAAGCTCGCGCCCGCTATCGGTCGCGGCGTGGGCCGGCTCGAAGGCCCTGCCGGAAGGAGTGTTGGATCATGGGCAAGATGTTGGGACTGGTGGTCGGCGCCGCGGGCTTGATCGGCGCCTCCATGTCGGCGGCCGGCGCCATGCCGATCGCGCCCGCCGCCACGTTCGACGAGGCGCCGGCCGTCACGCTGGTGTCGGGCGGCTGCGGGCCGTTCGGGCATCGCGGCTTCTACGGCGGTTGCCGCCCGAACGGAGGCTACGGGTACGGCTACAGGCGCCCCGCCTACGGATACGGTTACGGGCGCCCCGGCTACGGCGGCGGCGGTCGATGGTACGGCCGCCGGTGCCTGATCCGGCCGACCCCCTACGGGCCGCGCCGCATCTGCCGCTGGTGAGCCGTACCAGGGCAAGGCGAGCCCCGCTTCGGCGGGGCTTTTCTTTGCGCGCGATCGGTGCGAAACAACCCCCGCCAGCGGCGCGCCCGGCCGGAGCCGGGACACCCGACCGCGCGGGCGGGGGAACGCCGATCGAGCCCGCAGGGAG
>CAXTEP010000004.1:3266-16549 GCA_964243125.1 uncultured Lichenihabitans sp. | reverse complement strand
GAGCCGGGACACCCGACCGCGCGGGCGGGGGAACGCCGATCGAGCCCGCAGGGAGCCCGGTCCGTGGCCGGCAGGGTCCGGCCGCTCCGCTTGAGGTCCGCATGGTTCGCCGTCTCGCCGTCCTGATCGTCGCGCTTTCAGCCGGAACGGCTTCGGCCCAGGCGCCGGCCGGGCCGCCCGCGGTGGGGGTCGCCACGGTGGCCCGGACCCCCATCATCGAGACCGAGCGGTTCATTGGCCGCATCCAGGCGGTCGAGCAGGTCAACCTCGTGGCCCGCGTCACCGCCTTCATCGACCAGATCGTCTTCAGGGAAGGCGACGAGGTCAAACACGGCGACATGCTGTACAGGCTCGAACGCGCCCCCTTCGAGGCCGACGCGGCCGCCAAGCAGGCCACGATCGAGCAGATCCAGGCGCAACTGCAGAACGCTAACGTCATCCTGCAGCGCGCCACGACGCTGCTCAACTCGCCCGCCGGCCAGCAGTCCACCGTGGACGCCGCCAAGGCCAGCCAGGGCAACCTCCAGGGGCAGCTCCTGGCCGCCCAGGCCAACCTGCGCACCTCGCAGATCGAGCTCGGCTACACCACGATCACGGCCCCCATCGACGGCAAGATCGGCCGCACCGCCATCACGACCGGCAACGTGGTCAGCCCCGGTTCGGGCACGCTCGCCACCATCGTGCGGCAGGACCCGATGTACGTGGTGTTCCCGATCTCGGTGCGCAGCGCCATCGAGCTTCGCTCGCGCTACGCCGGCAAGGACGCCAACGCGGTCCGGATCAAGATCGTCCTCCCCGACGGGCGCACCTACGGCCCCACCGGCATGCTGGACTTCGTCAACAACACGATCGAGGCCTCCACCGACACGCTCACGCTGCGGGGCGTGGTCCCCAACCCCGTGCTGGCGCAGCTCACCGCCGGAGCCACGGTGCGCGAACTGGTGGACGGGGAGTTCGTGCAGGTGCTCCTCGAAGGGGTGCAGCCCGTGCAGGTGCTGGGCGTGCCGCGCCGGGCCCTGATGACCGACCAGCAGGGCGACTTCGTGTACGTCGTGGGGTCCGACAACAAGCCCGTCCGCACCCAGGTCAAGCTGGGCCAGTCGACCCCCACGGTCGCGAGCGTCCTGTCGGGCCTGAGCGAAGGCCAGACCGTGATCGTCGACGGGCTGCAAAAGGTCCGCCCCGGCCAGCCGGTGGCGCCCGCCCCCGCCGAGCCGACCGCCGCCGAGCAGGCCCGGAAGCCCGCGCCGTAGCGGTCCGGTGCGGCCCGCCCCCCTTCTCCCTGGTGCGATCCGGCGCATCCGCGCCGGACGAGCCGCCGGACCCTGAGCCGACATGATCTCATCCGTTTTCGTCGACCGTCCGCGGCTCGCCATCGTGATCGCCATCATCATCACGATCGCGGGCGGCCTCGCGCTGACCCGCATCCCCGTGGCGCAGTTCCCCGACATCGTGCCGCCGCAGGTCCAGGTGGCGGCCACCTATCCGGGCGCCTCGGCCCAGGTGGTCGAATCGGCGGTCGCGCAGCCGCTCGAGGCCCAGATCGTGGGCGTCGACCAGATGCTCTACATGAAGTCGTCGAGCGGCAACGACGGCAGCTACAACCTCACCGTCTCGTTCGCGCTGGGCACCAACCCCGACATCGACACCGTCAACGTCAACAACCGCGTGCAGACCGCCCTGTCGCAGCTGCCTCCCGAGGTCCAGCTGCAGGGCCTGACGGTGCAGAAGCGGTCCTCGGCTGTGCTTCAGTTCATGATGTTCTACAGCGACAACGGCCAGCAGGACCCGCTGTTCATCACCAACTACGCCACCATCAACGTGCTGGACGAGCTGTCGCGGACCCCGGGCGTGGGGCAGGCCTCGCTGTTCGGCAAGCTCAAATATTCCATGCGGATCTGGTTCGACGTCCAGCGCCTGAACAACCTCGGCATGGCACCCTCCGAGATCATCAACGCGATCGAGTCGCAGAACGTGCAGGCCCCCGTGGGCCGGATCGGCGCCCAGCCGATCGCCGAGGACCAGCAGTTCCAGTTCAACCTGCAGACCAAGGGGCGCCTCACCGCGCCCGACGAGTTCGGCGCCATCGTGGTGCGGGCCAACCCGGACGGATCGCTGCTGCGCGTGCGCGACGTGGCGCGGGTCGAGATGGGGGCCCAGAACGCCGACAACTTCAGCCGGCTCGACGGCAAGCCCGCGGTGGCGCTCGGCATCTATCTGGCGCCCGGCGCCAACGCGGTGCAGACCGCCGCGGCCGTCAACGCGACGCTGAGGAAGCTGAGCCCCCGCTTCCCCGAGGGGCTGAAGTTCAAGGTCGTCTACGATTCGACCACCTTCGTGACCGACACGATCCGCGAGGTGCTGAAGACCATCGGCGAGGCCTTCGTGCTGGTCGTGATCGTGGTGTTCCTGTTCCTGGGCAACCTGCGGGCCACGATCGTGCCGGCCGTGGCGGTACCGGTCAGCCTGATCGGCACCTTCGCGGTGCTGCTCATCCTGGGCTATTCGGCCAACACCGTGTCGCTGCTCGCCATGGTGCTGGCCATCGGCATCGTGGTCGACGACGCCATCGTGGTGGTCGAGAACGTCGAGCGGGTCATGGAGGCCGAGCCCCACCTGACCCCCGGCGAGGCCACCAAGAAGGCCATGGGCGAGATCACCGCACCCATCGTGGCGATCACGCTGGTGCTGCTGTCGGTGTTCGTGCCCATCGCCTTCATCCCGGGGCTGACCGGCGTGCTGTTCCGGCAATGCGCCGTGACCATCAGCGTCGCCATGCTGATCTCGGCCGTCAACGCGCTGACCCTGTCGCCCGCGCTGTGCGGCATCTTCCTGCGGCCGGGCGGCCACAAGCGCGGGATCATGGGCCGGGTGCTCGGCGTCATCGAAAGGACCCGGGCCGGCTACACGGCCGTGGTCAGGCGGCTGGTGCGGGCCAGCGTGGTCAGCCTGCTGGTGATCGCGGGTTTCGGGGTGGCGATCTATTTCGCGGCGCTGCGAACCCCCACGGGCTTTCTGCCCGAGGAGGACCAGGGCGCCTTCTTCGTGGTGATCCAGCTGCCCGACGGCGCCTCGGTGTCGCGCACCAGCGACACCGTGAAGGCCATGGAGGACCTGCTGCTCAAGATGCCGCAGGTGGCCGACACCTTCGCGGTGATCGGCTACTCGTTCCTGGACAGCGTGAGCGAGCCCAACGCGGGCTTCATGGTGGTGCGCCTGAAACCTTTCGAGGACCGCACCGCCGCGACCGACTCGGCCCAGGCCATGATCGGCCGCGTGTTCGGGGCCGCCCAGCAGGTCCGTACCGGCAACGTGATCGCCTTCAACCTGCCGCCCATCATCGGCCTGTCCACGGGCGGCGGCTTCGAATACGACCTCGAAGCCCTGGAAGGCCAGGACCCGTCCGACAACGGCCGGGTCGCGCAGGGGCTGATCGCGGCCGCCAACGGCAACAAGCAGCTCGCCCGCGTGTTCACGACCTTCACGGCCTCCAACCCCTCGCTCTACCTCGACATCGACCGCGAGAAGGCGAGCGCGCTCGGGGTCAACATCGGCGACATCTTCAGCGTGCTGCAATCCTCGCTGGGCGGCACCTACATCAACAACTTCAACCTTTACGGCCGCACCTGGCAGGTCAACATCGAGGGCGAGGCCAGCGACCGGCGCGACATCAACTCGATCTGGCAGATCTACGTGAAGAACCGGCAGGGCGCCGAAGTGCCGCTGCGCTCGCTTGCGTCCCTGCACGTCGTGCAGGGGCCGCAGGTCATCACCCGCTACAACAACTACCGGGCGATCCCCATCCAGGGCAGCCCCGCGCCGGGCGTATCGTCGGGGGCGGGGCTGGCCGCCATGGCGTCCACCTCGGACCGGACGCTGCCGTCGGGTTACAGCTACGAGTGGACCGGCACGGCCTTCCAGGAATATCAGGCCAACGGGCAGACCGGCGTGGTGCTGGGCCTGGCGATCCTGTTCGCCTACCTGTTCCTGGTGGCGCTCTACGAGAGCTGGATCATCCCCGTGCCCGTGCTGCTGTCGGTCGCGGTGGGCGTGTTCGGGGCCTTCATCGGCATCATCGTGGGCGGGCTCGTGCTCGACCTTTACGCGCAGGTGGGACTCGTGGTGCTGATCGCGCTGGCGGCCAAGAACGGCATCCTGATCGTGGAATTCGCCAAGGAGCAGCGCGAGGCCGGCGTGCCGGTGCTGGAAGCCGCGATCGCGGGCGCTTCCATGCGGTTCCGCGCCGTGATCATGACGTCGATCGCCTTCGTGCTCGGGCTGCTGCCGCTGGTAATCGCCCACGGGGCCGCCCAGGTCAGCCGCCGCGACGTGGGCACGCCCATTTTCGCCGGCATGATCGCGGCGAGCCTGGTCGGCATCTTCGTGATCCCCATGCTCTACGTCACGTTCCAGTACGCGTCCGAGCGGATCGACCGCTGGCGCGGCATCGATCCCGACCAGAAGTACCGCCGCAAGGACGGCGGCGAAACGCCGGGGCTGGAACGGGCCGACGCGCAGCCCTGAGCCGGCGTGCCGCGGCTTGCGTCCGGGCGCCGTGTGCTCTCAACTGCCGCGGGGCGGCGATCCGACTGCCCGCGAGAGAGCTGGGGCAGGGGCGATGACGGGGCGGCTCGACGGCAAGACGGTGGTGGTCACGGCGGCCGGCCAGGGCATCGGCGAGGCCGCGACGCTGGCCTGCGCGCGGGAAGGCGCCCGGGTGATCGCCACCGACCTCGACGCGGCCAAGCTCGCCCGCTTCGCGGGCGTGGCGGGCGTCGCCACCGTGCCCCTCGACGTGCTCGACCCGCTGGCGATCCAGGCCTTCGCGGACACGCACGCGGCCCCCGACGCGCTGTTCAACTGCGCGGGCTTCGTGCATCACGGCACCATCCTGGACTGCGACGAGGAGGCGTTCGCGTTCTCGGTCGACCTCAACGTCCGGGCCATGTTCCGCACCATGCGGGCCCTGATCCCCGGCATGCTGGCGCGCGGCGGCGGCTCGATCGTCAACATGGCGAGCGTAGCGGGAAGCATCATCGCGGCCCCCAACCGCTTCGCCTACGGGGCCACCAAGGCGGCCGTGATCGGCATGACCAAGTCGGTGGCGGCCGATTTCGTGACGCGGGGGCTCAGGGCCAACGCCATCTGCCCCGGCACGATCGAGACCCCCTCGCTGCGCGACCGGATGCGGGCGCAGGGCGACGAGCGGGCCGCGCGCGCGAGCTTCGTGGCGCGCCAGCCCATGGGGCGGCTCGGCACGCCCGACGAGGTCGCGGCCCTTGTCGTGTTCCTGGCCAGCGACGAATCCTCGCTGATCACCGGCACGGCCATCACGGTGGACGGCGGCTGGACCAACACGTAACGGCAGTCGGCGCGCTTTACCGGGTCGCGACCGCGACGGCCGCGCCCGCCATCATCGAGGCGCTCACGCGGTTCACGGCCCGCATGGCCCGTCGGTTGGCGAGCAGGCGACGGGCCTGCGCGGCCGCCACACACCAGGACAGGTCGACGAGCGCCAGCGTCACCACCATCGTGGCCACCAGTTCGGCCCAGCCGGCCGGGCCGACGCGGCCGAGGTCGACGAGGGCAGGCACCAGGGCGAGGTAGAAGACCAGGTTCTTGGGGTTGCCGATCGACACCAGCAGGCCCGCCGCGAACATGCGCGAGGGCCGCGTCCGGCCCCGGAGCGGCGTTCCGGCGGCCGCCACGGGCGCGTGCCACAGGTTCCAGGCGAGAACCAGAAGATACGCGACCCCGGCGTATTTCACCACGAGGAACAGGGTGCCCAGCGCCTGCGCGACCGCGGCCAGGCCCGCGACCGTCAGGGTCAGCCAGACCGCCTCGCCGAGCCACACGGCCAGGAGAAACGGCAGCACGTCGCGGACCCCGTGCGCCAGCACGCGGGCCACCAGCGCCGCGACCGTCGGGCCCGGCGACGCGGAATCGACCAGCAGGGCCAGGGCGAACACCGCAAGCGCCGTCATGCTCATCGCTCCCTCCACCGCCGGCCGTCGACGGCGAGCCGTCCGACCGTCGTCGCATAGAGACCCGGTCCCGTCATCCCGTCCAGGCCGCGCCCGCGGCGGCCGCCGCCACCGCGGCGCCGGCCAGCCACGCCCAGCGGCTCGCGAAAATGTCCCGCCGCCCGAGCCAGGCGAGGTAGTGGAGGCCGAGGCCCGTGTAGGCCAGCGTGACCGCGAAGATCACGGCCCGCGGCCCGAGCCGCGGCACGAGGGGGACCGACACGGCCGCGATCAGGGCGACCGCGACGGCTTGCGCGGCCACGCGCGTCCTGATCCGCCCCACGGCGGTCAGCACGGTGCTGAACATCGCCTCGAAGAACTTGGCGAGCACCAGCGTCGCGAAGCTCGGCCACAGCGCGTCGATGCCGCCGAACGTGCCGCGCAGGACCAGCCGCGCGAACAGCGGGCCGCCCGCCAGCACGCACAGGGCCGCGACGCCCGCCACCGCCAGCATGGCGAGCGACAGCTGTCCCACCTTGGCCCGGAACCCGTCCGTGCCCTCGTGCCGCGCCAGCACCGGCACCATGGTGTTGACCGCGACCCACGGCATGACCAGGAACAGCTGCACGAAGCGGCTGCCCACCGCGTAGGCGCCGAGCGCGGCCGGCGTCGCCAGCCGGGTCAGCAGCATGACGTCGATGCCCGACAGGACCACCGACAGCGACAGGTCGACGAAGAAGGGCAGGCCCGCCGCGAGCGTGTCGCGCACGGGCGCCGGACCCCGTTCGCGGGAGGCCGCAACCTCGTGGCTGCGCAGCACGGCCCGCACCGACACCCAGGCCGACACGGTGCGCGACAGCAGCAGCCCGGCCGCGACGGGGACCACGGACCGGAACAGCAGCGCGGCCCCGATCACGCAGCCCATCTGCAGCGCCGAGGTGGCGAGCGCGATCCCCGCTTCCGGCCCGTAGCGGCCCAAGCCCCGCAGGACCGCCGAGCAATAGTCCGCCACCACCAGGGCCACGAAGGCCAGGAACACCATCCACGAGACGACGGGGTCGTAGGCGGCCAGCACGGCGCGCGCCACCGCGGCGTAGATCAGCAGCGAAGGGACGAACAGGATCGCCATGACCCGCAGGTCGCCCGACACCACCGCGAAGGCGTCGCGCCCGCGCACCACGATTTCCCGCAGCACCCGCACCTGCAGCCCGAACCCCATGAGCGACAGGACCGTGGCGGACCAGACCGAGCCGGTCACCAGCGCGGCTTGGCCCGCCGGCCCGATGACGGGGGCGATGACCAGGAAGATGCCGGCGCGCGCCGCGAGCTTGGCCGCGTAGGACGCGACGGGCAGGTTCGACCGCGCCGTCGCGAGCCCGACGAGGCTCCGGCGCCCGCCCCGCCCCGAGATCCGGTGCAGGCCGTTCGGGGTGGGCCGCGCCTCGTCCGGATCGATGGTGGTCATGCCCCAGGTTCCGGCCCCGGCAATCGCTCCTGAGCGGTCCCGGCAAGCGTCCCGTTCATAGACGGTTCCGGGCGCGCTGTCGTGCCGGCGGGTCGGGCACCCGGCGGGCGCGGCTTGGCCCGGACCCGCGATTCGGGCAGGTCACGCCAAGGATCGGGCCGGTCCCCGCAAGTCACCGGCGGTTCGGCGCCCTGGCGTCATCTTGCGGCCCGGCCCGCCGGGGCGGCCGATGCTTCCCGGACGATGTCACGCCCCGCATAGCCCCGTATTGCGGCCCGACCGAAGCCGGACCGATCCAGTTGAAACCAAGACGTTCGCGCCGCGACGAATGTGGCTTGCGCAATCCCACATGCCTTATGGTGTGTGGTTTCCTTGTCCGAACACATGGGTGAACCATCATGTCCTTGGTGACGAGCGCCGTGAGCCGCGTGAGTTTGGGCGGCGTCGGGGGGCACCACATCCTGAACTGGACGATCCGGCGGGCCGCGACCAAATACGGGCGCCTGTTCAGGCGGAACCTGCCGTTCTCCCGGTCGCCCCACGTGGTCGAGATCGAGCTCACCAACGACTGCAACCAGCGCTGCGTGCATTGCCCGCGCAACCAGATGACCCGGCCCGTCGGCTACATGGCGTTCCCGACCTTCGCCAAGGTGGTCGACGAGATGGCGCGCTACCCGTACCGGGTCCTCCGGATGGTGGGGCTCGGCGAGTCCGCCATGCACCCCGACTTCGCGCGGATGCTGGACTACGCCAAGGGCAGGAAGGTCGACGTCGACATCACCAGCAACGGGACGATCTTCGAGGTCCTGAGCTTTGAGGAGATCGCGGCGTCGAGCATCGTCATGCTCGGCATTTCGGTCGACGGCGTCGACGAGCGCTCCTACGCCAAGATCAGGCTCGGCGGTGACTACGCGAAGCTGCGCGCCCACATGGCCGGGTTCAGCGCCTTCCGGAAGGTGACCGGGCGCGGCCCCATGGTGGTGGCCCGCAGCGTGATCATGCCGCGCGCCCAGACTGGGGTCGAAGACTACGTGGCGGCCTTCAAGGCCGAATGGGCGGACCTGTGCGACCGCATCAAGTTCAACACCATGATGCCGCCCGAAGCCAGGACGGTCTACGACACCGGCCGCGTGTGCGACGACATCTTCTTCAACGCCCACGTGCGCTGGGACGGCCGCGTGCCGCTGTGCAACTACCAGACCCACTACACGGCCCCCGAATGGCTCGGCAACGTCAACGACGAGCCGCTCGTGACCCTGTGGAAGGGTTCGCGCGCCCAGGAGGTGCGTCGGGCTCACCTGAGCGGCGACCTGGCCAAGGCCGAGTTCTGCAAGCGCTGCTTCTTCCAGCAGTGCCAGAGCCGGACGAAAGCCAACCAGGCGCGCTTCAACGCCAGCCGCAAGGCGCGCTTCACCTTCCTGGAAAAGGCGGCCTGGCGGCTCCTGCAGTAGGACGCGTCCCGCGGGGACATTCGACCTCGACGGGGTCGCGCCCCGCCGGGCGAACCGTTAGGTTGGCGCCCGACTCGCCCGGCGGGAACCGTCCATGATCGAAACACCCGTCTTCTCCCACGCGGCCGTCGCGGCGCCCCATGGGCTCGCGGCCGAGGCCGGGCGGGACGTCCTGGTCGAGGGCGGCAACGCGATCGAGGCCATGGTGGCCATGGCGGCCGCGGTCGCGGTGGTCTACCCGCACATGAACGGGATCGGCGGCGACGGGTTCTGGGTGATCGGCGAGCCGGGTCGCGCGTTCGCCGAGCCCAGCGTCCGCACCGTCGAGGCCTGCGGCCACGCGGGCCAAGGCGCCACGATCGAGGCCTACCGCCGGAAGGGCTACGACCGCATCCCGCCCCGCGGCCCCGACGCGGTTCTGACGGTGCCGGGCGCGGTGGACGGCTGGCGCGCGGCCCTGGAGCTGTCGGCCGCGCGGGGCGGCCGCATGCCGCTGCCGCGCCTCCTGGAGCCGGCGATCCGCTTGGCGCGCGACGGCTATCCCGTGTCGGGGTCGGAGGCCACCTACGAGTCCAAGGACCTGCCGAGCCTGCGGGACGCGCCGGGGTTCCTGGACGCGTTCACGGTCGACGGCAAGGTGCCGGCCGCGGGCGAAACCCGCCGGTGTCCGGCCCTGGCCGCCACCCTGGAGCAGATGGCCCACGCGGGCCTGCGCGACTTCTACCGCGGCGACGTGGCGCGCGAGATGGCGGCCGACCTCGAGGGGATCGGCGCGCCCGTCACCCGGGACGACCTCCGCGGCCACGAGGCGCGGTGGCGCGCGCCGCTCGGCCTCCGGCTCCCCGGCTGCACGGTGTTCAACACGCCCCCGCCCACCCAGGGGCTGGCGTCGCTGGTCATCCTGGGCCTGGCGGCCCGGCTCGGGATCGAGCGCCGCGACAGCTTCGAGCACGTCCACGGGCTGATCGAGGCGTCCAAGAAGGCGCTGCTGATCCGCGACCGGGTGTGCACGGATTTCGACCGCCTGCGCGAGGACCCCCGCCGCTATCTCGCGGCCGACACCCTCGGCGGCCTCGCGGCCACGATCGACATGGGCCGGGCCTCGGCCCCGACGCTCGGGCCGGACGCGGGCGGCACCGTGTGGATGGGCGCCGTGGACGCGGACGGGCTGGCGGTGTCCTACATCCAGTCGGTCTACTGGGACTACGGCTCGGGCTGCGTGCTGCCCCGCACGGGCGTGCTGATGCAGAACCGGGGGCTGTCGTTCTCGCTCGACCCGAAGGCGCTGAACGCCCTCGAGCCCGGCCGCAAGCCGTTCCACACCCTCAACCCGCCGCTCGCCGTGTTCGACGACGGGCGCGTCATGCCCTACGGCAGCATGGGCGGGGACGGCCAGCCGCAGTTTCAGGCGCAGGTGTTCACCCGCCTCGGCTTCGGCATGAACCCCGCCGAGGCCGTGGACGCGCCGCGCTTCCTTTACGGGCGGACCTGGGGGGAGGCCACGCAGGTGCTGCGCCTGGAGGATCGCTTCGACCCGGACCTGATCGAGGCGCTGCGGCGGGCCGGTCACGACCCCGTCGTCGACAAGCCCTATTCGGACCGGTTCGGGCACGCGGGCGTGCTGGTGCGGTCGCCGCGCGGCGCCGTGCAGGCCGCCCACGACCCGCGCTCCGACGGCGGCGCCGCCGGGATCTGACCCGACCCCTTGCCGCACCAGGGCCGGCGCCGCCTTCTCCCAGGAACCACCCGTGACCACGCTGATCGACACCGCCCGCGACGCGACGTGGCGCGAGCGCGCCGCGACCTGGGCCATGTTTCTCGCCCTGGGCGTCGGGGTCGGGGCCTGGGCCGCGGCTCTGCCGGCCTTGAAGGCGGGGCTCGACCTCAGTGACCGCGACCTGAGCCTGGCCCTGCTGGCGATCTCGGTCGGCGCGGTTCTGTCCGGGACGGCGGCCGGTCTGGCGGTGCCGCGGTTCGGCACGGGGCGGGGCACCGCGGCCGGGGCCGTGGCCGTGATCCTGGCCTACGGCCTGCCGGCGCTCGCCGGCTCGCTTCCCCAGCTCGTGGCCTGCGCGTTCGCGATGGGGCTCGCGGGCGGCGTGCTGGAGATCGCGGTCAACGGCCACGCCAGCGACGTGGAGCGGCGCTGGGGCGGTCCCCTCATGTCGTCGTTCCATGGGGCGTTCAGCTTGGGCGGGCTGTTCGGCGCCGGGGTCGGCGGGCTGCTGGCGCCGCTCGGCGTGGCGGGCCAGCTTTGCCTGCCGCTCGCGGGCGGCGGCCTGCTGGTGCTGCTCGCCATCCCGGCGCTCGGCCCCGGGGCGCGAACCGTCAGGCTCGGGGGAGGCCGGCTGGCCTGGCCCGAGCGGGCCCTCCTGGGCCTGTGCGCCGTGGTGCTGTTCTGCTTCATGATCGAGGGCGCCATGGCGGACTGGAGCGCCGTCTATCTCGCCACGGTGACGGGGGCCGCGGCCGGACCCGCGGCGGCGGGCTACGCGGCCTTCTCGGTCGCCATGACGCTGGGCCGCACCTTCGGTGACGGCGCGGTCCGCCGGCTCGGGCCGCGGCGCATCGTGCTGTGGGGCGGCGCGCTGGCCTTCGCGGGCCTGGGGCTCGCGGTGGCGGTTCCTTCGACGGGGCCGGCCACGCTGGGGTTCGCGCTGGTGGGCGTCGGGGCCGCCAACATCGTGCCGGTGGTGTTCAGCGCGGCCGCGCGGTTCGGCTCCTCGCCGTCGGCCGGGGTCGCGGTGGTGACCACCGTAGGCTACGCGGGGTTCCTGGGCGGCCCGCCCCTCATCGGCGCCGTCGCCACCGCGGCGGGGCTGCGGGTCGGGCTCGCGGTGCTGCTGCTGGCCGCGGTTCTAGTGGCGGCGGGCAGCCGGCAGGTGGAGCGGCCGGTGCCGCCCGCGGCCTGAACCGGGCCTTTGGCTTCAGGGATCCGCCCGAGCGCGGCGCAGCCGGACGTAAAGGGCGCCGCCACCGCCATGCCCCGGCCCGGCTTCCTCGAACCCCAGCACCAGGCGCCGCATGTCGGTGGCCCGCAGCCAGATCGGCACCAGCCGGCGCAGCACGCCGGGTTCGGCCTCGGCACCCGCGTCCCGCGCGCGGCCCTTGCCGGTCACCACCAGGACGAGGCGCGCGTCGTCGCGGTGGGCGGCGCGCAGAAAGCCGAGCAGGGCCACGTGCGCCTGCGCCTGGGACAGGCCGTGCAGGTCGATCGCGCCCTCGATCGCCACGCGGCCGCGCGTAAGCTTCTGCCGGTAACGCTTCTCGAACGGCGCGAGCGGCGGCAGTGCCGGCCTGGCGGGCACCGCGGTGTCGGGCGCCCGCGTGGCCTTCCTCGGCGGCGCGACCGCGACCGCGGCGGCTGGGGGCAGGACGCGGACGGCGCGCTCCGGCAGGATCGCGTCGGCCCGGCGCGACACGGTTTCGGCCACGCGGAGCCACAGCTCGATCTCGGCCTCGGTCAGGATGCGGCGCGCGGACGGCCGGGTCACGGGGCGTTTGCCGATCCGGGGCGGGGCCGCAGCACCGTGAACCGGCCGCGATGGCGCACGCCGCCCGCCCAGGTGCCCGCCGCGTCGCCCGACCCCGCGAAAATGTCGGCCCGCGCGGGACCCACGATGGCGGACCCGGTGTCCTGGGCCACGGTCAGGCCCCGCAGGCGCCCGGGCTCGCCGCAAATCCCGGGCAGGTCGACGTCGACCCACACCGGCAGGCCGTAAGGATGAATGGTGCGATCGACGGCGATCGAGCGCAAGCGCGTGAGCGCCACGCCCTCGCCGCCCACCGGCCCCGCGTCCGGTTCGCGCTTGGGCGCCGCGTCGAAGAAGATGTAGGACGCGTTGCGGGCCATCGCGGCCCGGCCGGCCTCGCCGGGCGCCTGGCCGTTGCGGCGCAGCCAGGCCTTCAGCGCCCCCAGCGACATGGCGTCGGCCGGGATTGCGTCTGCCTCGACCAGGACCCGGCCGACCGACGTGTAAGGGTGGCCGTTCCGGCCCGCGTAGGTGAGGCGCAGGTCCGGGCCGCCGGGCACCACCCGCACGCGGGCCGAGCCCTGCACCTGGACGAGGAAGACCTCGACCCAGTCCCGCAACCAGACGAGCGGGCGGTAGCGGGCGTCCGCGCCGCTGGCCGCGACCGCCTCGATGGCTGCCCGGTCCGGGTAGGGCCGCAGCGACCCGTCCGGCGTGACCCGAGCGGCGCTCAGGCCCCGCAACGCTTCGGGCCGCGGCTCGTCGGCCGCGAAGGTCCGCAGGTCGGGAGGACGGGCCAGGATCGGGGCCGTGAAGCCGGGGCCCGGTTCGAGGGCGCCTTCCAGCACGGGTTCGTAGTAGGCCGTGTAGAACCCATCCGCCGGCCCGTCGGCGGGCGCGAAATGCCGCTCGAAGAACCGGCGCGCCGCCC
>CAXTEP010000004.1:0-3166 GCA_964243125.1 uncultured Lichenihabitans sp. | reverse complement strand
TCCGCCGGCCCGTCGGCGGGCGCGAAATGCCGCTCGAAGAACCGGCGCGCCGCCCTGCCGTCGGGGGAACGCGGTAGAGCCAGGGCGGCCCGCATGGCGGCGCGCAGCGGGGCGGGGGGCGGCAGGGCCGGGCGGAGCGGCGCGACATCGCCCGCTTCGGCCGCCGCCGAGGCCCGGAAGCACGCGAAGGCCGCGGCATGGTCGTCGGCGGCCCAGCCCTCAAGGCCGGCGAAGGTCAGGGGTGCCTCGGGAAAACCGGGGTCGGCGAGATCGGGCCGCGACGTCACGGGCGCGACCCCCCTCAGCGGCGCCGGTGCGAAGGACGCCTCACTGGGCGGTTTCGGTGGCGACCAGCAGCCAGTTGGGGTCGCGGGACGTGAGGTCACGGGCAAAGGTCCACAGGTCGTCCACATCGGACACGGTTTCGGGACTGCCCTCGATGATGTCGCCCGCCTTGTTGCGCGTCATGGTGATCAGCTTGGTGTTGAAGCGCACCGAGATCTGCGCGGTCTTGCCGCGCATCCGCGCGTCCTCGATGGCGGCCTTGTCGATGCCCACGAAGGTGGTTTCCACGCTGTCGCTGCGCGCTTCGCGCGCCTCGATGGCGCTCGCGAAACCCTCGAACACGTCCCTGGCCAGCAGGGGCTGCAGGGCCGGCCGGTCGCCCTTGGCGAAGGCCATGATGATCAACTCGTAGGCGGCCGTGGCGCCGTTCATGAAGGCCCTGGGGTCGAACCCCGGGTCGCCCGCCGCCACGGCGTCGAGTCCCGCCCCCACGGGCGAGCCCGGCTCCGCGAACCCCCGCCACCGTTCGGCGGCCTCGGGCTCCTTGCGGGCCACGGCGGCGGCCCGATCGGCCGCGCCGGGCAGGGTGATCACCGTGCCGCGCTCGCCCGACGCACCCGCGGCCGGGTCGGCGGGCGTCCGTCGCGCGAACGGGTTCAGGGGCGGCCGTTCGTTGCCGGTGCGCGTGCCGAGCACCGACCGCAGCTTCCAGACCACGAAGATGGCCAGGATGGCGAAGACCACCGTGGAAATGTCGAAAGACCCGTTCATTGGTCGACCCGTGGTGAAGCGCACCCGCGCGTTGCAAAAACGTAGCCGCATGCTCATCTTGGATCACGGGGCCGGCGCCGTTGTGATCCTTATGTGGTGAAGGCGCCGTCAACATCCACTGCCTCGGCGTTCAAGGCGGCCGGGGCTTCGAGGGTCGGGTCGTGATCGACGCACAGCGCGTGCCGTTTCCGTTTCGGCTGCCGTCCGGGCTGCGGTGGCTCGTCCTCGCCTGGATCGCGGCCGAGATCGCGACGCTCGGGCTCGTGGTCCACCTGCTGGGCTTCTGGGGGGCCGTGCTGCTCGGTCTGGGCACGACGGTGCTCGGGATCGCCACCCTGCGGCGCCTGGGGAGCGAGGCGCTGCGCAACCTGCGCGGCGCCGTGGCGGGCGGGCGCGACGGGGCCCTGCTCGACGGCCTGCTGGCCGCGCTGGGCGCCGTGCTGCTGATCCTGCCGGGCTTCCTGTCCGACTTCGCGGGCCTGGCGCTCGCCTCGCCCTCGGTCCGGCGTGCCGCGGCGCGGGCTTTCGACGGGCGCGGGCCAGAGCGGGCCGCGGCACCGCGCGTGCGGCGACCGGTTCCGGCCGACGTGATCGACCTCGCCCCGGAGGACTGGCGGATCGTCGAGCGGCGTTGAGCAGGACAGCGGCGGCGAACCGCTGGCCCAGCCCCGCCTTGTTCGCGGGTGACGTTCATGCTACGCGCCGCCGGCGTGACCGGGACCGGCGACGGGTCGGTTCCAGCGACCGCGGGAGAGGCCCATGAGCGATACCGGCAATGCGAACGGCGCGACGGCCGACACCCAGGCGCAGCTGAGCGCGCTCGTCCAGTACATCAAGGACCTGTCGTTCGAGAACCCCAACGCGCCCCGCTCGCTCGGCCCTCAGGAGAAGGGCCCCAACATCACGCTGCAGGTCAACGTCAACGCCAAGCAGATCAGCGACACCGATTTCGAGGTCGAGCTGAAGCTGGACGGGTCGGCCGGCGAGGAGCAGAACGTGCTGTTCCGGTTCGAGCTCGTTTACGCGGGCGTGTTCCGCATCCGCAACATGCCGGCCACGCAGCTCCATCCGGTCGTGATGGTGGAATGCCCGCGCCTGCTGTTCCCCTTCGCCCGGCAGATCGTGGCCGATTCGGTCCGCAACGGCGGCTTCCCGCCCCTTTACATCGACCCGATCGACTTCCTGGGCCTGTACCGCCAGCGGCAGCAGGCCGACCAGGCGAGCCTGGAGGGTGCCGCCTCGGCCTGAGCGGCCGCACCGGCCTTCCCGACGCCCCTCAGTGCGCCATGAAGACCGGTAGGTCCGAATGGGCCAGCACGTGGCTCGTGGCGCCGCCGAAGATCATCTGGCGCAGCCGGCTCTGGGTGTAGCCGCCCTTGATCACGAGGTCGGCGCCGATCTCGGCGGCCTTGGCCAGGATGGTGGGGCCCTCGTTGGCCGACCGCGCCTCGGTGCGCACCGATTCGGCCTCGATGCCGTGCCGCCGCAGCGCCGCGGCCAGCAGGTTGCCGGGCGGCCCCGGCACGGTGGCGACCTCGATGGTCAGGATGACGATCCGCTTGGCCCGCCGCAGGAACGGCATGGCGAACGCCACGGTCCGCGCGGTTTCCGAGCTCCGGTTCCAGGCGATCAGGACCGTGTCGCCCAACCTGCGCGGCACGCGCGGCGGCGCGACGATGAGGGGCCTCCCGCTGTCGAACAGCACCGATTCGAAGGTGGCCTGGCGCGGGTCGTTGCCGCCCGACCCGGGCTTGCCCAGCACCGCGAGGTCGTAGACCCGCGCGAGGCTGCCCGCGGCGGCGTCGCCCGTCATCGTGCCGGTCCAGGTCGCGCCCGGGTCGCTGGGCCCGCTCGGATCGCGCGGGTAGCCGGCGCGCTCCACGGCGCCGTTGAAGAGCCGCGCCGCGCGGTCGGTCAAAACCTCGCGGGTACGCGCGTCGAACACGGTGGTGCCGATGGAAATGTCGGCCACGACGATGTCGGAAATGTCGGGAACGATCGGCACGCCGTCCAGCGTGCTGCCGAAGGCGCGGCCCACCAGGATCGCGGTGGCCAGCACGGCGTCGATGCAGGCGTGGTCCTCGACCAGCACGAGCAGGTTCTTCATCGC
>CAXTEP010000003.1:47319-52851 GCA_964243125.1 uncultured Lichenihabitans sp. | reverse complement strand
ATCGCGCCCTTGCCGGGCGCCGTGCCGAAGATCCGCAGGGAGTTCATGCGGCCGAGCCGCTCGTGCGCGTAGTCGATCAGCGCGGCCTCGTGGGCGTGGATGGCCGGGCGGCCGACGCCCTCCATGTAGTCGATCGCGGCCCCGAGCCCGATGGCCTGGACGAGCGGCGGGGTGCCGGCCTCGAAGCGGTGCGGGGGGTCGTTGTAGGTGACGGTGTCGCGGGTCACCTGGTCGATCATCTCGCCGCCGCCGTTGAAGGGCGGCATGGCCTCCAGGCGCTCGCGCTTGCCGTAGAGCACGCCGATGCCGGTCGGCCCGTAGACCTTGTGGCCCGTGAACACGTAGAAGTCGGCGTCGAGGTCGCGCACGTCCACGTCGAGGTGCACGGCCCCCTGCGAGCCGTCCACCATCACGGGAATGCCGCGCGCGTGGGCGATGCGGATGATCTCCTTGACCGGCGTCACCGTGCCCAGCATGTTGGACATGTGGGTGATGGCCACGATCCTGGTCCGCTCGGTCAGCGCGGCCTCGAAGGCCGCAAGCGAGAACGACCCGTCGTCCTCCACGTCGACCCAGCGCAGCACCGCCCCCTTGCGCTCGCGCAAAAAGTGCCAGGGCACGATGTTGGCGTGGTGCTCCATGACCGAGAGCACGATCTCGTCGCCCTCGCCGATGTTGGCCTGGCCGAAGCTGGACGCCACGAGGTTGATGGATTCGGTCGCCGAGCGGGTGAACACGATCTCGTCGGTCGAGGCGGCGTTCAGGAAGGCCCGCACCTTTTCGCGCGCGGCCTCGAACGCTTCCGTAGCGGCGTTGGCGAGGTAGTGCAGCCCGCGGTGCACGTTGGCGTATTCGTGCTCGTAGGCGTGGGTGATCCGCTCGATCACGGCGCGCGGCTTCTGGGCCGAGGCGGCGTTGTCGAGGTAGACCAGCGGCCGGCCGTAGGGCCTGACGTCGAGGATGGGGAAGTCGGCCCGGATCCTGTCGACGTCGAAGGCCGGCGCAGGGGCCGCCTTCAAGACTGTCGCTTGCGCAACCATTGTTCGACACTCCCGGTCAGGTGATCGCGGACCGCCTCGGTGGCGACGCCGTCGATGACGTCGGCCGCGAAGGCGTTCAGCAGCAGGGACTGCGCGTCCTTGAGCGGGATGCCGCGCGCCCTCAGGTAGAAGAGCTGGTCCTCGTCGAGGTCGCCCACGGTGGCGCCGTGGCCGCACACCACGTCGTCGGCGAAGATCTCGAGTTCGGGCTTGTTGTACATGCTCGAGCCCTCGGCCAGGAACACGGCCTTGCTCAGCATCTTGCCGTCCGTCTTCTGGGCGCCCGGCGCCACCACGACCTTGCCCTGGTAGATGCCGGTCGACTCGCCGTCGAGGATCGTCTTGTAATATTCCCTGCTCTCACAATGGGGCGCCGTGTGGGTCACCACAAGGGTGGTGTCGGCATGGTCGCGGCCGGCCAGCAGCGACACGCCGCGCAGCGCGAGGGTCGAGTGCGGCCCGACGAATTCCACAAAGCTCTGCCGCCGCGTGATGCCCGGCGTGGCGATCAGCGTGAAGGACGCGAGCCGCGCCTGCCCGCCGAGCCGCGCCAGCGTGGTGCCGAGGTGCAGGCTGGTGGCCGGGAAGCCTTGGATGTCGGCCACGTGGTCCAGCTCGGCGCCGTCAGACAGGGCGAACACGAGCGCGTGGTTGGCCTGGCTCGGCGCCGCCCCCAGGCTCACGTGGCGCTCCACCAACGTGGCGGTGGCGCGCGGCCCGAGGTGGACCAGCGACCGGGTCGCGATTGCGCTCGGGGCCGCGGCCGACACGAGGCAGAGCAGTTCGAGCGGCTCGCCCAGCGCCGCACCCTCGGCGAGGCTCAGCACGAGGCCGCCCTGCATGAAGGCCGCGTTCAACGCCACCACGGCTTCGCCGCGGCCGAGGTTCTCGGCGGCTAGCAGGTCGTTGGCCAGCGACGGCCCGCCGCCCAGCACATCCAGCGTGGACGCGACCGTCACGCCCGCCGCGGCCGCGACCGCGGACAGGTCGGGCATGAACACGCCGTCGAGCAGCACGGCCCGCGGGCCGGTGGCAGGATGGGCGTCGAGCCAGGCGCGGGCCGTGGCGACCGCGGCTCCATCGGGCGCGGGCGCTGGCGGGGCGGCGTCGCGCAGGAGCGCCCGCAGGTCGGTGTAGTGCCAGGCCGCCATGCGCCGGTGCGGCAGGCCCGCGGCCGCGAAGGCCCCGAAGGCGTCGCGCCGTCGCCCGGCCAGCGCGCCCGGGCCCTGCGCGGCCGCGATGGCGTCGAACTGCTCGCCGATGCGCGTTTCGGCCGGCGTGCGGATGCGGGTGATCTCGGCCATGGTCAAAACCCTCAGGCCGCGTCCGCGACGTAGTCGCGGTAGCCGTTCTTCTCGAGCTCCAGCGCGAGAGCCGCGTCGCCGGTCCGGATGATCCGGCCCTTGGACATGATGTGCACCGTGTCGGGCTTGATGTAGTCGAGCAGGCGCTGGTAGTGGGTGATGACCACAAAGCCCCGGTCGGCGGCCCGCAGCGCGTTGACGCCGTTGGCGACGATCCGCAGCGCGTCGATGTCGAGCCCCGAATCGGTCTCGTCGAGCAGGCCGAAGCGCGGCCGCAGCAGCGCCATCTGCAGGATCTCCATCCGCTTCTTCTCGCCGCCCGAGAAGCCGACGTTGAGCGGGCGCTTCAGCATGTCGGGGTTGACTTCGAGCTTGGTGGCGCCGTCGCGCACCACGCGCATGAAGTCGGGCGTCGACAGCTCCGCCTCGCCCCGCGCCTTGCGCTGGGCGTTGAGCGACGCCTTCAGGAACGTCATGGTGGCGACGCCCGGGATCTCGACCGGGTACTGGAACGCCAGAAAGATGCCCTTGGCGGCGCGCTCCTCGGGGTCGATCTCAAGGATGTTCTCGCCGTCGAGCAGGACCTCGCCTTCCGTCACCTCGTAGTCGGCACGGCCCGCGATCACGTAGGAGAGCGTCGACTTGCCGGACCCGTTGGGCCCCATGATGGCCGCGACCTCGCCGTTGCGGACCGTGAGGTCCAGCCCGTCGAGGATTTTTTTGCCCTCGATCTCCACGTGGAGGTTCTTGACTTCAAGCATTCCGGTTTCTTCCTTCAATCATCCGCGCTGCATCGAGCATCGGCAAACAAGCCTTGGACCCACCTTTTGAGACGGCCACGACCTGAATTTCCAGCGACCCTACTCCGTCAGCTCAAGACGCCGCTCGATGCGATCCAGCCGGTGCTTGATCGCGGCGATGTCGCCGTGATCGTGGTCCTGCAACGTGATGACGCCCGCGAGGTGCTGGCGGATGGCCGTCATCTCCACGCTGAGCGTCTGCATGTAATCGGCCATCTTGCCCATCTCGCCCCGAATGGCGCGCAAGTGTTCGAGGACGAGGTTTTCCGGCTCGGCCATCACCCCACCGAGCCTTCCAGCGAGATGGCGATCAGCTTCTGGGCCTCCACGGCGAACTCCATCGGCAGCTGCTGCAGCACGTCGCGCACGAAGCCGTTGACGATCAGGGCCGTGGCCTCCTCGCCCGACAGGCCGCGCTGGCGGCAGTAGAACAGCTGGTCCTCGGAGATCTTGGAGGTCGTGGCCTCATGCTCGAACACGGCCGTGGCGGTCTTGGCCTCGATGTAGGGGACCGTATGGGCGCCGCAGTGCTCGCCGATCAGCAGGCTGTCGCAATTAGTGAAGTTGCGCGCGTTGGTGGCCTTGCGGTGAGCCGACACGAGCCCCCGGTAGGTATTGTCGGAGCGGCCGGCCGCGATGCCCTTGGAAATGATCCGGCTCGTCGTGTTCTTGCCGAGGTGGATCATCTTGGTGCCGCTGTCGACCTGCTGCATGCCGTTCGAGATGGCGATCGAGTAGAACTCACCGCGCGAGTTGTCGCCGCGCAGGATGCATGACGGGTACTTCCAGGTGATGGCCGAGCCGGTCTCCACCTGCGTCCAGGAGATTTTTGAATTGTCGCCGCGGCAGTCGCCCCGCTTGGTGACGAAGTTGTAGATGCCGCCCTTGCCCTCGGCGTCGCCCGGGAACCAGTTCTGCACCGTCGAATACTTGATCTCGGCGTCGTCGTGCGTGACGAGCTCGACCACGGCGGCGTGCAGCTGGTTCTCGTCGCGCTTGGGCGCCGTGCAGCCTTCGAGGTAGCTCACGTAGGCGCCCTTGTCGGCGATGATCAGCGTGCGCTCGAACTGGCCCGTGTTCTGCTCGTTGATGCGGAAATAGGTCGACAGCTCCATCGGGCAGCGGACGCCCGGCGGGATGTACACGAAGGATCCGTCCGAGAAGACGGCCGAGTTCAGCGTCGCGTAATAATTGTCGGTCACCGGCACCACGGAGCCCAGGTACTTGCGCACCAGCTCGGGGTGGCTGTGCACGGCTTCCGAGATCGGGCAGAAGATCACGCCCGACTTGGCGAGCTCGGCCTTGAAGGTGGTGGCGACCGACACCGAGTCGAACACGGCGTCGACCGCCACCCGCGAGGTCTGCACGCCGGCCAGCACCTCCTGCTCGCGCAGCGGGATGCCGAGCTTCTCGTAGGTGCGCAGCAGTTCGGGATCGACCTCGTCGAGCGACTTGGGGCCGGGCGAGGATTTCGGGGCCGAATAGTAGTAGAGGTCCTGGTAGTTGATGGCGGGATGGTTGACCCGCGACCAGTCGGGCGCCTGCATGGTCAGCCAGCGGCGATAGGCGTCCAGGCGCCACTCGGTCAGCCATTCGGGCTCGTTCTTTCGGGCCGAGATGAACCGCACGATGTCCTCGGACAAGCCCTTGGGAGCCTTGTCGGACTCGATCTCGGTCACGAAGCCGTACTTGTACTCGCTCACGTCGATCGACCTGACGCGATCGACGGTTTCCTGAACAGCGGCCATCAATCAGACTCCAAAAGTGTTTGCTTGCCCGGTCGGGCGAGGACGGTCGGCTCGCGCCGCTTCAGTCCCCTCGTGTTCATGCGGCGGATCGCAAGCGGGGCCCGATCCGGCGGAGGCTCGCGCCCAGGGCTTCGGCGACGCGGTCGACATCCTGAGGGCGGGAGGACCAGCCGAAACTCACCCGCACCAGCCCGCTCCTTAGATGAGCATCGACCCCCATGCTCTCAAGCACGTGCGACCGAGAAACCCGCCCCGACGAGCAGGCCGAGCCGGTCGACACCGCGATGCCCGCAAGGTCGAGCGCCATCAGCAGCGTTTCGCCCGCCGCGCCGGGAATCGCGAACGCACTGGTGTTGGCGAGCCGCGTCACTGCCGACCCGAACACGGCCGCGCCGGGCGCGAGCGCCAGCAGGCGGCGCTCGAACTCGTCGCGCAGCGCGGCCCATCGCGGCCCGTCGGCCAGGGGCGCGGCGTCCTCGGCCGCGGCCCCGAATCCCGCGATGGCGGCCACGTTCTCGGTGCCGCCACGCAGGCCCCGCTCCTGCCCGCCGCCGCGCACCAGCGGCGTGCCAAGCCGCACATCGTCGCTCCGGAACGCCAGCGCGCCCGTGCCCTGGGGGCCACCGAGCTTGTGGCCGGA
>CAXTEP010000003.1:14679-47219 GCA_964243125.1 uncultured Lichenihabitans sp. | reverse complement strand
AGGACGGCCGGATGCTCGGTCGCACCGACCAGGAGGTCGCCCCCGGCGACCTGCCCGGCCACCGCGAGGTCCGGCGTGAGCGCGAGTGCCGCGGCCTCCGTGGCCCCGGAGGTGAACACGACCAGGTCGGGCCGCGTGCCGGCCAGCCGGGCCACCGCGCCCCTGTCCCGTTCCATCGCGGCGCGGGCCCGCCGGCCCTCGGCATGGACGGAGGACGGATTGCCGGCCCGGTCAAGGCACGCCAGCATGGCGTCGCGCGCGGCCGGCCGCAGCGGCGCGCCGGCGTTGAAGTCCAGGTAGGTCCGGGGCTGCGACACGATGCTCAAAAGGCTTGATCTTCGTCCGGCCGATTATGCTAGTGGGAAAGCACCACCTTGCGCCCGCGGGGCCGAATCAGGCCGGACGCGAGCGCATCGTGATCTGTTAGAATAATTCTAACAGTCATTCTAACATCGAAAGCACGCCGGCCGCAACGGCGACCTCGACACCGCGCCGCGCATCGCCGGCGCGCGAACGGGACCTGCGGCGGCTTGGGGTTGTCATGCCTGAAGTAATCTTTACCGGACCGGCCGGTCGCCTGGAGGGACGGTTCCATCCCGCCAAGCAGCGCGGGGCGCCGATCGCCATCATCCTGCACCCGCACCCGCAGTTCGGGGGCACGATGAACAACCAGATCGTCTACAACCTCTACTACACATTCGCCGAGCGCGGCTTCTCGGTGCTGCGCTTCAACTTCCGCGGCGTCGGCCGCTCGCAGGGCGGCTTCGACCACGGAGCGGGCGAGCTGTCGGACGCGGCCGCGGCGCTCGACTGGGCGCAGGCCGTCAGCCCCGAAGCGCGCGCCTGCTGGATCGCCGGCGTCCAGTTCGGGGCCTGGATCGGCATGCAACTGCTCATGCGCCGCCCGGAGATCGAGGGGTTCATCTCCATCGCGCCGCCCGCGACGCTCTACGACTTCTCGTTCCTGGCGCCCTGCCCGTCGTCGGGCCTGTTCGTACACGGCGACAAGGATCGCGTCGCGCCGCTCAAGGAGGTGCAGGCCATGATCGAGAAGCTGAAGACCCAGAAGGGCATCGTGATCGAGCACGCCGTGATCCCCGGCGCCAACCACTTCTTCGAGAACTGCATCGACCCGCTGATCGCCGACGTCGGCCTCTACCTCGACAAAAGGCTCGGCAATCCCGAGCGGACCGCGACGCCCGCCCGCACCGAGCGGACCTGAGCGGGCGGCGCTCAGCGGTCGGGGCGCGGCGGGACGGGCGCGAAGGTCTGCTCGGGCCCGGGGAACACGCGGGCCCGCACGTCGGCCGCATAGGCCGCCACCGCCTGCTCGATCGCGAGACCGATCTCGGCGTAGCGCTTGACGAACTTGGGCGTGAAATCCGCGAACAGGCCCACGAGGTCGTCGGTCACCAGGATCTGGCCGTCGCAGGCCGCCGAAGCCCCGATGCCGATCGTCGGAATCCGGAGTTCGCCGGTGATCCGGCGGGCGAGCGGCTCGACCGTGCCTTCGACCACAACCGCGAAGGCGCCCGCTTCCTCGACCGCGCGCGCGTCGTCGAGCAGGCGGTCCGCGTCCGCCTCGCTCCGGCCCTGCACCCGGAACCCGCCCATCGTGTTGACCGACTGCGGCATCAGCCCGACATGGGCCATGACGGGCACGCCGCGCTCGACCAGGAAGCGGATCGTCGGCGCCATGGCGGTCCCGCCCTCGATCTTGACGGCCGAACAGCCGGTCTCGGCCATGACACGGGCGGCCGTGCGGAACGCCCGGGCGGGTGACTCGCCCGCCGACCCGAACGGCAGGTCCACCACCACGCAGGCCCGGCCCGCGCCGCGCATCACGGCCTGGCCGTGGTTGATCATCATCTCCACCGTGACGCCCAGCGTGGTGGGCAGGCCGTAGATCACCATGCCGAGCGAGTCGCCCACCAGCAGCACGTCGCAGTGGGAATCGAGCAGGCGCGCCACGGGCGTCGTGTAGGCGGTCAGCGCCACCACGGGCTCGCCCCCCTTGCGGGCCGCGATCGCGCTGGGCGTCAGCCGGGCCGAGCGGCCGGGGGTGCTCACGGGTGCGCACCGTCGAGCAGGTGGGTGACGATCAGGCCCCATTCCTCGCTGGTCGGCTGGTCGGCGGGAACCTGGCCGGCCCGGTCGTACCAGTAGCGGGCGTTGTCGAGGTCGCCCTCCTTGCGGTGCAGGTAAGCGTGGACCCAGGCGACGTCCCGGCCAGTCTCGTCGGGCACAACGAGGGCGTGGGCGGATTCCCAATCGCCCTTGGCGTCCCACCACAGGGCGCGCAAGGGAACGTCCAGCCCGTCCGGGGGCTCGTCGACCGATAACGAGGCGAGGAAATCGGACGCGTTCATGGCGGCTCCCGCAGGCGGTCGCCCGTTGTGACGCGCCCGGCCCGGCTCCGCAAGCGGGCCGGCGCGGGCCCGCCCGCCGAAAGAACCGGGCGGCCTTCCGGCCCGGCCGGACGGGCGACGCTCCGGGGAGCGCCGGCCCTCCGCGGGATCAGGACGCCAGCGCCGTGATGTTGGCGGCCGGGGCGCGGATCTCGAGGTCGACTTCCAGGGTCGACAGCGTGTCCTGCTTGTCCATGCGGACCCGCACCTTGTCGCGGTCGATCGACACGTGCTTGGCGATCACCTTCAGGATCTCCTCGCGCAGCACCGCCACGAGGTCGGGGCGGCCGTCGAGGGCGCGCTCGTGCGACAGCAGGATCTGCAGGCGTTCGCGGGCCTGGGGCGCGGAAGCGGGCCGGCCCGAAAGGAAGCGGAAAGGGTTCACGCGGCCCTCCGTCCGAACAGCATGCCGAGCAGGTTCTTCTTCGGGGTCGGGATCGTCACGTCCAGGCGCTCGCCCATCAGCCGCCGCGCCGCTTCCGCGTAGGCCCGGGCAGGCGCGCTCGCGGGATTGTTGATGGTGACGGGCGCGCCCACGTTGGAGGCCTTCAGCACGTCCTGGCTTTCGGGAATGATGCCGAGCAGCGGGATGGACAGGATTTCCAGCACGTCCTCGGTCTTGAGCATGTCGCCGCGCTGCGCGCGCAGGTGGTCGTAGCGGGTGAGCAGCAGGAACTTGTCCATCCACTCGCCGCGCTCGGCCTTCACGGTCTTGGAATCCAGCATGCCGATGATGCGGTCCGAGTCCCGCACCGACGACACTTCCGGGTTGGTCACAACCACGGCGAGATCCGCATGGCGCATGGCGAGGTGGGCGCCGCGCTCGATGCCGGCGGGGCTGTCGCAGATCACCCAGTCGAAGCGCTCGCGCAGCTCCGCGATGACCCGGGCCACCCCCTCCTCGGTCAGCGCGTCCTTGTCGCGCGTCTGCGAAGCAGGCAGCAGGAACAGGGTCTCGACCCGCTTGTCGCGGATCAGCGCCTGGTTGAGGTTGGCCTGGCCCTGGATGACATTGATCAGGTCGTAGACGACGCGCCGCTCGGCCCCGAGCACGAGGTCGAGGTTGCGCAGCCCCACGTCGAAATCCACCACCGCGACGCTCTTGCCCTCCTGGGCGAGCGCCGCGCCGAGGGCTGCCGTCGACGTGGTCTTTCCCACTCCGCCCTTGCCCGACGTGACCACCAGAACCTGCGCCATACCCGTTCTCCCGAATTGTCCTGGCCCTACGCCAGCGCTTCGACCACCAGCACGTCGCCGCGCGTCCAGGCCTGGACGGGGCGGCCCCGGAGGGTCGCGTCGATCTCGTCGGCGGTCTTGTACAGACCGTCGATGGCCAGCAGCTCCGCGTCGAGGCTTTGGCAGAAGATGCGGCCGTGCTTGTTGCCCCAGCCCGCCAGCGCGCGGCCCCGCAAGGCCCCGTAGACGTGGATCGAGCCGCCGGCCGCGATCTCGGCGCCCGACGCCACCGACCCCAGCACCGTCACGTCGCCGTCGGGGCAGAAGATGGACTGGCCCGAGCGCACCGGCCGCTCGATCACCATGGAGGCGGTCGGCCGCGGCACGGGCGGCACCACGGCGGGCGCATCCTCGCCGCCCTTGGGGGGCAGGTCGATCGGCGTGGACGGACGTCCGTCCGCCACGATGGGTGGCAGCCCCCGGGCTTCGGCGCCCAGCACGGCCGTTTCGGTGCCTTCCAGCGCCATGACCCGGATCTTGCGGGCCTGCAGCTCGCTGACGATGTGCATCAGGTCCGGGCGCTTCTGAGGCAGCAGCGAAACGTCGACCACCACGGGGCGGTTGACGAAATAGGCCGGCGAGCGGGCGATCAGGGCGTCGAGCTCGGTCAGCCACTCGGCCACGGGCGGCTCCGGGGTGAGCACCAGGGCCATGAGCGAGCGGCCGCGGAAGCGGACCGTGGAGGGAGTTGCGAGCGAATCAGACACGGGCTTAACGATCCTTTAATGGCCCGATCTGGGACCAAGATCGTTAAGGCGAGGTTAACGCCCCGCGCGTTTCGAGCCGCCGCACGCTCGTGACGTCGTGGCCTGCCGCGGCCCGGATCCGCGCCCGTGCTTCGGCGAGCGGCTCGCTTTCCACCGTCATGCTGTGGCCGTTGGCGTGCAGCAGGGCGCCGCCGTCCCGCATCAGCCCGACGTGGCCGCGCCAGAACACGAGGTCGCCGCGCCGCAGCGGCCCTGCGGGGTCGACCGCAGCCCCGAGCGCGCGCTCCTGCATGTCGGTGTCGCGCGGACAGGCGTGTCCCGCGGCCCGCAGCGCCGTTTGCACCAGGCCCGAGCAGTCGAGGCCGAGGCTGCTGCGACCGCCCCACAGGTAGGGCACGCCGATGAACCGCTCCGCCACCGCGACCGGGTCGGCGGCCCGGGTGTCGTCCGGTTCCAGGTGCCCGGCCCAGATCCAGCCGCCCTCGACCGCCGCGAAGGCGCCCTCGCGGCCCCGCACCGCGAGCCGCGCCCCGAACGGCAGCGCCGGGCCGGCCGGCAGCTTGATGTCGGGGCCGGGGAACACGAAGGTGCGCAGTGCCGCCACACGGTGGGTGGCGGCCTCCAGGGGGCCTAGCGCCTCGGTCGGCAGGTAGCCCACGTAGCGGTCCGCCTCGGCCTGCCCCCAGGACCAGCCCTCGGGGTCCTGGTCGTAGACCGTGAACGCCTCGCCGCGCAGCAGCTCGGTGTCGATGCCGCGGTCGGGCCTGGGCTCGGCACGCAGCGGCACGGTCGGCGCCACGATCGTGCGCGGCTCGCCCTCGGCGAAGCGGGCGGCCTCGACCTGCCCGCGCAGGGCGGCGGCCGCGAGGTCGGGACGGGCCGGGGTGGTGCGGCGGTCGAAGGGTGCGGCGCTCATGCGGGATACCGGTCGGCCAGGAGATCGTAGAGGAGCCGCGCCGCTTGCGTCTCGCCCCCCTCGGGCCGGCCCGGCCTGGTGGCCGGGTTCCACCCGAAGATGTCGAAGTGGACCCAGGGGACGTCGGGCTCCACGAAGCGGCGCAGGAACAGCGCGGCCGTGACCGAACCGGCGTAAGGGCCGCCCGAGATGTTGTTGATGTCGCCCACCTTGCCGTCCAGCAGGGCGTCGTAGGGCGACCACAGCGGCAGGCGCCACACGGGGTCGTGGGCGCCGCGGCCGAACCGCGCCACGGCCTCGGCCAGGTCCTCGTGGTCGGTGAAGAAGGGCGGCAGGTCCGGGCCCAGCGCCACGCGGGCCGCGCCCGTCAGGGTCGCGAAGTCGATCAGCAGGGCCGGCCGGTCCTCGCAGGCCAGCGCCAGGGCGTCGGCCAGGATCAGGCGCCCTTCCGCGTCCGTGTTGCCGATCTCCACGGTCGGGCCCTTGCGGCTGCGGTACACGTCGCCGGGCCGGAAGCTCGCGGCCGCGATCGCGTTCTCGACGATCGGCAGCAGCACGCGCAGGCGCACCCGGAGCCCGGCATCCATGACCATGTGGGCCAGCCCCAGGGCGGTCGCGGCACCCCCCATGTCCTTCTTCATCAGCGCCATGCCGGCCTCGGGCTTGATGTCGAGGCCGCCCGTGTCGAAGGTCACGCCCTTGCCGACCAGCGTCACGGCCGGCGCGTCCGGATCGCCCCAGGTCAGGTCGACCAGGCACGGCGGCTCGTGGGCCGCGAGCCCTACCGCGTGGATCAGGGGAAAGCCGTCGCGCAGCGCGTTCCTCGCCACGGTCTCGACCGCGGCGCCGTGGCGGCGCGCGAGCGCCTCGGCGGCGGCCGCCAGGCCGCGCGGGCCGAGGTCGTTGGCGGGCGTGTTGACGAGGTCGCGGGCCAGCGTGACGCCCGCGACGATGCGCTCGAGCCGGGCGCCGTCGACCCCGTCGGGCACGCACAGGCGAGGCTGCGGCTCGGGTCGCACGCCTTTGTAGCGGGTGAAGCGGTAGGCCGACAGCGCCCAGCCCAGGGCCGCGAGGCCCGGGTCGGGCCAGGTGCCGGCGAGCCGGTAGGTCCCGGGCGGCAAGGCCGTGGCGAGGCGCCCGGGCGCGAAGGGATCGTGGCCGCGGCTGCCGGCCGGCGCCGCCCCGAACAGCACGGCCCCGAGCGTGCCGTCCGGCCCCGGCAGCACGGCGTGGCGGCCGGGCTTGGGCTCGAAACCCTGGGCCCGCGCGAAGCCCAGCGCATCGGGCGCCAGCCGGGCCGCCGTCGCGTCCCAGGTGTCGGGCGCGACCGGATGGATCGGCACTGCGGCGGGATCGGCGGGCAGGAATGTGGAAGCCATGGGCGCCCTTGCGTCGGGGTCCCGTTAACACCGCGTTAGCGTTAACGATTCATTGCTGGTTCGACCGGGTCCCGAGCCCGATTCGAGCGGAGCCGGCGATGCCTTCGCCCCATATCGCATTTCTTCCCCCGACACCACGCGCGGCCGGCCTGCGCGTCGCGCTGGCCTGCGCCCTGCTGGGCCTCGGCCTTTCAGGCTGCGTGGCCGACCGCGACGTGACGGGCTCGATCGGCCCGGCCGCCGCCTCGCCCGACCGGCTGCAGGCCGACGCCGTGACGTGGGGCCGCCGCTACGACGCCAACCCCGGCGACCGGACCACGGCGCTGACCTACGCCACCGTCCTGCGCCGGCTCGACCGGACCGCCCAGGCGGTGGCGGTGCTGGAGAACGTGGCCATCAAGAACCCCTACGACCGCGAAGTCCTGGCCTCCTACGGCAAGGCGCTCGCCGACGTCGGCCGCGCCAAGGAGGCGGCCGACGTGCTCGAACGGGCCCACACGCCCGACAAGCCCGACTGGGGCGTGCTGTCGGCGCAGGGCTCGGTGGCCGACCAGCTCGGCGACCACGCGGCCGCGCAGAACTACTACGCGGCGGCGCTCAAGATCGCGCCCGGCAACCCGGCCGTGCTGTCCAACCTCGGCCTGTCCTACGCGCTGACCCGGCAGCTGCCGCTGGCCGAGCAGACCATGCGGGGTGCGGTGGCGGCGCCCGGCGCCACCATGCAGGTACGCCAGAATCTCGCCCTCGTGCTGGCGCTCGAAGGCAAGTTCGCTGAGGCCGAGGCGGTGTCGCGCACCGACCTGTCGGCTGCCGACGCGGCCGCCGGTGTGGCGGCCATCCGGACCATGATCGCCCGGTCCGACACGTGGCGGGGCGTGCGGGTGCCGGCCCGGCCCGCGACCGCGCCAACCGGATAGGCCGCCCATGACCGATGACGACAGTTTTCAGGTACGGCCGCTGCAACGGGCTGATCAAGCGGCCTGGCTCGCGCTCTGGCGCGGCTACCAGGCGTTCTACGGGGTCGAGATCGCGCCCGCGGCGTCCGAGCTGACGTGGCGGCGGCTGCACGACCCGGCCGAGCCGGTGCACGGCGCCGTGGCGGCGGCCGCGGACGACCGGCCGGTCGCCCTGGTCCACTGGATCGCCCACCGCTCCACCTGGACCGCGGGCGACTCCTGCTACCTGCAGGACCTCTACGTGTCGCCCGAAGCACGCCGCCGCGGCGCCGCGCGACGGCTGATCGAGCACGTCTACGAGATTGCGGCACAGGCCGGCTGGGCGCGCGTCTACTGGCTGACGCACGAAACCAACCGGGACGCCATGGCGCTCTACGACCGGGTGGCCGACCGCAGCGGCTTCGTGCAGTACCGCAAGACGCTTGCCTGAACCGTCAGGGCAGCGCCGTGAACCCGTCCTTGAAGCCCGCCAGGGTCAGCGGGATGCCGATCCCCTCCTCGGGGGTCTGGAAGATGATGAAGGTCGCGGTGGTGCCGCTGCCGAGCTGGTCGACCAGCTTGTCCTCCATGGTGACCTCGGCGATGCAGCCCGTGGGCAGGCAGCGCACGAAGCCGGCGCGGCCGATGTCGACCTGATCGACCTTGAGGCCCAGGCCCGAGGGCAGCAGCACGCCGAGCGGTGCCACCACCCGCAGCAGCCGGCTCTTGCCGTCCGCCGTCTTGAGCACGATCACCACGAGGCTAATGTTGGGCCGGTCCTCGGCCGCCACGCTCTGGATCAGCGCGCACTGCTCCTTGGCGGCGCCGGGCGGGGTTTCGCAGCGGGTTTCCCAATCGCCGTGCTTGGCCTTCACGACGCCCTGGGCTCCCGCGGGCGCGATCCCGGCCGCAACGCCGAGAACCGCGAGCGCCAGCACCGCGGCGGTTTTCCGCGAACCAGGCCGCACGCTCCGCAAACCGTCCACCATGGCGCTTCCCGTGACCATTCCGCCCCACGCGGCCGTTCGTCCGGCGCCGCCCAAAGATCCCGCGCCGGGATTCGGCGTAGCAAAAGGCGTGGTCCTGTCAAGCAGGGGCCGCCCCGCCCCCGGGGCAGCCAAGCGAACTAATGACGCACGATGGCGAAAGCCGTGACATTGCGTTCGGCCCTGCTTTATGATGGGAACCCTGGACTTCCGAACCTTGGCCGCGGAACGGGATGAACCCGTCGGCGCGGCCGGACGCGCGCGGAGCGGCGATCTGATGCGACGAACAGCAACCGGCCTGACATCGTCCGGAGCCCTGGCCCTGGGTGCGAGCCTGGGCTCCCCGGCCTGGGCGGCCGTGCCGGGCCATGCCGAGCCGGGGCAGTTCGGCTTCCAGACTGGCGTGACCGGGGTGGCCGACTACATCCACTGGTTCCACAACTGGATCCTGCTGCCCATCACGGTCGGCATCTCGGTTTTCGTGGCGGCCCTGCTGGGCTGGTGCATCTTCCGCTTCAACGAGAAGCGGCACCCGGTTCCGTCCAAGACCACCCACAACACCCTGCTGGAGGTGGCCTGGACGGTGGTGCCCGTCCTGCTGCTCGCCATCATCGCGATCCCCTCCTTCAAGCTGCTGACCATGCAGCTCGTCATCCCCAAGCCGGACATCACCATCAAGGCGACCGGCAAGCAGTGGTACTGGTCGTATTCCTATCCCAAGGAGGAGAACGGCGGTTTCGAGTTCGACTCGGCGCTGCTGACCGACGACCAGCTGAAGGCGGGCGACATCCATCTCCTGTCGGTCGACAATTATGCGGTCGTGCCCGTGAACAAGACCGTGGCGGTGCAGGTCACGGGGGCCGACGTGATCCATTCCTTCGTGGTCCAGTCGCTCGGCATCCGCATGGACGCGGTGCCGGGCCGCCTCAACGAGACCTGGTTCAAGGCCGACCGGGAAGGCACCTTCTACGGCCAGTGCTCCAAGCTCTGCGGCAAGGACCACGCCTACATGCCCATCGAGATCCACGTCGTGAACCAGCAGCAGTATGACGCGTGGCTTCAGGACGCCAAGAAGAAGTATGCGTCCGGCACCGACGACCGCCGCTACGCCGCTGCCGACCCGATCCCCGCCCGCTGAACCACCGAACCCGAGAAGCCCGAGTTCCGAGGACGACATGGCCACCTCCGCCGCAGCCACCCACGACGCGCACGACGACCATCCGCACGGATGGCGGCGCTACCTGTACTCGACCAACCACAAGGACATCGGCACCCTTTACCTGATCTTCGCGATCTTCGCGGGCTGCATTGGCACCGGCATCTCGGTGCTGATGCGCATCCAGCTCATGAACCCGCACTGGCACTTCATGGCCGGGCTCGCCCAGGCCATCGGCGAGGCCAATGCCGACAACGCCGCCGACGTCGGCAAGAACCTCTACAACGTGCAGATCACGGCGCACGGCCTCATCATGATCTTCTTCATGGTCATGCCGGCGCTGATCGGCGGCTTCGGCAACTGGTTCATCCCCATCATGATCGGCGCGCCCGACATGGCGTTCCCGCGGATGAACAACGTGTCGTTCTGGCTGCTGCCCTTCGCGTTCCTGATGCTGCTGATCTCCATGCACGTCGAGGGCGCGCCCGGCATGAACGGGTTCGGGGGCGGCTGGGTCATGTACCCGCCGCTGTCGGTGACGGGCCACCCGGGCCCGGCCATGGACTTCGTGATCCTGGGCCTGCATCTGGCCGGCGCCTCCTCGATCCTGGGCGCCATCAACTTCATCACCACCATCTTCAACATGCGCGCCCCGGGCATGACGCTGCACAAGATGCCGCTGTTCGCCTGGGCCGTGCTGGTGACCGCCTTCCTGCTCGTGCTGTCGCTGCCGGTGCTGGCAGGCGCCATCACCATGCTGCTGACCGACCGCAACTTCGGCACCACCTTCTTCGACCCGGCCGGCGGCGGCGACCCGCTGCTGTTCCAGCACCTGTTCTGGTTCTTCGGCCACCCCGAAGTGTACATCCTGATCCTGCCGGGCTTCGGCATCATCAGCCACATCATCTCGACCTTCTCGCGCAAGCCGATCTTCGGCTATCTCGGCATGGCCTACGCCATGGTGGCGATCGGCGTGGTTGGTTTCGTGGTCTGGGCCCACCACATGTACACCGTGGGGATGTCGCTGAACGTGCAGCGCTACTTCGTGTTCGCCACCATGGTGATCGCGGTGCCGACGGGGGTGAAGATCTTCTCCTGGATCGCCACCATGTGGGGTGGCTCGATCTCGTTCCGGACCCCCATGCTGTGGGCCGTGGGCTTCGTGTTCCTGTTCACCGTGGGCGGCGTGACCGGCGTGGTGCTGGCCAACGCGGGCGTCGACCGCGCCCTGCACGAGACCTACTACGTGGTGGCCCACTTCCACTACGTGCTGTCGCTCGGCGCCGTCTTCGCGCTGTTCGCGGCCTTCTACTACTGGTTCCCGAAGATGTCGGGCTACATGTACAACGAGACGCTGGGCAAGTGGCACTTCTGGATCATGTTCGTCGGCGTGAACCTGACGTTCTTCCCGCAGCATTTCCTCGGCCTCGCCGGCATGCCGCGCCGCTACGTGGATTACCCGGACGCCTACGCGCTGTGGAACGAGATCTCGTCCGTGGGCGCGCTGATCTCGGGCGCCTCGGTGTTCCTGTTCCTGTACGTCATCTACGAGGCCTTCGCGCTGAAGCGTGTGGCGGGCGACAACCCGTGGGGGCCGGGCGCCACCACGCTGGAATGGACCCTGTCGTCGCCCCCGCCCTTCCACCAGTTCGAGACCCTGCCGCGCATCGCGGGCAGCGACCATTGATCGGCCACGGTCGCGGCCGACATTGACCGGCATCGGGTCGGGCCCTCGGGTCCGACCCGATCCATTTCAGGATCCATCACCTTCATGAGCCTGGTCACCGAAACACACGCGGGCGCCTTTCCGTCGCTGGCGGGCGGCTCCACCGCGAGCCCTTCGGACTACCTCGAACTGTTGAAGCCCCGCGTCATGTCGCTGGTGGTGTTCACGGCGCTGTGCGGCATGGCGGTGGCGCCCGGCCGCATCGACCCGGTCACGGGGCTGGTGTCGCTGCTGGCTATCGCGGTGGGGGCCGGCGCCTCGGGGGCGCTCAACATGGCCTACGATGCCGACATCGACGCCGTGATGCAGCGCACCCGCAACCGGCCCATCCCCGAGGGTCGCGTGTCGCGCGACCAGGCGACCGCCTTTGGTCTCACCCTGGCGCTGTTGTCCGTGCTCCTCCTGGCCATCGCGTCCAACTTCCTGGCCGCGGCCCTGCTGGCCGGCACCATCGCGTTCTACGCCCTGGTCTACACGGTCTGGCTGAAGCGCTGGACGCCGCAGAACATCGTGATCGGCGGCGCGGCCGGCGCGCTGCCGCCCGTGATCGGCTACGCGGTGGTGACCGGCACCGTCACGGTCGAGAGCCTGCTGCTCTTCGCCATCATCTTCACCTGGACGCCGCCCCATTTCTGGGCCCTGGCGCTGCTGCGGGCCGACGACTACGGCCGGGCCGGCATCCCCATGATGCCGAACGTCAAAGGCCCCGGGCGGACCCGCCTGGAAATCCTGCTCTACACGCTGGTCCTGGTGCCGCTGGCCATGCTGCCGTGGGGGCTCGGCATGGCGGGCCGGCCGTACGCGGTCGTGGCGGGCGTGACGGGCGCCGTCATGCTGAACCTGGCCTGGCAGCTATACCGGCGAGGTGACGGCGCGGCCGGGGACGCGGCCGCCAAGCGGCTGTTCGGGTTCTCGATCCTGTACCTGTTCCTGCTGTTCGCGGTGCTGCTGGCCGAGCATTCGCTGGATCTCGTGGCGCGGCTGGGATGGTGAAGACCGACGCGCGCGCCAAGGGCGGCCCCGCCTCGGGCGGCCCGGCCCCGGGCGGCATCACGCTCACGCCGGAACAGATCCGCAGCCGCCGCACCCGCAACATCGCGGTCGGGCTGCTGGTGGGTCTGCTGATCGTGCTCATCTACGTGCTGACCATCGCCAAGCTCGGTCCCGGCGTGCTGGACCGGCCGCTCTGAGGCCGTGATGCGAGACCGGGATCCGTTGCGCGCCGCTTCCGACCGCCGGCGCACCCTGGTGGCGTCCTCCATCGTGGGCGTCGTTGGCCTGATGCTGGGCCTGTCCTTCGCGTCCGTGCCGCTTTACCGCGCGTTCTGCCAAGCCACGGGCTTCGGCGGCACGACGCAGCGCGCGCAGGCAAGCGTGGTGCCGGAAGGCAAACGCTCCCTGACGGTGCGGTTCGACGCCAACGTGGCGCCCGGCCTACCCTGGTCGTTCGAGCCCGAAACCCCGTCGGTCACGCTGCGGACCGGCCGCACCGCGACGGTGTTCTTCCACGTGAAGAACAACTCCGACGAGACCACGGTGGCGCACGCGATCTTCAACGTCACGCCCGGAGTGGTGGGCGAGTATTTCGACAAGATCAACTGCTTCTGCTTCACCGACCAGACGCTCGGCCCGCACGAGGCGGCCGACATGCCCGTCGTGTTCTTCCTCAACCCGGCCCTGGAGGAGGACGAGTCGATGGCGGCGGTCGACACCCTGTCCCTGTCCTACACGTTCTACGCGCCCAAGTCCGGCGCCGTGGCGGCGGCTTCACCCGGCAAGGCGCCGTTGTGAGTTGCTTGACCGCGGTGGATTAACCCGGCAAGTCCGCGCTACAACAGCCTGAAACGCCGCCGCGGCGGACGCGAACCCCAAGGGACCCGACATGGCCGACACCCATGCCAAGCCGAACCACGATTACCACATCCTGCCGCTGAGCCCCTGGCCGTTCATCGGCTCGGTGAGCGCCTTCGTGACCGCGGTCGGCGGCATCATGTCGATGAAGCACATGTCGACCTTCGGGCCCTACCTGTTCGGGGTCGGCGTGCTCGGCGTGCTCTACACCATGTTCTCCTGGTGGTGGGACGTCGTCGAGGAAACCAAGCACGGCGACCACACCCGCGTGGTGCAGATCAGCCACCGTTACGGCATGATCCTGTTCATCGCCTCCGAGGTCATGTTCTTCGTGGCCTGGTTCTGGGCCTATTTCGACGTGAGCCTGTTCCCGGGCGAGGGCATCGAGTACCTGCGCACGCAGTTCACCGGCGGGCACTGGCCGCCCAAGGGGATCGAGCCTTTCGACCCCTGGCACCTGCCGCTGTTCAACTCGCTGATCCTGCTCACCTCGGGCACCACGGTGACCTGGGCCCACCACGCGCTGCTCCACAACGACCGCGACCCCGTCAAGCAGGGCCTGGTCCTGACGGTGGCGCTCGGCATCCTGTTCTCCTGCGTCCAGGCCTACGAATATTCGCACGCCGACTTCCAGTTCTCGGGCAACATCTTCGGCGCCACCTTCTTCATGGCGACGGGCTTTCACGGCTTCCACGTCATCATCGGCAGCATCTTCCTGCTCACCTGCCTGATCCGGGTCTACGTGGGCCAGTTCACGCCCCGCCAGCACCTCGGCTTCGAGTTCGCGGCTTGGTACTGGCACTTCGTTGACGTGGTGTGGCTGTTCCTGTTCGCGTCCATCTACGTGTGGGGCTCGTGGGGCGCGGCCGTCGAAGGCGCGCACTGACCCGGCTAGGCCCTGAGGATCGGACCGCCCGCCTGAAGGATCGCGGACCCGAGGACGCTTCATGACCCTCGATGCCGACGACGCGAACCTGTCGCCGGTCCTGACCGGCCTCAAGTGCCGCTGCCCGCGCTGCGGGCGCGGCCGTCTGTTCCGCGGCTTCCTGACCCTGGCGCCGGCCTGCGACGCGTGCGGGCTGGACTACGGCTTCGCGGATTCCGGCGACGGACCGGCCGTGTTCGTCAGCACGATCGCCGGCACCGTGGTGGTGGCCATCGCGCTGTGGATCGAGGTCGAGTACGAGCCGCCGTTCTGGGTCCACGTGGTCGTGTCGCTGCCCCTGACGCTGGTCATGTGCCTGGGCATCCTGCGCCCCTTCAAGGGCGTGCTGATCGCCCTGCAATACCGCAACAGGGCCGAGGAAGGGCACCTGGAGCCTTGAGCGCCACCGCGGTCGCCGACCTTGCCGCACCCGGGCGCAGCCGCCTGCTGGGACTGACGGTCGCGGCCCTGTTGGCCCTGGGGCTTCTGCTGGGCCTGGGCGTCTGGCAGCTTCAGCGGCTCGCGTGGAAGACCGCGCTGCTCGCCACCATCGCGGCCCGCACGGCCGCGCCGCCGGTGCCCCTGCCGCCCGAGGCCGAATGGGCCGGCATGTCGGTGCCCGACTACGCGTACCGCCACGTCACGCTGCAGGGCACCTTCGACCACCGCTCGGAAATCCGCGTGTTCCGGCCGCTCGCCGACCCGCACGGCCCCTTCAGCGGGCTCGGCGACCTGATCCTGACGCCCCTGCGCCTGCCGTCGGGCGCCACCGTGATCGTCAACCGCGGCTTCGTGCCCGAGGATCGGGTCGATCCGGCCACCCGTGCCGCGGGCCAGGTCGAGGGTCCCGTGACGGTCACGGGCCTGATGCGCGAGCCCGAGTCGCGCAATCCGTTCACCCCGGCCGACGATCCGGCCGGCCGCCTCTGGTTCACGCGGGACCCGGGCTCCATCGCGGCAGCCCTGGGCCTGGCCCGCGCGGCCCCGTTCACGGTCGACCAGGACGCTTCCGCGGTCCCCGGCGGCCTGCCCCAGGGCGGCGAAACGGTGCTGTCCATTCCCAACAACCACCTGTCCTACGCGTTGACGTGGTTCGGCTTGGCGCTCGGCCTGCTCGGCGTCTACGCCGTCATGGCGGCCCGGATCCTGAAATCCGGGCGGACCACGGGCGCGGGCGTTGAAACAAGGGCGCGCGATCATGCTAGATAGGTGGGCCCGAACGGGTGTTCCCTGACGGGCTCGGGTCGCGAAGGACGGACGCGTTGCACTACATCTCCACGCGGGGTGGATCGGGGCCGGCGGGCTTCGCCGAGGTCCTGCTGGCCGGGCTCGCGCGGGACGGCGGCCTTTACGTGCCCGACGCGGTGCCGGTCCTGCCGGACCCCGTGATCGCCGGCTTTGCGGGGCTTCCCTACGCGGCCGTGGCCGACGCCGTCATCGGCCCCTTTGTGGGGAACGCCTTCGCGCCGGGCGTGCTGCGGCGCCTGCTGGACGACAGCGCCGCGACCTTCCGGCACCCGGCCGTCACCCCGCTCGTGCAGCTTGACACCAACCTGTTCGTGCTCGAACTCTTCCACGGCCCGACGCTCGCGTTCAAGGACGTGGCCATGCAGCTGCTCGGCCGCATGATGGACGAGGCGCTCGCGGCGGGCGGGCGCCGCGCCACGATCGTGGCCGCCACCTCGGGCGACACGGGTGCCGCGGCGGTCGAGGCCTTCCGCGGCCTGGAACGGGTCGACGTGTTCATCCTGTACCCGCACGACCGGGTCTCGGCCGTGCAGCGGCGCCAGATGACCACGGTCGACGACCCCAACGTCCACACGATCGCGCTCGGCGGCACGTTCGACGACTGCCAGGCAATCGTCAAAGCCCTGTTCAACCACCACGAGTTCCGGGACGAGATGGGCCTGTCGGGCGTCAACTCGATCAACTGGGCCCGCATCGTGGCCCAGGTCGTCTACTACTTCGTGGCCGGCGCCGTGCTGGGCGCGCCGCACCGCGGGTTGAGTTTCGCGGTGCCGACCGGCAATTTCGGCGACGTCCTGGCGGGCCATTACGCCAAGGCCATGGGATTGCCGGTGGAGCGGCTGATCGTCGCCACCAACGAGAACGACATCCTCGACCGTTGCCTCAGGACCGGCACCTACGCGACCGATGCGGTGCGGCCCACGCAATCGCCCTCCATGGACATCCAGGTGTCGTCCAACTTCGAGCGGCTGCTCCACGCGGCCTACGATCGCGACGCCGCCGCCCTGCGCGGCCTGATGGGGAGCCTGGCCCAGTCCGGGCGCTTCACCGTCGCGCCCGGGCCGCTGGCCGCCATCCGGAGCGGCTTCGACTCCGACCGGGTCGACGAGGCCGGCACCCAGGCCGAGATGCGCGCCGCCTACCGGGCCACGGGCCACATCCTCGATCCCCACACGGCCGTGGGGGTAACAGCGGCGCGGCGGGCGCTTGAACGCGACCCCGCGGTGCCGGTCGTGGCCCTGGGCACCGCCCATCCCGCGAAATTCCCCGACGCCGTGGAGCGTGCCACCGGCCGGCGCCCCGCCCTGCCCGAGCACCTCGCCCGCCTCATGGACCGTCCCGAACGCATCAACCACCTGCCCAACGAGCCGCGGGCGGTCGAACGGTTCATCCGGGAACGGGCCCGCAGCCTCGCGGTCGCGGGGTCGTGACGGTCGCGCTCACCACCCTGCCGAACGGCCTGCGGATCGTCACCGACGACATGCCGCAGCTGGAAACCACCTCGCTCGGCATCTGGATCGGGGCGGGGTCGCGCAACGAGACGCCCGCCGAGCACGGCCTGTCGCACTTCCTCGAACACATGGCGTTCAAGGGCACGCGGCGGCGCTCGGCCCGGCGCATCGCCGAGGAGATCGAGACCGCGGGCGGCGACATCAACGCCGCGACCTCCACCGAGCAGACCGCCTATTACGCCCGCGTGCTCGCGGCCGACACGGGGCTGGCACTCGACGTGCTGGCCGACATCCTCACCGACAGCGTGTTCGACCCCGTCGAGATCGAGCGCGAGAAGGGCGTGGTGCTGCAGGAGATCGGCGCCGTCGACGACACGCCCGACGACCTCGTGTTCGAGATCCTGACCGCGACGGCCTTTCCCGACCAGCCGATCGGCCGCGCCATCCTGGGCACCCCCGACAAGGTCTCGGGTTTCGACGGCCCGGCGATCCGCCGCTACCTCGACACCCACTACCGCCCCCCGGCCATGGTCGTGGCGGCGGCCGGCGCCCTGGACCACGACCGCATCGTGGCCGACGCCGACGCGCGGTTCGGCCGCATGCGGGCCGAGCCCGGCCCCGCCGCACCCTCGGCCCGCTACCGGGGCGGCGACAACCGCGTGAGCCGCAGGCTCGAACAGGCCCACGTGATCGTGGCGTTCGAAGGTCCCTCGTTCCACGATCCCGTCCAATACGCGGCCCACGTGTTCTCGCACGCGGCCGGCGGCGGCATGTCGTCCCGGCTGTTCCAGGAGGTGCGCGAAACCCGCGGGCTCGCCTATTCGATCTACAGCTTCGACTGGGCCTACGCGGACACCGGCCTGTTCGGCTTTTACGCTGCGACCTCCGCCAAGCAGGTCGGCGACCTCGTGCCCGTGGCGCTCGACACGCTGGCCTCCGCCACCGAGACCCTGACCGCCGAGGAAGTCGAGCGTGCGAAGGCGCAGCTCAAGGTGTCGGTGCTGGTGGCGCTGGAATCGTCGGGCGCCCGCGCCGAGCAGATCGCCCGCCAGCACCTCGCCTTCGGCCGCGCCATCCCCCGCGAGGAGATCATCGGCCGCATCGACGCCATCGGGGTCGAGGACGCGCGGGCAGCCGGCCGCCGCATGCTGGGCAGCGCCCCCACGGTGGTGTCGCTCGGCCCCGTGCGCGGCGTGCCGTCCCCCGACCGGGTCCGCCGCCACCTCGGACCAGGGCCGGCCTGACCCATGGCGCTGTTCCGCCTCGGCGCCTCGCCCGATACGCCGACCTTCGTCCGGGGCGAGGGACTCTACCTTCGCCCCGCCGAGATGCGCGATTTCGAGCAATGGGCCAGGCTGCGGGACCGCAGCCGCACGTTCCTGACGCCCTGGGAGCCGATCTGGCCGTCCGACGACCTGACCCGGGCGGCCTTCCGCCGCCGCATCCGCGCCCAGGCCGAGGAACTGGAGAACGACGAGGCCTACCCGTTCCTGATCTTCCGCGACGACGATGCCCTGCTGGGCGGGCTGACGGTGGGCCAGGTGCGCCGCGGCGTGTCCCAGACCGCGACCCTGGGCTACTGGATGGGCGAGCCCTTCGCGGGGCGCGGCTACATGAGCCGCGCGGTGCGGGCCGCCGCCAACTTCACCTTCGGGACCTTGCGGCTGCACCGGCTGGAAGCCGCCTGCCTGGCCCACAACGCATCCTCGATCCGCGTGCTGGAGCGGGTGGGCTTCGTCCGGGAAGGCTTCGCGCGGTCCTACCTGCGCATCAACGGGCGCTGGCAGGACCACGTGCTGTTCGCCCTGCTGGAAACCGATCCCCTCACCACCTCGCGGTCGCCCCCGCGATGATGCGCGGACCCGGATCGCGGCCGGCGCCCGTGCGATCCGCGCGCGCCCTCCTGTTCGCGCTGCTGGCGTGCTGGCCGGCCACGGGCCGGACCGCGTCGCCCGCGCCGGTCGGGGCCGCGCACGGCATGGTGGTGTCGGCCCAGCGGCTCGCCTCGCAGGTCGGTCTCGACGTGCTGAAGGAGGGCGGCAACGCGGTGGACGCGGCGGTGGCTGTGGGCTACGCGCTCGCGGTCGTCTACCCGGGGGCCGGCAACCTGGGCGGCGGCGGCTTCATGACGATCCGCTTCGCGGACGGCCGCGCGACGTTCCTGGACTTCCGCGAAAAGGCCCCGCAGGCCGCCACGGCCACCATGTTCCTGGGCCCGGACGGAAAGGTCGCGGCCGGGCGCTCCACCGCGTCCTGGCTCGCGGTCGGGGTTCCGGGCACGGTGGCGGGCCTTGAGGAGGCGCGGCAGCGCTACGGCACGCTCCCCCGCGAGCGGCTGATCGCCCCAGCGGCGGCGCTCGCCCGCGACGGCTTCGTGCTGACCGACGGCGATGCCCGGCTGATGCGGATCGGCCAAGCCGACCTCGCGCGCGACCCCGCCGCGGCCGGCATCTTCGTGAAAAAGTCCGGCGCGCCCTGGGCCGCGGGCGACCGGCTGGTCCAGCCGCAGCTGGCCGCGACGCTTGCGGCCATCGGCCGGGATGGCGAGGCCGCGGTCTACGGGGGCGCGATCGGCCGAACGATCGCGGCCGCGAGCCGGGCCGGCGGCGGCCTCATGGAGGACGCGGATTTCACCGCCTACAGGGTGCGCGAGATGCCGCCCGTGACGTGCACGTACCGCGGCTACACGATCCAGTCCGCCGCGCCCCCGAGTTCGGGCGGCACGACGCTGTGCGAGATCCTGAACATCCTTGAAGGCTACGACCTCGACCGCATGGGGTTCCATTCCGCGGCCGAGATCCACGTCATGGCGGGCGCCATGGCGGCGGCCTACCGCGACCGCAACACGCTGCTGGGCGATCCCGACTTCGTCCGCAACCCGCTCGCCCGGCTGCTCGACAAGGGCTACGCGGCCGACCTGCGGGCCGCGATCCCGCCGCTCGGGGCCGCGGCGCCCTCCGCCCCGGCGCCTGCGACGGCCGTCGAGTCTCCCCAGACCACGCATTATTCCGTGGCCGACGCGGCCGGCAACGCCGTGTCGGTCACCACGACCCTGAATGGCTGGTTCGGGGCCCGGCGCGTGGCGGGCGACACCGGTATCCTCATGAACAACGAGATGGACGACTTCACCACCGCGGCCGGCCACGCCAACATGTTCGGGCTGGTGCAGGGCGCCAATAACGCGATCGCGCCCGGCAAGACGCCGCTGAGTTCCATGGCCCCGACGGTGGTCAGCCGCGACGGCCGCCTCGTGCTGGTGATCGGCACGCCGGGCGGCTCCCGCATCATCACGACGGTGGCCGAGATCATCGTCAACCTGGTCGATCACGGCATGGGCCTGTCGGACGCCATCGACGCGCCCCGCATCCACGTCCAAGGGGCCGACGCGATCGACGCGGAGCCCTTCGCGATCTCGCCCGACACCCTGCGGCTCCTGATCGAGGCCGGCCACGGCGTGAGGCAGAGCGCGGCCTGGGGCATGGCGGCCGGCATCCTGGCCAACGACGCGCCGGCGCTGCGCCCGTCCACGGCATCCGGTCACGCGCTGGCGTTGCCCGACGGGGCGGACCCGGCGGTCAGGTTCTACGGGGCCGCGGACGTGCGCGGCGATGCGGGCGCGGCGCTCGGATATTGACCGTGACCGGCGCCGCATCCTCGCCCGGCATGGCGCCCATCGCGACCCTGCCGGTCTTCCTGAAGCTGCGCGGCAAGACCGCCCTGGTGGCGGGCGGTTCGGAACCCGCCGTGTGGAAGACGGAACTGCTGCTGGCCGCGGGCGCCAGGGTCGAGGTCTACGCCGCCGACCCGTGCGCGGCCCTGGCGGCCCTGGTCGAGGCCGCGCCGGGCGACACGGCACGATTGCACCGGCGGGCGTGGGAGCCGGCCGACTTCGCGGACGCGGCGGTCGCGATCGGCGCCCTGGCCGGGGCCGGGGAGGCAGCGGCGTTCCAAGCGGCCGCGCGGCGCGCCGGCGTTCCGGTCAACGTCATCGACAAGCCGGCCTTCTGCGACTTCCAGTTCGGCACGGTGGTCAGCCGCTCGCCCCTGGTGATCGGCATCTCGACCGACGGCGCTGCCCCCGTATTCGGCCAAGCGATCCGCACCCGCATCGAGGCCGTGCTGCCCCGGGGCCTGCAGGCCTGGGCTCAGGCCGCCAAGGACTGGCGGCCCGCCCTGCAGGCGCTGGACCTCGGGTTCCACGCCCGCCGCCGCTTCTGGGAGGTGTTTTCGCGCCGCGCCTTCGCGGATGCCCAGGGTGCACCCGATCCCGCGGTGCTGGCCGAATGCCGGGCCGCGGCGCTGGATCGGCAGGAGCGCGGCGGCGCGCGCCGCTTCGTGCTGGTCGGTGCCGGCCCGGGCGAGCCCGACGCCGTGACGCTCGCGGCCGTGGGGGCCCTGCAGGCCGCCGACACGGTGATCCACGGTCCCGACCTCGACCCGACGCTCGTCGATCTCGCCCGCCGCGAGGCGCGCAGGACCGTGCTGCGGCCCGGTGACGCGGCCGCGGAGGTCGCCCGGGCCCTGGCTGAGCCCGGTCAGCAGGTGGCTTGGCTCGACGCGGGCGATCCCACACTCTGCTTGGTGTGGAGCGCCCGCGCCGCGGCACTTGCGGCCGCGAACGTCGAGGTCGGGCTGGTCGCCGGTCTCGGGACTTGCCAGACATGCACGCCCGCCTGCCCGGCCTGGGAATCCAGGAAGGGCAGTGCGGCGTCGAGCCTTACATCACCGGCGGCAGAACCGGATAGTCGATGACCAGACTTCGTTCCAGCCCGGCTGAGCGATGAACAGGAGAACGCCACGGCCGTGGCTTGCCGGGCTCGGCACCGAGAGGCTTCGAAACGCAGCGGTGACCCGAATGGTGCCGGTCCGCTAGTCGATCGCGGCCTTCATGGCGTGCAGGCCGTTGTGGGACGCGTGTCCGCCCTTGCGGCCCGCCTGAGCGGCGAGACCATGGTCCTGGGAAAAGCTGCGCTTCTCGGGATTGACGCTCCGGCCGCCCTTGCGGCCCGCCTCGGACGCGAGGCCCGGATTCTGCGAAAAACTCCGCTTCTCGTTGGGTACGCTTTCGCCGCCCTTTCGGGCGATGGCCCGCCGTTTTTCCAGGTCCATCGAGGCGAAACCCCGGTTCGAGGTCGGCGTCCGTTGATTCAGCTCGGTCATGTTTCGCACCCGCGTTGACGGTTCCCCTGGGGCTTGAACGCCGCCGCATTGGCGCAGTTCCGCCCGATCGGGCCGTCTCGCTGCGGCTGTTTTGCCGAGGGTCGGCCCGCGCGGATGCCGGGCCGCCCCGGTGTCGTATAGCCGCCCGAAGACCTGCTAGGGTGGTGGTTCCCTCGCTCAGGACGGAGCCGCGCCCGTGTCCTCGAACTCCTCCACGCACGCCTCGGTGCTGGCTATCCTGGAACGGCTGGTCGCCTTCGACACCGAGAGCGCGAAGACCAACCTGCCGCTGATCGATTGGGTGGCGCACCATTGCGCCGAACGCGGCGTCGCCTGTGCGGTGGCGCCCAACCCGGACGGCACCAAGGCGGCCCTGGTGGCCACGATCGGCCCCGCGGTGGACGGCGGCCTCGTCCTGTCCGGCCACACGGACGTGGTGCCGGTGGCGGGCCAGGCCTGGACGAGCGATCCCTTCGCGGTGCGGCGCGATGGCACGCGGCTCTACGGGCGGGGCACCTGCGACATGAAGGGCTTCGACGCCGTGGCGCTCGCCATGATCCCCGAGTTCCAGGCGGCCCGGCTGCCGGTGCCGATCCATATCGTGCTGAGCTACGACGAGGAGGTGACCTGCCTGGGCTCGATGGACGTCATCGCCCGTTTCGGCCGCGACATGCCGCGGCCCCGCGCCGTGGTGGTGGGCGAGCCGACCCTGATGGAGGTGGCGGATTCGCACAAGAGCGTGTGCACCTACCGCACGGTCGTGCAGGGCGTGGAGGCACACTCGGCCAAGCCGGCCCTGGGGGCCCACGCCATCGCGGCGGGCTGCGCGGTGGCGGCCGAGATCACCCGGCTGGCCCTGCGGTTCGAAGGGGAGGAAACGAGCGAGCGCTTCGACCCACCCTTCTCGACCGCCCACGTCGGGGTCATCGGCGGCGGCACGGCGCGCAACATCCTGGCCCGGCACTGCGAATTGCTTTGGGAATATCGGGGCCTGCCGTGGCTGCCGCTCGACACGGCGCAGCGCCACATCGAGGCGTTCGTGCAATCGACCGCGCTGCCGCTTCTTAACCGCTACGGCGGCCGCGGCACGATCACGACCGCGGTGGAGGTCGAGGTGCCGGGCCTGAACGCCGACCCCGGATCGACGGCCGAAACGTTGGCGCTGCGGGCCGCCCGCGCCAACCGGACCGTGAGCGTCTCGTTCGCGACCGAGGGCGGCCGTTTCCAGCAGGCCGGCCTGCCCACGGTGGTCTGCGGACCGGGCAGCATCGACCAGGCCCACCAGCCCGACGAGTTCATCGAGGAAAGCCAGTTGCATGCCGCCGCGGCCTTCATGCGCCGCCTGATCGACGAGTTGCGGTGAAGCGCCGCCCGCCGGTTGGCCGGCGTTCCGCCCGCCCTATCTGGCCCGTTCATCGAGAAGGAGGACGGGATGGCGAAGCTGCAGGTCAAGAACGGCGCCTGGGTGCTGGTGTGCGACGGCAAGAAGGCGCTGCTGCTGCGCAACGAGGGGGACGCGGACCTGCTGAACCTGCGGCGCGCTTCCGTGCAGGAGCAGGACAATCCCGCGACCCGCGACCAGGGCAGCGACGCGCCGGGCCGCGCCAATTCCGCATCCGGCGCCCAATCCAGCGTCGCCCAGACCGACTGGCACGCAATCGAGGAGCAGCGTTTCGCCGACACGATCGCGGCGGACCTCAACAAGGCCGCGCTGGGCAACGCCTACAAGGAGCTCGTCGTGGTGGCGCCGCCCAAGATCCTGGCGGAACTCCGGCGGGTCTTCTCCAAGGACACGCAGGGCCGGATCGCGGCCGAGCTGCCCAAGGACCTGACCCATCACACGATCCCTGAGATCGAGAAGCTGCTCGCTGCCCACGAGATGTGACGGCTGCGCTCAGGAGTCGCTCGACCCGAAAAGGCTAGCCGGTGGTCGGAAGGGGATCGGTTCTCTCGCTCAGGATGGCAAGACTGCGGCTTTCATCATTGGGATCGAGGGCCAGTTCTGAGCCGGCAAGGTCCGATTGGACGTGTCCGGGCTGCTCCAACCAACTCAAGGCGACTGCCGCCGTTAACTGGCAAGTCCTGGACGACCCACAACGCAGCGGTCCCGCTCAAGAAGCCAGCACCCGGTTCAGTCCCGGTTGCCAGCGCAGGCCCTGCCGGGCGAGGAAGTCGCGGAGCGGTCCGGACGGTTCCGTGCCGCTGCTGAACAAGGCCGGAACCGCGACGCCGCCGCCGGTCGCCGCCGGTTCGGGCCCCAGGCGCTCGGCGAGAACCTGGGCGGCCCGCCGGGCGATGGCGGGCGCGGGGTCGATCCACTGCACGGGCCAGGGCGCGACGCGGCGCAGGACCGGCAGCAGCAGGGGATAATGGGTGCAGGCCAGCACCACCACGTCGGTGCGCAGGGCATCCGCTTGCACGAAGGCCGGGGCGATCTCGGCCGCGACCGCGCGCTCGTCGACCGCCTCGCCCCGCATCGCGGCCTCGGCCATGCCGGCGAGCCGCGTCGATCCCACCAGCGTGACGCGGGCGTCGCCCGCGAAGCTGCGCACCAGGGCGCGCGTGTATTCGCGTGCCACCGTGCCGGGCGTCGCCAGCACGCTGACCAGGCCGGTTTGCGACGCCGCGGCGGCCGGCTTGATGGCCGGCACGGTGCCCACGAACGCGATGGCGGGCCAGCGCGCCCGCAGCGCCGGCAGCACGACCGTGGAGGCCGTGTTGCACGCGATCACCACCACGAGCGGCCGATAGGCCAATACCAAGGCGCCCACCACCGCGACCACGCGGTCCAGCAGCGCGGCCTCGCTCAGCCCGCCGTAGGGGAACACGGCGTCGTCGGCCGCGAAGAGGAGCGAGGACGCGGGCACGAGTTTCAGCATCTCGGCCAGGACCGTCAGGCCGCCCAGGCCCGAGTCGAACACCACCACGGCCGCGGGCCGGTCCGCGGCGGCCGGTCGATCGGGCCTCGTCGCGCGACCCTCGCTCAGGGGAGCTTGCAGCAGGGCGGACATCGGCTCCTCGACGTGACACGGATGGCCGCGCCAGCCTCGCACCCGGCGATCGGTTCGGGTCGCATCATCGGCGCCGCGAGGTTAACGGCAGGTTGCCGGCGCGGGTCGCGGCTACGCGGCTTGAGAACCGGGCTTCACAGTCTGAATCACCTCAAAGCCCTCGAACTCCGGCGGCCCGAGGTAGAGCGGCCGGTTCTGCCCGGCCCCGCGGTGGGCGGCCCGGAACGCTTCCGAGTTGGTCCAGTCCTGGAACGATTGCCGGTTCGCCCAGACCGTGTGGGAGGAATACAGGACGTGGTCGTCCCGCTCCGGCCCGCGCAGCATGTGGAACTCGACGAAGCCCGGAACGCGGTCGAGATGGGTTTCGCGCGACAACCAGACCTGCTCGAAGGCGGCTTCCTCGCCCTTGAGCACCTTGAAGCGATTCATGGCGATGAACATCACGTCGATCCTTGATCCGGTCCGGGAGCCTCATCCCCAGGTCAGTCGACCCTGACCTTGGACTTCACCCGCTCGAAATCGCTGGCGCGAAGCACCTTGCGGCTGAGCAGGTCGTCAACCGACCGGTACGGGCGGTGCCGCACGATGGCCCGGCCGACGTGGCCCACGCCGGGCAGGCTGTTCAGGGCTGCCAGCGACGCCGTGTTGAGATCGACGCCGGCCGGTTCGGCGCGCAGGCCCCGCGGTCCGACGGGGCCTGGGTCATCCGCATAGGCCGTGACAGCGGGAACCGGGGGCTGGCCGGACGTCAGGGCCTGATGAAACAGCACCGCCACGGCCTGCTCGTCCGCGGGCCGGGGCACGATCGGGGCGGGTTCGCTCGCGACCGTGGCCGGCGCGGTGCCGGACGCGGGTTCCGGAGCCAGGGGGGTCGGCGGCCCCAGGAGGTCGGCCGTGTTCGTCGGGGTGGCCGACGCCGGATTGCCGGCCTTCCCCGGCGCGAGCTTGAGGTGACGGGCCACGTCGTCCGGCAAGGTCGCGCGGATCTCGGACGCCTTGGCCTCGACGGGCCCGGCGGCGGCCAGCGATCCCCACGGGCGCGCTTCGGACGGCTCGGCCCTGACCAGCATCCCGTGCTTCATCGCGCCCGCGACCGCGATGGCCGCGATGCTGGCGATCAGAACGCCGAGTGCCGGTTTGAATGCCATACCCTGCTCCCGCTCCGCGATCGCGCAACCCCGACGGGGCAAAGGCCGCGTCCGATCCCGTTCATTGAACGGAAACAACGCTGCCCGGAGCCCCACGTGCAAGCAGGCTCGGACGATCCTGCTTGGCTGGCGGAGACCCGACGCCACATCCTCAGCGGCCCCCCGCTAACCACCATATGTGGCCGCACGTGGGCCACCCGGCCTGAGACTAACGGGTGTTAAGGGCCGATGTCGAGCCGGAACGCCTGCCGGCGCCCGGCCGACCGGGCGCGGGCAGGCGAAAGCTGATTGACTTGAAGATCTTGCTCGCCTATGGCACCGGTTCGGTCGGCAGCACGCGGTGCGCGCCGATTGGACAAGCCGGGACCGACCACGCGTCGGAACCGGCGACGCACCCGCGGTTCTCACGCCACCTTGTGAAACCTGTCGGTCGCATCGGCTCCTGGGCCGCCGCGGCAAAGGAGGGCGCGTTCCTCACCCCCACGATTTCGCGAGGAACAGCGATGACGAAGCGTGCCGAAGCCAAGTACAAGATCGAACGCCGCCTGGGCGAGAACATCTGGGGCCGTCCCAAGAGCCCCGTCAACCGGCGCGAATACGGCCCCGGTCAGCACGGCCAGCGCCGCAAGGGCAAGCCCACCAACTTCGGCACCCAGCTCAAGGCCAAGCAGAAGCTGCGCGGCTATTACGGCAACGTGTCCGAGAAGCAGTTCCGCAAGTATTACGCCGAGGCGATCCGCCTGAAGGGCGACTCCAGCCAGAACCTGATCGGCCTGCTGGAGCGCCGGCTGGACGCGGTGGTGTACCGCTGCAAGTTCGTGCCGACCGTGTTCGCGGCGCGGCAGTTCGTCAATCACGGCCACGTCCGCGTCAACGGCCGCCGGGTCAACATCGCGTCCTACCAAGTCAAGGTCGGCGACATGATCGAGGTCAAGGAGGCGTCCAAGCAGCTCGCCGTGGTGCTGGAAGCGACCCAGCTCGCCGAGCGCGACGTGCCGGACTATTATGAGATCGACCACGGCAAGATGACCGCCAAGATGACCCGGGTGCCGGGCCTGACCGAGGTGCCCTACCCGGTCCACATGGAGCCCAACCTGGTCATCGAATTCTACTCGCGCTGACGCGCTCCCGGCCGATCCTCCCCGAACCGGGCCGCCACCGCGGTCCGGTTTTTCTTTTGCCGCGGAACGGACAGTGAACTTGCGGAACAGAACAAAACGCGTACATTGACCTCTGTTGCGGCCCTGTCGTGCCCGTGCAAGAAGGACTCTGTCGTGAGCCAAGCCAATCTCCGCCTCGTGGAAGGAACCTCCGTGGACAAGACCAAGGCGCTCGACGCGGCGCTGTCCCAGATCGAGCGGGCCTTCGGCAAGGGCTCGATCATGCGCCTGGGCAAGAACCAGAAGGCGGTCGAGATCGAGACGATCCCCACCGGGTCGCTGGGGCTCGACATCGCACTGGGCGTGGGCGGCCTGCCGCGTGGCCGGGTGATCGAGATCTACGGTCCCGAGTCGTCGGGCAAGACCACGCTCACGCTGCACGTGGTGGCCGAAGCGCAGAAGCGCGGCGGCGTTTGCGCCTTCGTGGATGCCGAACACGCGCTCGACCCGGTCTACGCCCGCAAGCTCGGCGTCAACCTTGAGGACCTGCTGATCTCGCAGCCCGATACGGGCGAGCAGGCGCTCGAGATCACCGACACGCTGGTGCGGTCGGGCGCCGTCGACGTGCTGGTGATAGACTCGGTGGCGGCTCTCACCCCGCGGGCCGAAATCGAGGGCGAGATGGGCGACGTGCAGCCGGGGCTGCAGGCGCGCCTGATGAGCCAGGCGCTGCGCAAGCTCACGGCCTCGATCTCGCGGTCCAACACCATGGTGATCTTCATCAACCAGATCCGCATGAAGATCGGCGTGATGTACGGTTCGCCCGAAACCACGACGGGCGGCAACGCGCTCAAGTTCTACGCCTCCGTCCGCCTCGACATCCGCCGCATCGGCGCCATCAAGGACCGCGACGAGGTGCTGGGCAACCAGACGCGCGTCAAGGTCGTCAAGAACAAGGTGGCGCCGCCGTTCAAGGAGGTCGAGTTCGACATCATGTACGGCGAGGGCATCTCCAAGGTGGGCGAACTGGTCGACCTGGGCGTGAAGGCCGGCGTGGTGGAGAAGTCGGGCGCCTGGTTTTCCTACGACAGCCAGCGGCTCGGCCAGGGACGCGAGAACGCCAAAACGTTCCTGCGGCAGAACCCCGAGGCGGCCCGCAAGATCGAGCAGGCCGTGCGCGAGAATTCCGGCCTGATCGCCGAGAAGATCCTCGGCACGCCGGAGAAGGACGACGACGACGAGGCCGCGGAGGGTTGAGGCCCCGCGCTGACCGGCAGGGCTTCGGCTCTGCTCGACAGGGTGAGGGCTGCCCGATAGAACGGCCGTGAACGCGTGGCCGCCCGCCGGCAGGGCGGCCCGTTCGGGATCGCGGCATGAACAGCGTCAACGATATCCGGTCGACCTTTCTGGACTTCTTCCGGGCCAACGGCCACGAGATCGTGCCTTCCAGCCCGCTCGTGCCCCGCAACGACCCGACCCTGATGTTCACCAATGCCGGGATGGTGCAGTTCAAGAACGTCTTCACCGGCGTCGAGAAGCGGCCCTACAACCGCGCCACCACGGCCCAGAAATGCGTGCGGGCGGGTGGCAAGCACAACGACCTCGACAACGTCGGGTACACGGCCCGCCATCACACCTTCTTCGAGATGCTGGGCAACTTCTCGTTCGGCGACTACTTCAAGCCGCTGGCCATCGAGCTCGCCTGGACGCTGATCACCAGGACCTTCGGCCTGAGCAGGGACCGCCTGCTCGTCACGGTCTACCACGACGACGATGAGGCCCACGGGCTGTGGAAGAAGATCGCGGGCTTTCCGGACAGCCGGATCATCCGCATCGCGTCGTCGGACAATTTCTGGGCCATGGGCGAGACCGGGCCCTGCGGCCCCTGCTCGGAAATCTTCTACGACCAGGGCGAGGGCGTCGCGGGCGGCCCGCCCGGCAGCGCCGACCAGGACGGCGACCGGTTCCTGGAGTTCTGGAACCTCGTGTTCATGCAGTTCGAGCAGGTCGGGCCGGGCGAGCGCCTGTCCCTGCCCCGGCCCTCCATTGACACCGGCATGGGCCTGGAACGGATGGCCGCCATCCTGCAGGGGGTCACGTCCAACTACGACACCGACCTCATGCGGGGGCTGATCGAGGCCGTGGCGGCCGCGACCGGGGTAGACCCGGACGGCCCGCAGGCCGCGAGCCACCGCATCATCGCCGACCACCTGCGGGCCTGCTCGTTCCTGATCGCCGACGGTGTCGATCCGTCCAACGAGGGCCGCGGCTACGTGCTGCGCCGGATCATGCGCCGCGCCATGCGCCACGCCCAACTCCTGGGGTCGCCCGAGCCGCTGATGTGGCGCCTCGTTCCGACCCTCGTGCGCGAGATGGGGCAGGCCTATCCGGAGCTGGCGACCGGCGAGGCGCGCATCGCCGAACTGCTGCAGCTGGAGGAAACGCGGTTCCGCACCACGCTGGCCCGCGGGCTGGGCATCCTGGACGAGGAAACCCGCGACCTGTCGGCCGGCGCCGTGCTGCCCGGCGAGGTGGCGTTCCGGCTCCACGACACCTACGGGTTCCCGCTCGACCTGACCCAGGAAGCGCTGCGCGGCCGCGGCATCGGGATCGACGAGGCGGGCTTCGCGACCGCCATGGAACGGCAGCGCGCCGACGCCCGCCGGGCCTGGGCGGGATCGGGCGAGGCCGCGACCGAGACGGTCTGGTTCGGCCTGCGCGACCGGCTCGGCGCCACCGAGTTCCTGGGCTACAGCACCGAGCGCGCCGAGGGCGTCGTGACGGGGCTGGTGGCCGACGGCCGGGAGGTCGAGGCCATCGAGGCGGGCCGCGAGGGCTTTGCCATCCTCAATCAGACGCCCTTCTACGCCGAGTCAGGCGGCCAGGTGGGCGACACGGGCCTCCTGACGGGGCCGGGAACGCGGGCGCGGGTGACCGACGCGACCAGGAAGCTGGGCGACATGACGGTCCACGCCGTGACGGTCGAGGAAGGCGTGCTGCGCGTCGGCGTCCCGGTGGATCTGCTGGTCGACCACGCCCGCCGCGCGGCTGTCCGGGCCAACCACTCGGCCACCCACCTCCTGCACGAGGCGCTGCGGCAGGTGCTCGGCTCCCACGTGGCCCAGAAGGGATCGTCGGTGGACGCGGCGCGCCTGCGCTTCGACTTCTCGCACGGCAAGCCCGTGTCGGACGATGAGCTCGCCGCCGTCGAAGATATCGCCAACGCGGTGGTGCTGCAGAACGAGCCGGTGGTGACCCGGATCATGGCGCTCGACGACGCCCGCGCGGCCGGCGCACGAGCCCTGTTCGGCGAGAAATACGGCGACGAGGTGCGGGTCGTGTCCATGGGGACCGGCGCGGACGCAGGTCCCTACTCGATCGAGCTGTGCGGCGGCACCCACGCGGCGCGAACCGGCGACATCGGGCTTGTCAGCATCGTGGGCGAAACCTCGGCCGCGTCCGGCGTCCGCCGCATCGAGGCGCGCACCGGCGCGGCGGCACGCCATCATCTCAACCGCGAGGCGGCGCGCACGCGAACGGTCGCGGCCCTGCTGAAATCGACGCCCGAGGCCGCGCCCGAGCGGCTGCAGGGGCTGATCGAGGATCGCCGCCGCCTGGAGCGCGACCTCGCCGAAGCGCGCAAGCGCATCGCCATGGGGGGCGGGACGCGCGGGCAGGACGAGGCGGCGGCCCGCAGCGTGGGCGGCGTGCCGTTCTTCGCCCGCGCCGTGACGGGCATCGACATGAAGGACCTGAAAGGCCTGGCCGACGAGGCCAAGGCGGGCCTCGGCTCCGGGGTCGTGGCCATCGTGGGTGTCGGGGCCGACGGCAAGGCCGGCCTCGTGGTGGCGGTGACGCCGGATCTCACGGCCCGGTTCAACGCCGTCGACCTGGTTCGCGCCGGCTCGGAGAAGCTGGGCGGCAAGGGCGGCGGCGGCCGGCCCGACATGGCGCAGGCGGGCGGCCCCAACGGGCAGGCCGCCGAGGCCGCCATCGAGGCCGTGTCGGCCGCCCTTGCGCATCGCGCCGCCGCGGCGTGACCCAGCGGGCCGAGGCGGAGCGGCTCCCGTCCCTCCGCTCGCAGGTTCACGCCGTCCTGGACGGCGGCATCGCGGGCCAGGTGGTGGCGACCGTGGTCCAGCAGGTGCTGATCGCCCTGGTGCTGGCCAGCGTAATCTGCATCGTGCTGGAAACCGTGCCCGACCTGGAAGCCCGGTACGGCGATGCCTTCCGGGCCGTCGAGGTCTTCGCCGTGGCGGTGTTCTCGGTCGAATACGCGCTGCGGGTCTGGTGCGCGCCCGAGCAACCCAATGACGAGGACGCGTCGCCCTGGGCCGTGCGCCTGAACTACATCCGGACCGCCCCGGCCCTGATCGACCTCGCGTCCGTGCTGCCCGCCTATCTTGGGTTCGTGCTCGGGGGCGAGTTCAAGATCCTGCTGCTGCTGCGGCTGTCGCGGTTCTTCAAGCTCGCGCGCTATTCGCCCGGCATGCGGTCGCTCGCGGCCGTGCTCCAGGCCGAGCGCCGTGCCCTGCTGGCGTCCACGGTCATCCTGTTCGGCTTCGTGCTGCTGGCCGCCACCGCCATGTACAGCGTCGAGCACGAGGCCCAGCCCGACAAGCTGGGCTCGATCCCGGCCGCGATGTGGTGGGCCGTGGTCACCCTCACCACGGTGGGCTACGGCGACGTGTATCCCGTCACGCTGGTGGGCCGCATGGTGGCCAGCGTCACCATGGTGTTCGGCCTGATGATGCTGGCCCTGCCGGTCGGCATCGTGGCGACCGCCTTCGCGGACGAGATCCACCGGCGCGAGTTCGTGGTGACCTGGGGCATGATCGCCCGCGTTCCCCTGTTCGAGGCGCTCACGGCCTCCGAGATCGGCGAGATCACCCGCTGCCTCCAGGCCCGCACCGTGCCGGCCGGGGCCGTGATCGTCCGCCAGGGCGATCCGGCCGATTCCATGTTCCTGATCGCCGCCGGCGAGGTCGCGGTGGACCTGCCCACCGGGCCCGTGTACCTGCGCGACGGTCAGTTCTTCGGCGAAATGGCGCTGCTGCGCGAAACCGAGCGGACCCGCACGGTGCGGGCCGAGCAGAACACCAAGCTGCTGGTGCTGCACAAGGGCGACCTCACCACCCTCATGGACCGCAACCCGCTGATCCGGCAGCGGTTGCGCGACATCGCCCGGGCCCGCCAG
>CAXTEP010000003.1:0-14579 GCA_964243125.1 uncultured Lichenihabitans sp. | reverse complement strand
ATGGAAGGCGCCCGCCTCCTGTTCTGGGTCGCGATCGTCCTGCTGGTCGTGTCGCTCCTGTTCGGTTTCATGCGCCGCGGCGTTTGAGCGGCGCCAAACGATCGGGGTCGAGGCTCGCCTGCTGCAACACCGGCAGGCATTGCGCCCGCGAACCGCGGCCCTCGATCGGCGCGGCGTGTCACGCGCCCGGGCATTCCCGGGCGGAGGGCCGGACCGTCGAGCCGCAGCTTGAACGCGTGCGGCGTGGCGCGCCGCTTCGCTCATCGCCCCGGCCGAAGAGATGATCCCGGACGCGGACGCTCCCTAGGAAGTCCGACGCTTCACCCTTAATGATCGCTCCCGTCGATCGTCGTGCCGGCCGCGGTAACGGCGCGAAGGTCCGGGCCGTAATGAGGGAGAAGGCGTGGAGCCGGTCGCGCGCGAACAGGAATGGACCTTGTTGATGCGTGCCGCGATCGCGGGCGACTCCGCAGCCTACCGCCGCTTCCTCGACGCCGTCACGCCGTTCCTGCGCGGCATGGCGCGGCGCCGGTGCGAGCGTTATGGCACCTCGCCTGGCGAGGCCGAGGATGTGGTCCAGGAAGTTCTGCTCGCCATCCACCTCAAGCGCGGGACCTGGGACCAGACCCGGCCGATCGGGCCGTGGCTGTCGGCCATCGTGCGCAACAAGCTCGTGGACACGCTGCGCCGCCGGGGCCGGCACGTGACGGTGCCGATCGAGGACCTGATCGACACGCTGGAAGCCCCGCAGGCCGCCGCCGAACTACCCGGGCACGACCTCGACCGCATGCTGACTTCCCTGAAGCCGCAGGACCGCGACATCGTCCAGTCGATCTCGGTGCGGGGCAGCAGCGTGCGCGAAACCGCGAGCCGGCTCGCCATGAGCGACGTGGCGGTCCGGGTCGCCCTGCACCGCGCGCTCAAGAAGCTCGCCGCCCTGTACCGGAGCCGAGCGTGAGAACCGAGGACCTGATCGAGGCGATGAGCCGCGACGCCGGCGTGCGTTGGCCGCTGGGCCGCGGCGTCACGCTCGCGATCCTGGCGGGCACGGCGCTCGCGGCGGCACTGTTCTTTGCGGCCCTGGGATTCCGGCCCGACATCGCGCAGGCGCTGCGGACGGTCCGCTTTCCGTTCAAATTCGTCCTGACCGTGACGCTCGCGGTGACGGCGCTCGGCCTCGTGCTGCGCATGAGCCGCCCCGGCGCCGCGCCCGGACCCTGGCGGCTCGCGCTGGCGGCCGTGCCGGTCCTGCTCGGCGCGGCGGTGGCGGCGGAACTCTACGCCATGCCCGAAGCCAGCTGGGGCCCGCGGCTCGTCGGCCACAATGCCCTGCTGTGCACCACCTCGATCCCCGCCCTGGCGGTCGGCCCGCTCGCCTGCCTGATGGCCGCGCTGCGCCGCGGGGCGCCGGCCCGGCCCGGCCTGACGGGTGCGGTCGCGGGCCTCGCGGCCAGCGGCCTGGCCGCCACCCTCTACGCCTCGCACTGCCCCGACGACAGCCCCCTGTTCGTCGCCACCTGGTATCCGCTGGGCATTGTCCTGGTGGTGGCGGCCGCCTATGGCATCGGCCGTCGGTGGCTCAGGTGGTGACAGCCGCTCTCGCGCCCCGGCCGAGATCCTCCGCCACGGCCGCCACGATGCCGAGGTAGCCCTCGGGCGTCCAGGCCGAGCGGCCGATGAACAGGCCGTCGATGTGGGGCTTGCGGGCGAGCTCCACGCAATTGCCGGGGTTGACGCTGCCGCCGTAGAGCACCGCAAGGGGCTCGCCCATGATGGCGGCGGTCAGGTCCTTGATGAGGGCGTGCTGGTCGTCCGCGAAGCCGGGATCGGCCGGCACCCCGCCCTCGCCGATCGACCAGACCGGCTCGTAGGCCAGCACGACGCGGTCTCGCGCGGCGCGGTCGAGCCCCGACAGCGCCGCGCGGACCTGGGCGGCCAGGACCGCGGCGGTGCTGCCCGCCTCGTAGGCGTCGCGGGTTTCGCCGATGCAGACCAGGGCGGTCAGGCCGTGCCGGACCGCAGCGGCGGTCTTCAGCGCCATGGTCTCGTCGGTTTCGCCGAAATGGGTGCGCCGCTCGCTGTGGCCGAGTTCCACCAGCGTGGCGCCGCAATCCTTGACCATGGGGGCCGACACCTCGCCGGTCCAGGCCCCCGCGTCGGCCCAGTGCATGTTCTGGGCTCCGACGGTCACGCGCGTGCCGGACAGGAGGGCCGCGACCTCGGCGATCCACGGGTACGGCGGGATCACGAACAGGTGCGCGTCGCGGCTGCCGGCCCAGGGGCTCGCGGCGAGCGAGCGCGCGAACGACTGCGCCTCGGCCCGCACCTTGTTCATCTTCCAGCTCGTGCCGATCCACGGGATCTTGCGCGCCATCGCGACAACCTCCTTGGCCTGCGGTCCGTGGCCGTAGCGTTGAAACCGCGGCCTGTCGAGGAGAAACCCGGCCTTGCCCCGGCCGGCCTTCGTCCTTCCACCGGCGCGGTTCCGGGTCGGGCATGTCCAAGGGCGAGCCCCGGCCTGTTGCAGCAGCGCCACAGCCCGCTCGCATTACAACTTTAGGTTGTATTAACGCTGTTCGGCGCCTCCCCCGTGGGTCATCCTTCCCGTCACCACCGCCGCGACATTCCCGGGTTAGCGCCCGCGGCACGCGGCTTCGTGGGACGAGAAATCAAACAGATGCGGAAGGACACACCATGACGGTCACGTTTGCGAACGAGGCGTTCGGCACCGGCCAAGCCTCGGAGGGTCTGCTGGTCGGCACAACCTACACGGGCACGTCCCTGGTCGACAATCTGGCCCCGATCTCCCTGACCGGCACGGTCGACACGGTGGGCAGCGCGGTTTCGGCCAACCTGACGCTCGGCGGCCAGGCGCTGACGGGCGTGAACAGCGTCTACGACGGGTTTTCCAGCAACGGCGACGGCAATTCGACCTATTACTTCAGCGGACTGACGCCCACCTTGAACGTGCCGTTCAGCTTCGCGGTCACGAGCGGCACGATCGCGCCGTTGAACGTCGGCACGAGCATCGACACCACCGCCAACGTGACGGCTCCGACCCTTCCGGTCGTACCCTGCTTCGTGCGCGGCACCCTGATCAGGACCGAGCGCGGCGAGGTGGCGGCCGAGGACCTGGCGATCGGCGATCGGGTGCTGACCCTGGGCGGCGACACGCAGCCCGTCACCTGGATCGGTCACCGCCACGACCGTGCGGCCCGCTACGGCGCCAACCACCTCGTCGACTTCTGGCCCGTCCTGTTCCGCGCCGGCTCGCTCGGCTCGAACCGGCCCTCGCGCGACCTCATGGTGTCGCCGTGCCATGGCATGTACGTGGACGGCGTGCGGGTGGCGGCCTGGCGCCTGCTGAACGACGTCAGCATCGTGCGGGCCAGCGCGGTCCGCGATGTGGATTACGTCCACGTCGAACTGGCCCGGCACAGCATCCTGTTCGCCGAGGGCGCGCCGTCCGAATCCTATTTCGAGTTCGACGGCTATCACGGCCGGTTCGACAACCGCGCCAGCTACGCGGCGACCCCCCCGGCGGAGCGCGACGTGGTTCGCTGCGGCCGCGAGGTGGGGGAAGGCGCGGAACTCGACGCCATCCGGGCCAAGCTCGCGGGTTTCGCGCGCGCCGAGCCGGTTCCGGCCTGACGGCGGCGCGGCCGGGGAAGCGTCAGACCAGCCGGCTGCGCGTCGTGTTGTAGGTTTCCCGCGCGGCCTTCATGTGGGCCTCGGTGAACTGCTTGGCGTGGGCCGCGAGGTCCCGGCTGTCCTCCCACAGGTCGCGCCAGATCCCCAAAATCCCTTCGAGCGGCTGGCCCACGACCTTGGACGAGAACGACTCGAAGGTGATCGGGCCCCGGTAGTTCGCCTTCACCAGCGCCCGGAACACGGGCGTGAAGTCGATCGAGCCCGTGCCCATGTAGCCGCGGTTCGAGTCGCCCGTGTGGAAATAGCCCAGGTCGTCGCCCGTCTCGATGATGGCGGTGGCCATGTCGGCCTCCTCGATGTTCATGTGGTAGCAGTCGAGGTGGACCTTGACGTTCGGGGCGCCGATGCGGCGGCACATGGCGACGCCCTGCGCGGCCGTGTTGATCACGTTCGTCTCGTAGCGGTTCACTACCTCCAGCCCGAGCGTGATGTCGCTCGCCCGCGCCTTCTCGGCCACGCGCTGCAGCACCTCGACCGAGCGCGCCACCCCGTCGGGGGTCGGCGGCACCGCGTATTTCTGGAACGCCGAGTAGAGGATGCCGCAGATGTGGGTCGCCCCCACGTCGCGCGCCAGCGACACCGCCTCGTCGAGCCGCGCCTCGCCGCGCCTGGTCTTCTCCGGATCGCCCGACGAGATGTCGCCCTCGGCCGGCAGGCCGAGCGACATGGTGGCGCCCAGGCCCGCGGCCTCGAGCTCGCGGCGCGTGAACGCGACGTTGACGGATTTCGGCTCCAGGGCCGCGAGCTCGATGAGGTCGTAGCCGAGCTCGGCCGAGGTGGCGACCGCCCGCGCGCATTCGTCCTCGCTCCACCCCTTGGCCCAAACGAAGGCGTGCACCCCGAGCTTGTTCATGGCGGTTCTCCCTGATCGGTCTCTGGCGGCCCGGAACCGCTTCCACGGCCGCCGCGCCCACCTGCCGAACCCATGATTGACACAGATCGGGAGCCTGTCTAGCCTCAAAGAAAAACGTTTAAGGGACGGATCGCGCCGAGCATGATGCCGCAACCGACGATCTCCATTCGCACCGTCGCGGCCCGGGCCGGCGTGTCCATCGCGACGGTCTCGAACGTGCTGAACGGCCGCGCCAAGGTGGGGCCCGACTCGGCGCGCCGCGTCCGACTGGCCGTCGACGAACTGGGCTACGTGGCGCACGGGGCGGCGTCGCGGCTGCGGTCGGGCAAGCAGGCCCTGGCCGGCGCGGTGGTGCCCGACCTCCGCAACCCGTTCTTCGCGTCCTTCGTGTCCACCCTCGAACAGGCGGCCCGGCGGGACGGCTTCGACCTGCTGGTGGTCAGTTGCAACAACGACCCCGCCTACGAGGCGGAGCGGCTCCGGGCGCTGCAATCCTGGCGTCCCGCCGGGCTGATCGTGATTCCCTGCGACGGCGCGCTGCTGGCCCGTCTGCCGAAAGCGCTCAGCCTGCCTGTGGTGGCGGCGGATCGCATTCCCGACCACGCCTTCGACCTCGTGGCGGTCGACAACCGCGAAGCCGCGGCCGCCATGGTGCGCCACCTCGCCCGCGAAGGGGTGCGGACCTGTACGGTGGCGGGCAGCACGCTGGCGCTCGGCAACGTCCGGGAGCGGTGGAACGGCGCGCTCGCGGGTGCCGCGGGCACGGACCTGCGCCTCGCCATGCTGGAATGCGGGCTGGAAGCCGGCGCGGCCGGGCGAGTGCTGGGGCAGCACCTGTGCGGGCCGCACCGGCCCGACGCCGTTTTCGCGCTCGACACCGTGACCACCACGCTGGCGTTCAAGGTCTTGGCCGCCGTCGATCCCGCCCCGGACTGGGCCGTGGCGCTGGCGGGGTTCGACGATGCCGAGTGGATGAGCCTGGTGACCCCGGGCATCACGGCGATCCGCCAGCCCGTCCACGCCATCGCCGAGGCCGCCTGGGCGCAGCTCGCCCGCCGCCTCGCGGGCGACCGTTCCCCGCCGGCGGCCCTGCGGCTGCCGTGCGGGCTCGAGATCCGCGGCTCGACGCTGCGGTGGCGCGGCAGAACCGACAACGTGGCTGCCTGATCAACCAAGAGGGAGGTTGCGCGATGATTGAGGTGACGAGACGCCGGGCGCTCGAATGGCTCGGCACGGGCGCGGTGGTGGGCACGCTCGGCGCACCCTTCGCGAGCGCCCAGGGCAAGGCCCCGCAGGTGGGCATCGTGGTCAAGATCGGCGGCATTCCCTGGTTCAACGCCATGGAGGTCGGCATCAAGAAGGAGGCCCAGGGCGAGAACGCTAATGCCTGGATGGTCGGCCCGACCCAGGCGGACGCGGCCCAGCAGGTGCGCGCCGTCGAGGACCTGATCGCCCGCAAGGTCGACGTGATCGGCATCGTGCCCAACGACGCCGCCGCGCTCGAACCCGTGATCGCCAAGGCCAAGGCGGCCGGCATCAAGGTTCTGACCCACGAGAGCCCCGACCAGAAGGGCAACGACTGGGATTTCGAACTGACCACCGTCCAGGCCTACGGTGAGAAGCACATGGACCTGCTCGCCGCGCAGATGGGGGAAGCCGGCAAGTACATCGTCTACGTGGGATCGCTGACGGTGCCGCTGCACAACGCCTGGGCCGATGCGGCCATCGCGTACCAGAAGCAGAAGTATCCCAAGCTGGAAATGCTGGGCGACCGCTTCGGCGTGGCTGAAAGCCTCGACGACAGCTACAAGACGGCGCTCGACCAGCTCCGCGCCCACCCCGACCTGACCGGCATCCTCACCTTCGGGTCGCAGGGCCCGATCGGCGCCGCCAAGGCGCTGGACGACCGCGGCAAGGCCAAGACCGTGGCGCTCGTGGGCGGCTTCTCGCCCGGCCAGGGCCAGAAATACGTGAACGCCGGCATCATCCGGGGCGGCTACATCTGGAACCCGCTCGTGGCCGGCGAGATTTTCGTGCAGGTCGCGGGCCTGCTGGCGGCCGGCAAGCCCATCGTCGACGGCATGGAGCTGGTGGAGGTCGGCCCCGTCAGGGTCGATCCCGGCAAGCGCCTCATCCAGGCCCAGAAGCTCGAACTGCTCGACAAGGAGAACATCGGCCGGCTCGTGGCCCTGGGGCTCTGACGATGCGGCGGTCCCGGGTCGGTCGTACACGCGGCTGCGCCAGCACGGGGCTTCGGATCGGGGAAACGATCCTCGGGTTCTGCCCTTCTCCCAGGCGGGGGAAGGTGGCGCGAAGCGCCGGATGAGGATTCCCGGAGGCTTCCATTGAGCCCTCATCCGCCCTGTCGGCTCGCCGCGCGAGCCGGGCACCCTCTCCCGCCTGGCGGGAGAAGGGAAGGCGGCGAGGACTCGCGACGCCGACGCCGCACCTGTCCATTGGTATCGCCATGACCGACCGGCCTCCTTTCCTGCGCCTGAAAAACCTGTCGAAGAGTTTCGGCGGCGTGCAGGCCGTCGGCGGGGTGGACTGGGACGTCCGGCCCGGCGAGGTGCACTGCCTCGTGGGCGAGAACGGCTGCGGCAAGTCCACGCTAATCAAGACGGTCGCGGGCGTCCACGCCCCCGACCCCGGCGGCACGATCGAGATCGACGGCCGCGTCGAAGGGGCGCTGACCCCCGGCCGCGCCCGGGCGCTCGGCATCCAGGTGATCTTCCAGGACCTCGCGCTGTTCCCCAACCTGAGCGTGGCCGAGAACGTCGCGGTCGAGCGCCACCTCGCTGGCCTGGTCCGCCCGGTCTCCTACCGGGCGATGCGGCGGCTCGCGGCCGATACCCTGGCCCGGCTCGACTTCGCGCTCGACCCCGCGGCTCCGGTGTCGGACCTCACGGTGGCGGAACGGCAGATCGTGGCCATCTGCCGGGGCCTCGCGGCCGAAGCGCGGCTGATCTTCATGGACGAGCCGACCGCGTCCCTGACCCGCGCCGAGGTCGACCGGCTGCTCGCCATCGTGGCCCGGCTCAAGGCCGGCGGCATCGCGGTCGTCTTCGTGTCGCACCGGCTCGACGAGGTGGTCGACATCGCCGAGCGGGTGACCGTGATGCGCGACGGCCGCAAGGTCGGGACCTGGCCGGCCGGCGACGTGGACCAGCGCCGCATCGCCCAGCTGATGACCGGCCTCGACTTCACCCACGAGGTCGTGGCCCGCGACCTCGGCGACGCGCCCGCGCTCCTCACGGTGGACGGGCTGTCCCGGGCCGGCGAGTACCGCGACGTGAGCTTCATCCTGCGGCGCGGCGAGGTGCTCGGGCTGACGGGCCTGCTCGGCGCCGGCCGCACGGAGCTCGCCCTGTCGCTGTTCGGCATGACGCGGCCCGAGCGCGGGACGGTGGCGCTGGAAGGCCGCGTCCTCCGGCTCCGCTCGAACCGCGACGCGCTGCGGGCCGGCATCGCCTACCTGTCGGAGGACCGGCTCGGCCTGGGCCTCGTGCTCAAGCAGTCGATCGAGGCGAACGTCATCCTGTCGGTGCTGGGCCGGTTGCGGGACCGGTTCGGGCTGGTGTCGGGGCGCCGACGGCGCGCGCTCGCGGCCGATTGGGTGAAGCGTCTCGCCATCAAGATCCCCGGCCTCGACCGGCCGGTGCAGACGCTGTCGGGCGGCAACCAGCAGCGCGTGGTGCTGGCCAAATGGCTCGCCGCCGTCCCGCGCGTGCTGATCCTCGACAGCCCCACGGTGGGGGTCGACATCAAGAACAAGCGCGGCATCTACGACGTCGTCCGCGCCCTCGCCCGGGACGGCGTCGGCATCCTGCTGATCTCCGACGAGGTGAGCGAGATCTTTCTCACCTGCGACCGCGTGCTGCACATGCGGGCGGGCCGCATCGTCGGGGAGGCGGTGCCGGGCCAGGTCACGGAACACGCCCTGGAGGAGCGCATCTATGCGTGACGCCTCGACGATCCTCGACCGGGCCCGGCGCCGGCCCGAATTCTGGCTGGGAGGCATCATCTTGGCGGTCGGGACCGTGCTGGCCGTGGCGGCGCCGGGCTTCCTCACGCTCAGCAACGTCGCGGACCTGCTCGAAACCTATTCGGTGCAGGCCATCATGGCGCTCGGCCTCTTCGTTGTGCTGGTGGCGGGGGGCATCGATATCTCGTTCGCGGCCACGGCCTCGGTGGCCCAGTACGCGGCCACCTGGCTCGCGGTCCGCGCGGGCGCACCCCCGGCCGTCTGCCTCGGGGCGGGCCTGGCGGTCGGCACGGCGCTCGGCTGCGTCAACGCGGCCCTGATCCACTACATGCGGATCACCTCCATCATCGCCACCATCGCGACCATGAGCGTGTCGTTCGCGCTGCTGATGTTCTTCACCGAGGGCAAGTCGATCTACAACCTGCCCGACTGGTGGACGGACCGGATCGTGGTCTGGCAGACCGAGTCGGCCTCGGGGGATCTGACCCGCATCACCCTGCCGATCGTCGCCATGGCGGCCGCCACGGCGCTGACGTGGGCGCTGATGACCCGCACCGCCGTGGGCCGGCAGCTCTACGCCCTGGGCGGCAATCCGGAAGCGGCGCGGCGGATCGGCGCCAACGTCGCGGTTCTGCATTTCGTGGCCTACGGGTTCCTGGGCTTCATGGCCGCGGCCGCCGGACTGCTGCAGGCCCACCGGGTCGGCGAGAGCGTGCCCAACGCGCTCTACGGGGGCGAGCTGTCGGTGCTGTCGGCGGCCGTGCTGGGCGGCGCCAGCCTGTCGGGCGGCATCGGCACGGTGCCGGGCGTGCTGTGCGGCATCGTGCTGCTCGCCATCCTGCAGAACGGGCTGAACCTGCTCGGCGTCTCGTCCTACTTCTTCCAGATCGTCATCGGGCTGACGATCCTGGCGTCGACCTCGGTGACGGTGCTGAGCGCCGGCCGGCGCCGGCGCCGGCGCTTCGATCCCGAGGAAGGAGGCGCCGGTGTCCGACGCGCCTGACGCGCTGCCTCCCCATCCGGGTCTGGCGGGCCTGGCCGCGACGCTCAGGGCCGGGCTTCCCGGCTCCGCCACGGGCCTGCCGGTGCTGTTCGTGGCCCTGGTGGCGCTGTTCGCCGTGCTGGTGCCGGGCTTCGCCAGTCCCGCCACGCTGCAAAGCTTCATGGCCCAGCTGCCCCTGCTCGGCATGCTGTCGCTCGCCATGATGGTGCCGCTGATCTCCGGCGGCCTGAACCTCGCCATCATCGCGACCGCCAACCAGTCGGCCCTGCTGATGGCCTGGATCATGAAAACGGAGACCCCCGCGGCGGCAGGTTCCGGCACGGTTCTGCTGGTGATCCTGGCCGCGCTCGCGGCGGGCCTGCTGCTCTGCGTCGTGATCGGCCTGGTGACCGGGGCGCTCGTGGCCTACACGGGCGTGCACCCCATCCTGGTCACGCTCGGCACCAGGTCGCTGATCGACGGCATCAGCATCAACCTGACCCACGGCACGGTCATCTCGGGCCTGCCCGACGCCTTTGCCAAGGCCGGCAACCTCGCGGTGCTGGGCGTGCCCGTGGCGTTTCTGGGGCTGGTGGCCGCGGGGCTGCTGGTAGGGATCGTGCTGCGGCGCACGCCGTTCGGCATCGCGGTCGCCATGCTGGGATCCAATCTCGAGGCGACGCGATATTCCGCGGTCGACACCCGGCGTGTGCTGGTCGGCGTCTACCTCATGTCGGGCGTGCTGTGCTTTGGGGCCGCCCTGGTGATGCTGGCCGTGTTCAACTCGGCCAGCGCCGAATACGCCCAATCCTATCTCCTCGTGACGATCCTGGCGGCCGTGCTGGGCGGCGTGGACCCGTTCGGCGGCTTCGGGCGCGTGTCGGGACTCATGGTGGCGCTCGGCGTGCTGCAGGTGATCTCCTCGGGATTCAACCAGCTCGGGCTCAGCAACTACCTGACCCTGGCGATCTGGGGCCTGATCCTGGTGGCCGTGGTGGCGGCCCAGACGCTGGCGCGCCATCTCGGCTTCGGAGGCCGCGCCCCGTGACGGTCGCGGTGATCGACGTCGGCAAGACCAACATCAAGCTCACGGCCGCCGACCCGGACGGGCGGCTCCTCGAAACCCTGACGGCCGCCAACCCGGTCCGGCCCGGGCCGCCCTACCGGCACCACGATCTCGGGGCGACGGAGGACTGGATCGCCGAGGGGCTCGCGGCGCTCGGGCGGCGCCACGCCGTGGACGCGATCGTCCCCTGCGCGCACGGCTCGGGCGGCGTGCTGGTCGGCCCCCAGCGCGTCGCCATGCCCATGGTGGACTACGAGCAGCCGGTCCCGCCCGCCGTGGAGGCCGAATACCGGCGCGCCGCGGGCTCGTTCCGCGAGCGCGGGAGCCCCTTCATGCTGGGGGCCACCCACCTGGCGCGGCAGATGCTGTGGATCGAGACCGCCTGGCCCGCGGCCTTCGCGCGCGCCTCGTTCTTCCTGGCCGCGCCGCAATACTGGGCGTGGCGCCTGAGCGGGGTCGCGGCCGGCGAGGTCACGAGCCTCGCGGCCCAGTCGCACCTGTGGTGCCCGACCGACCGCCGCCCCGCCCTGATGGTGGGCGCGCGGGGCTGGGACCGGCTCATGCCGCCCCTTCGCCCCGCCTGGGACACGCTCGGGACCCTGCGCCCCGACTGGGTGGCGCGCACCGGCCTGCCGCCCGCGACCCGCGTCGTGAACGGCATCCACGACAGTTCCGCCAACCTCTACCGCTACCAGGCGGCCGGCCTGTCAAACCTCACGGTAGTGTCGACCGGCACCTGGATGGTGGCGATCGGCGACGCGCCGCATCCCGATCCCGACACCGAGCGGCCGGGCGTGTGCTGCAACGCCGACGTCCACGGGGAGCCGCTCGCGGGCGTGCTGACCATGGCGGGCCGCGAGTTCGGCGCCGTCGCAGGGGTCGGCGCCGCGGGCGCGGCCGACCTCGACCGGCTCGGCGCCCTCGTCGCCACGGGCACGACCGCGCTGCCGAGCTTCGGGCCCGACGACACGCTGTTCCCCGGCACCGCCGGGACCGGGACCGTTGCGGGTTCCCTGGCGGATTCTGCCGCGCACCGGCCGTCGCTGGCGGTGCTCTACGCGGCGCTGCTGACCGACGCCTGCCTGGACGGGCTGGCGCTCGGGCGCACGCTCGTGCTGGACGGCCCGTTCGTGCGCGACCCGCTCTACGGCGCCCTGATGGCGGCGTTCCGCCCGGACGCCCGCGTGGTGGTCAACCACGACCTGTACGGCACCGCGACCGGCTGCGCGCTGCTGGCCGGCCACGCGGCGCGGATCCGGCCCGCGCCCCTCAAGCTGGACGAGCCCCGGCCCGTTTCCCTGCCCGGCCTTTTGGCCTACCGAACCGCGTGGCGGCGATCCGCCCAGCAAAGGAGCCACCCGTGAACCCCACCGACGACCTCGCCCGGCGCGCCGAGATGGTGAAGACCTGCCGCCGCATGAACGAGAGCGGCATCAACCAGGGCACGTCCGGCAACATCTCGCTGCGCCACGCGGGCGGGCTGCTGATCACGCCCACCTCCCTGCCCTACGACCAGATGGAGCCCGAGGACCTCGTGCAGATGGCCTTCGACGGCACCTACGAGGGCCGCCGCCGCCCGTCCTCGGAATGGCGCTTCCACCGCGACATTCTGCAGGCCCGGCCCGACGTCGATGTGGTGCTGCACTGCCACTCGGTCTACGCCACGACGCTCGCCTGCCACCACAGGGCGATCCCGAGCTTCCACTACATGACGGGCGTGGCGGGGGGCACCACGATCCGCTGCGCCCCCTACGCGACCTTCGGGACCCAGGTCCTGTCCGACAATGCGGTCGAGGCCCTGCAGGACCGGTTCGCCTGCCTGCTCGGCCAGCACGGCCAGATCGCGCTCGGCAAGACGCTCGCGTCCGCGCTCGCGCTCGGGATCGAGGTCGAAACCCTGTCGCGGCTCTACGTCCAGGCGCTCGCGCTGGGCGAGCCGCCGGTGCTGTCGGACGAGGAGATGGGCCGCGTCCTCCAGCAGATGAAGAACATGAGCTACGGCAAGGCCCCCGACCTCGACGGCGTCAATGACGCGGCCCGCCCGAAAGCGGCCGAATAGCGCCGCGCCGGCCGGCGCGTCAGCCCGCGACCTGCGGTCCCAGGGGCCGCGGCCGCCCGTCCGCGTTGAGCGCCACGAAGGTGAACACCGCGTCGGTGACCTTGGAGATCGCGTCGCTGTGCCGCGCGCGTCGCCACGCCGACACACGGAACGACACGGAGGTGCGTCCAACCCGCACGAGCTCGGTCCAGACCGTCACCTCGTCGCCGACCTTCACGGGGCCCAAGAACTTGAGCGACTCGACCGCCACGGTGGCGACCCGCCCGCGCGCGTGCCGGGCCGCCGCGCTGCCGCCCGCGAGGTCCATCTGGGACAGCAGCCAGCCCCCAAAAATGTCGCCGGCCGGGTTGGTGTCGCAGGGCATCGCAACGGTGCGGATCGAGGGCTCGCCGGCGGGCGGCTCCTCGCGAGCCGGTGCGGCGTCGGGCGCGCTCACCGGGGGCTGGCGGCCGCGAGCCCGCCAGCCTCCTCGATGAAGCGCGCCACCACCTCGACGCCCGTGCCGGCCCGGATGTTGGTCATCACGTAGGGGCGCTCGCCGCGCATCCGCTTCGTGTCGCGCTCCATCACGGCGAGGTCGGCGCCCACGTGGGGCGCGAGGTCGATCTTGTTGATGACCAGCAGGTCCGAGCGGGTGATGCCCGGGCCGCCCTTGCGCGGGATCTTCTCGCCCCCCGACACGTCGATCACGTAGACGGTCAGGTCGGCGAGTTCGGGCGAGAAGGTGGCGGCCAGGTTGTCGCCGCCCGACTCGATCAGCACGAGTTCGAGGTCGGGGAAGCGGCGCACCATAGTGTCCACGGCCGCGAGGTTCATGGAACAATCCTCGCGGATGGCCGTGTGGGGGCAGCCGCCCGTTTCCACCCCCATGATGCGCTCGGCCGGCAGCACGCCCGCGCGGGTCAGGATCTCGGCGTCCTCGCGGGTGTAGATGTCGTTGGTGATGGCACAGAGCTCGACCCGCCCCGCGAAGCGCCGGCACAGCGCTTCCATGAGCGCGGTCTTGCCCGAGCCGACCGGGCCGCCGACCCCGACCCGCAGGGGGCCGTGCGGCGAGGCGGTGTTTTGGGACATGGTCATGGGCACTCCGGTTCAGGATCGGAACAGGCGGGTGTACTGGGTCTCGTGCCGGAGGCTCGCGAGGTCGGACCGGAAGCAGGAGGCCCCGAGGTCGTCGAGGGTGGAAGCGGCGGCGAACAGCGCCGTGGCCTCGATGGCGGGGATCAGCGCCGCCAGCACCGTCTGGCCGTCCGTCTGGCCGACCGCGCCCAGGCGGAGCGCGGCCGACACGAGGTTCGACAGCACGCCGAGCGCGAACATCCGCAGCGTGGGCGGAAGCGCGATGCCGTGGCCCGCGGCCGCGGTCGCGACCGCGACCGGGTAGGCCGCGTCGGCCGCGGGATCGAGCAGGTCCAGGCCCGGGCAGGCCCAGGATCTCGCGACGGCGCGCCGGAAGGCGTTGCCCTGGGTGGCGGTTTCCAGCAGCCGCTCGCGGCTGTTGGCCAGCGCCAGCGCGAGCTCGTTGGCGGCCCGAAGGCGCGGGGCATCGCGGGCCGCGGCGGCGCGGTGAGCCTCGGCCAGCAGGACGGCATCGTTGCGCGGGGATCCCCGGTCCAGCAGGGTCGCGAGCCAGTCCCCGAGCGCCGCCGCGTCGCCGAGGTCGCCGGCCTCGAAGGCCCATTCCAGCCCGTGCGAATAGGCGAAGCCGCCCACGGGGAACAGCGGCGACATCCACGCCGCGAGCGTCAGGTCGGCGGCCGTGGGAGCCGTCACGTCGGGTCCGCGGCGGCGTCCGCGGGGGCGTGGGCGTGGCCCGCGTAGGCCCCCGCCTCGGGCCGGAACGGCCGGTGCACGGCGCGGACCGCGCAGCCCTGCCCCCGCACCATGGCGGCCAGCACGTGGTCGTCCTCGATGAAGATGGCG
>CAXTEP010000002.1:2654-63696 GCA_964243125.1 uncultured Lichenihabitans sp. | reverse complement strand
GCGCGCGAGGAGATCCGCGACATCGTCAACGAGATCATCTCGATCAAGAACGTCGTGATGTCGATCGCCGAGCAGGAGGACCTGCTGGCCGACATCTGCAACGACGTGCTGGGCTACGGGCCGCTGGAACCGCTGCTGGCCCGCGACGACATCGCCGACATCATGGTCAACGGGGCGACCCGGACCTACATCGAGGTCAACGGCAAGATCCAGCTGACCAGCATCCGGTTCCGCGACAACGCGCAGCTCATGAACATCTGCCAGCGCATCGTCAGCCAGATCGGGCGCCGGGTCGACGAATCCTCGCCGATCTGCGACGCGCGCCTGGCCGACGGGTCCCGCGTCAACGTGATCGCGCCCCCGCTCGCCATCGACGGTCCAGCGCTGACGATCCGCAAGTTCCGGAAGGACAAGCTGACCCTCGACCAGCTGACCCGGTTCGGCGCCATCTCGCCACCCGGCGCCGAGATCCTGAAGATCATCGGGCGGGTGCGCTGCAACGTGCTCATCTCCGGCGGCACGGGCTCGGGCAAGACCACGCTGCTCAACTGCCTGACCAACTACATCGACCACGACGAGCGGGTGATCACCTGCGAGGACGCGGCCGAACTCCAGCTCCAGCAGCCCCACACGGTGCGGCTCGAGACCCGCCCCCCCAACCTGGAGGGCACGGGCGCCATCACCATGCGCGACCTCGTCCGCAACTGCCTGCGCATGCGGCCCGAGCGGATCATCGTCGGCGAGGTGCGCGGACCCGAAGCCTTCGACCTGCTGCAGGCCATGAACACGGGCCACGACGGCTCCATGGGCACGCTGCACGCCAACTCCCCGCGCGAAGCCCTGAACCGCCTCGAATCCATGATCACCATGGGGGGCTTCTCGCTGCCGTCCCGCACCATCCGCGAGATGATCGTCACCTCGGTCGACGTGATCATCCAGGCGGCCCGCCTGCGCGACGGGTCCCGCCGCATCACCCACGTCACGGAGGTGCTCGGCCTGGAAGGCGACGTGATCATCACCCAGGACCTGCTGATCTACGACATCGTCGGCGAGGACGCCCAGGGCAAGCTGATCGGCCGCCACCGTTCCACCGGCATCGGCCAGCCGCGGTTCTCCGAGCGCGCCCGCTACTACGGCGAGGAAGCGCGGCTGGCGGCCGCGCTGGATGCGGCCGAGGGGCGCGCCCCGTAGCGGTCCTTCACGCGCCTCGGGCCGCACGGGCGCGCGCGCCTCGTTGCAAGCGAACGTTTACCAAGCGGGTCTAGAAGTCTGCACGGGTCCGGCCCGTCGAACGCGCCCGACAGGCCGGGCGGGACGAGGCTCCGGGTCGGCGGCGGGGTGGCCGGCATGGACGAGAACGCAATCCTGACCTACGGGCTGGCGGCCCTCGCGGCCGGCGCGGCCCTGTTCGTCGCCTATCCCTACCTGTCGGGAAACATCAAGGCCGAGCGCCGGCGCGACCAGATGCGGGCGCGCCCCGGCCAGGCCGCGGCCGGGCGCGTGGTCGACGCGGGCAACCGGCGCAAGCAGATCACCGACAGCATCAAGGACCTCGAGGGACGCGGCAAGCGCAAGCGCAAGGTCAGCCTCGACAACCGCATCGGGCAGGCGGGCCTCGCCTGGTCGGTCCGCACCTTCGTGCTCGTGAGCGCCGCGTTGGGCCTCGGGCTGGGTGCCGTCGCCTATGCGCCGACTGGCAATCCGATGATCGCCGGCCCCGCCCTGCTGGTGGGCGCGCTCGGGGTCCCGCGGTGGTACCTCGGCTATCAGCGACGGAAGCGGATGACCCGGTTCCTGAAGGAGTTCCCCAACGCCGTCGATGTCATCGTGCGCGGCATCAAGGCGGGCCTGCCGCTCGCCGACTGCATCCGCATCGTCGCGACCGAGGCCGCCGAGCCGGTCCGTTCCGAGTTCCGGCGCATCGTCGAGGCGCAGTCGATCGGCTTCACCCTGAGCGAGGCCGTGGAACGCCTGGTGGACCGGGTGCCGGTCCCCGAAGCCAACTTCTTTTCCATCGTGGTCGGCATCCAGCAGAAGGCGGGCGGCAACCTGTCCGAGGCCCTGTCCAACCTGTCGCGCGTCCTGCGCGACCGCAAGAAGATGAAGGCCAAGGTCAAGGCGGTCGCGTCCGAGGCCAATGCGTCGGCCATGATCATCGGGTCCATGCCGTTCGTGGTGGCCGGGCTGATCTACCTCACCTCGCCCCAGTACCTCGAACTGCTCTGGCTCACCTCGACGGGCCGGATGATGCTGGTCGTGGCGTTCGTCTGGATGTCGCTCGGCGTCGCGGTGATGCGCAAGATGATCAGCTTCGAGATCTGACCCGGCGTTCCCGGTTCGCCGCAGGGGCCGGTGCGGCCCGCACAAAGGCTTTCCATGTTCGACCTGATCTACGGCAAGCTCAGCGACACCCAGTTCATGGCGGGCCTGCTGGTGGCGGTCGCGGCCGCGGCCACGATCTTCACCGTGGCGATGCCGCTGCTCGAGCCCGACCGCCTCAGGAACCGCATGAAGGCGGTGGCGACCGAACGCGAGCGGATCCGCGCGCGCGAGCGGGAACGGCTCAACAAGGGGAACCAGCGCGGCAGCCTGCGGGCCGAGCCGAAGGCCTACATGGCGCGCGTGGTCCAGCAATTCAGCCTGTCCAAATGGCTGGGCACCGACAAGGCCAAACGGCAGTTGGCGAGCGCGGGCTTCCGCGGGCCGCAGGCCGAGGTCGGCTTCCTGTTCTTCCGCCTGGTGACCCCCATCGCGCTGGCCCTGTTCGCGGCGGGCGAGATCTTCCTGGTGCTCGACCTCGACTATTCGACCCCCATCAAGGTGGGGGCCTGCATCCTGAGCGCCTACATCGGGCTCAAGGCGCCGGAACTCTACCTCGGCAACGTCACGGCCAAGCGCAAGAAGTCGATCGGGCGCGCTTATCCCGACACGCTCGACCTCCTGCTCATCTGCGTCGAGTCCGGCATGTCGATCGAACTGGCGTTCCGCCGGGTCAGCGTGGAGATCGGCGCCCAGTCGGTGCCCATGGCCGAGGAACTGACCCTGACCACGGCCGAACTCTCCTACCTGCAGGACCGGCGGGCCGCCTACGAGAACCTCGCCATCCGGACCGACCTCGAAAGCGTCCGCGCCATCGCGACCGTGCTGATCCAGGCCGAGCGCTACGGCACGCCGCTCGGCCAGGCCTTGCGGGTGCTGGCCCAGGAAAGTCGCGACGCGCGCATGATGGAAGCCGAGAAGAAGGCCGCCAGCCTGCCGCCCAAGCTGACCGTGCCCATGGTGCTGTTCTTCCTGCCCGTCCTGTTCATCGTGATCGGCACCCCCGCGGTGATCCAGGTGCTGCAAAACACCAAATAGCTGGCAAGGAGCCGGCCACGGCCTACAAGAGCCCCGTGCCCGGGCGACTCGGGCGCGAACCGGGACCTCGCCGCCATGTCAGCCGAAACGCAAGCCGCCGACGCGGACGTGTCGCGCGTCCTAAAGGGCATCGGCCTAGGGGCGCTCGGGTACGGGTTGTTCTCGGTCCAGGACGCGATCGTCAAATACCTCGTGGCCCGCTACCCGGTTCCCGAGATCCTGTTCGTCCGCAGCCTCGTGATCCTGACCATCGCGCTGCGGATCGGGGGCCCGGGCCAGGTCGCGGCCCTGCGGCGGAGCCGCGCCGCGCCGGCGCTGCTGGGGCGGGCCGCCCTGATCCTGGTCGCCTGGCTGTCCTACTACGCGGCCGCGCCGCGCCTGCCGCTGGCCGAATTGACGACGCTCTACTTCGCGGCGCCCGTGATCGCGGTGGTGCTGTCGGCCGCCTGGCTGGGCGAGACCGTGGACGCCCCGCGCTGGGCCGCGGTGCTGGCCGGTTTCGCCGGCGTGGTGCTGGCCGCCGACCCCGCGCGCGCCGTGGACCTGGGGCCGGCCGGGCTGGCGCTGTTCGCGGCCTGCTGCTGGGGGGTCAGCGTCGTCCTGGCCCGGCTCATCACCCGGACCGAGAGCACGGCCGTCCAGATGCTGGTCAGCAACGGCGTTTTCGCACTGGCCTGCGGGGTGATGCTGGCCGTCATGCGGACATGGGTCGTGCCCGACCGCTTCGCGCTCGGGCTGATGGTCGGCCTGGGCGTCGCGAGCGGGCTCGGCCAGTTCTTCCTGTTCGAGGGCTACCGCTACGCGCCCGCCTCAGTTCTGGCACCTGTTGAGTATACCGGACTCGTCTGGGCCTTCGTGTTCGGCCACCTGATCTGGGCCGAGCGGCCGGGGCTGAACGTTTACGCGGGCGCGGGGCTGATCGTCGCGGGAAGCCTGACCCTGGTCTGGTTCGAGCGGCGCCGGGCTCTGCGAGGTTCGGCGGCGATCGATCGGCGGGGGCCGGCGTGAAGCGCGCCGATGACGGGAAAGGTGGCGATGGATCGATCGGTTCGCGTGACTTCGGCCCCCAAGGGCCCCGCACGATCCCCGGCCATCCCGGCCGGACGGCGCGTTTACGCGGTCGGTGACATCCACGGCCGCGCCGACCTGCTCGACGCCATGGCGGTTCTGATCGCGGCCGACCTCGGCACCAGGCCGGTCGCCGGCAACCTGACGGTGTTCCTGGGCGATTACATCGACCGGGGCCCTGCCTCCGCGCAGGTGCTCGAACGACTGGCGGCCGGCCCGTTCCCCACCCCGACCGTCACGCTGGCGGGCAACCACGAGGACCTGTTCCAGAAGATGCTGCGCGGCGTGCTCGACGTGACCAGCTTCTGCACCAACGGCGGCGACGCCACGCTGCGGTCCTACGGGCTCGACCCTCACGCGATCCGGCGTCTGCGCCCGCGGCAGCTCGACGAGGTCATGCGCGCCGCCGTCCCGCTGCGGCACCGCGCGTTCCTGGACGCGGCGCCGACCAGTTACGAGGTCGGGGACTACTTCTTCTGCCACGCCGGCGCGCGGCCCGGTGTGGCGCTCGACTGGCAAAGCGAGCAGGACCTGATGTGGATCAGGGCCGAGTTCCTCAACTCCGACTACGACTTCGGCAAGATGATCGTCCACGGCCACACACCCGTGGACGCCCCCGAGGTGCGCCGCAACGGCATCAACGTCGACACCAAGGCCTTCGCGAGCGGCGTCCTGACCGCCGTCGTGTTGGAGGGCACGGACCGCCGCTTCATCCAGGCCAGGCTCTGACGGGCGCGGCGCCTTCCGTACGCTGCGCCGCTCAGGGTGCGGGAGGTACGACCGTGGGAGCCGCGGGCGCGGGTAACGCGGCCGCGACACTTGGCTGCGGTGGCGTCGATGTGCCGTTCGGATTGCCGAAGAACCGGAAGAACTCCGAGGTCGGCGACAGGACGAGCTGCGTGTCGCCCGTCTTGAGCGCGCCCGCGTAGGCCTGCATGGAGCGGTAGAAGGCGAAGAAGTCCGGATCCTTGCCGTAGGACTGGGCGAAGATCCTGTTGCGCTCGGCATCGCCCGTGCCCCGTGCAGTATCGGCGATGAGCTGCGCGTCGGCCTTGATCACCACCACGTCGCGATCCGCCTTGGCCTTGATGGTCTGGGCCTGTTCGGACCCTTGCGCGCGATATTCGGCGGCTTCCCGGGCGCGCTCCGACTGCATGCGGCTGAACACCCGCTCGGAAATCTCCTTGGGCAGGTCCACGCGCCTGATCCGCACGTCGTTGACGGCGGCACCCAGGTTCGCGGCTTCCGCGTTGACCTGGTCCCGGATCTTGACCATCAGGGCGCCCCGGTCGTCCTTGCCGCCCTTCGAAGCGTTGGGTTCGCCGATGATTTGCGGGAAGGTGGACTCGCCCAGCACCCGCCGCACGGCCGAGTTCAGCACTGAGCCGAGCTGGTTGTTGGCCCGCTGCACCGTGCCGACCGTCTGGTAGAACTTCAGCGGGTCGGCAATGTGATAGCGAACGAACGTGTCGACCAGGATGCGCTGCGAGTCGGAGGCCAGCACCTCCTCCTGAGCGCCCTCGAGGTCGATGATGCGGTTGTCGAGATACACCACCGTTTCGACGAAGGGCTGCTTGACGTGCAGGCCCGGCTCCGTGACGGGCGTTTGCGGCTCGCCGAAGCGCAGCACCAGGGCCTGCTCGGTCTGGTCCACTTCGAACAGTGAGCCGCCGGCGACGATGAGGACCAGGAGCAGGGCTCCGAGCGCGGTGAGAAGGCCGGTCCTCATGGGGTCGTCTCCTTGGCGGCGGCGGTCGGGACGCCACCCAGGGGCAGGTAGGGCACCACGCCCTGCTTGCTGTCGAGGATCACCTTGCCGGTGCCGCTCAGCACCTTCTCCATGGTCTCGATGTAGAGGCGCTCGCGCGTGACCGCGGGAGCGTTCTTGTACTGCTCGTAGATTTGGTTGAAGCGCGCGGTCTGGCCCTTGGCCTCCTGCACGGTCTGCTCGCGATAGGCTTCGGCGTCCTGGGTGATGGCGGCCGCGGCGCCCCGGGCCTCGGGCACGACGCGGTTCGCATAGGCATCGGCGTCGTTGCGCTGGCGCTGCAGGTCCTGCTGGGCCGCGGTCACGTCCCGGTAGGCCGCGATTACCTGGGCGGGCGGCCCGACCGACAGGAGCTGCGTTTGCAGGATCAGCACGCCCGCCCCGTAGGAGCGCAGCACCGCCTGCGTGAGGTCCTGGACACGCTGCTCGATGGTGCTGCGGTCCGAGGTCAGGATGCCCTGCAGCTTCAGCTGCCCGATCACCTCGCGCATGGCGCTCTCGGCCACGGCCTTCACGGTGTCCTCCGGGTTGCGCAGGTTGAACGCGTAATATTCGGGATGCTCGGGGTCGATCTGCCAGATGACGCGGAACTTCACGTCTGCGATGTCCTCGTCGCCGGTCAGCATCAGACTTTCCTCGGGAACGTCGAGGCCCGCGGGCGCGCCGGGGCGGCGGGTGTCATCGCGCGCCACCGAGCCGATGTCGATGGAATTGCGGTCGGTCACCTGCAGCTTCTGGACGCCGCCGATGGGGTAGGGCCAGTTGTAGCTCAGGCCCGGCGCGGTCTTGCCGGTGTAGCGGCCGAACACCTGGTTGATGCCGACCTCGTTGGGCCCGATCGTGTAGAAGCCGCTCGCCAGCCAGATCACCACCACCAGGGCCGCGATCGCCAGGGCACCGAGAAGCCCGAAATCGCCGCCCGGCACCATGCGCCGCATGCGCGCCTGACTGCGCCGCAGGAATTCCTCCAGGTCCGGGGACGGATTGTTGCCCGGACCCTGGCCCCAGGGACCCGAGGGTCCCGGCTTCCGTGGGCCACCGCCGCCGTTCCCGCTTTGATTGGTCCAGGGCATTCGGTTCCTCTTGCAACGACGCGGACGGCCGGTTCGCACGGGCTGTAGCGGATCGGGCTCCGGCTTGAAATGGCAAGCCGGCTAATGAGAACGACGCGACGACGCTGTTCGCGACGATTCATCGTAGGTGGGCGCTGCGCGGTCAAATGCAACGCTGGCCGGCAGGAGCGCGACTCAGGGTCTCCGCCGGTCGTAGGTCACGACCGAGAAGGGAGCGTCATCGCCCTGGGCGGCCGGGTGCGCGGATCGGCTCGTTTCCACCCACAGGGCGGGGTCGACGGGTGGAAACAGCACGTCGCCGTCGGGCGCGAGATCCACCTCGGTGAGGCAGAGCCGCCGCGCCCGCGCCATCGTGGCCTCGAACACGGCGCCGCCGCCCGCCACCATGACGGCCGTGGCGCCCGCGTCGCGGCCGATCCGGTCCGCTTCGTCGAGCGCATCGTCAAGCGTCCGCGCCACCGCGACGCCCTCGGGCCGGAACAGCGGGTCGGCCGAAAGCACCACGGGAAAGCGGCCGGGCAGGGGACGCCCGATCGACTGGTAGGTCTTGCGGCCCATGAGCAGCGGCTGGCCGAGGGTGGCGGCGCGGAAATGCCTGAGATCGCTCCCCAGCCGCCAGGGCAGGGCGTTGCGGATGCCGATCACCCGGTTGCGGCCCATGGCCGCGATCAGGACGACGGGAAGAAAGGTCACGCGGTCCCTTCGGGCACGGATGCACCCAGGGTCCGCAGCGCGGCCCCGCTCACGCGGCAGGTGGTCCACTCGGTCCTGAGGTCGGCGCCGTGTGCGCGGTAGAATCCGATCGCGTCCGTGTTCCAGTCGAGCACCGCCCAGCTCAGCCGGGGCAGGTTCTCGGCCAGGCACCGCGCCGCGAGTCCCTGCAGCAGGCGCTTGCCGACCGCCCGCCCCCGGAAGGCCGGGCGGACGAACAGGTCCTCCAGGTAGATGCCGTGCCGGCCCTCGAAGGTCGAGAAGTCGTAGAACCAGAGCGCGAATCCCGCGGCCTCGGCGTCCCATTCGGCGATGTCGCAGAACACGCGCGGGTGCGGGGCGAACAGCGCGTCGGCGAGGCGCGCGGGCGAGGACACCACCTCGTGCGACAGGCGCTCGAAAGCCGCGAGTTCGCTCACCAGGGCGAAGACGAGGTCGGCGTCGGCCGGAACCGCGGGGCGGATCGTCACGGCGGCCATCCCGTTCACACCGCCACCTCGACCGCGATCGCGGGGTGCGGGTCGTAGCCCTCCACGGCGAAGTTCTCGATCCCGTAGCGGTCGATGGTGTCGGGCCGGCCAATCAGCCGCAGCCGGGGAAAGGGCCGCGGCGGCCGCGACAGCTGCAGCCGCGCCGCGTCCAGCTGGTTCTCGTAGACGTGGACGTCGCCGCCCACCCAGACGAACTCGCCCATTTCCAGGTCGCACTGCTGCGCCAGCATGGCCTGCAACGCCACGGCGCCCACCCAGTTGAACGGGCAGCCGAGCACGAGGTCGACGCTGCGCTGGGTCATCATCAGCGACAGCCGGCCGCGCGACACGTGGAACTGGTAGAGCAGGTGGCAGGGCGGCAGGGTCATGGCCCCGAGGTCGGCCACGTTCCAGGCGTGGAACAGCATGCGCCGGCTGGCCGGGTCGGTTTTCAGCGTGTGGACCAGGGTGCCGATCTGGTCGTGCTCGCGGCCGTCCGGTCCCAGCCAGCGCCGCCATTGCTTGCCGTAAACGGGGCCGAGGTCGCCCCATGCTTTGGCGAAGGCCTCGTCGGCCAGGATGCGGGCCTCGAATGCCGCCTGGTCGATCGCGTCCCCGGTTTCGCGGCGGTAGCGGGCCAGCGGCCAGTCGGTCCAGATGCGGACGTCCCGGAGCAGCAGCCCGCGGATGTTGGTTTCGCCGGTCAGGAACCAGAGCATCTCCTTGACCGCGGTCTTCCAATATACCCGCTTGGTGGTGAGGATGGGGGCGGACCGGCTCACGTCGAAGCGCAGCAGGGTGCCGAACACCGACCGTGTGCCAACGCCGGTCCGGTCCATCCTGGCGTCGCCGTGGTCGACGACGTGGCGCAGGAGGTCGAGGTAGGCCAGTTCGGAACCGGCGCTGGCGTCGGGTAGGGCGTCCATTCCCCTGACCTACCATGCCGGGACCTGGCTCGCCAAAGGCGGCCTGCGCCGTGGCATCCGCTACCCACCGCTTTTCAATCGCGGCTTGCGGTTCGCGTGCCCTTCCTTCGCGGCCCCTCATGGCTTATATCCGTAATCGCAGTCGCGAGACCGCTATGGCGATAAACAGGCACCGGAATAAACCATTCGGACCCGGGGGCAGTACCCGGCGCCTCCACCCGAGCCCACCCGTCGCGGCGGGCTCGGGTGGGGGCGAAACAGGATCGACGAGGGTGTAAAGGGTGTGCTTTTGCTCGGCATGGTACCGCCGTTATCGGGCTAAACCTATAGTTGCCAACGACAACTATGCTCCGGTGGCCCTCGCTGCGTAAGGCAGCGATGGTATCGGGAAACAAGCCCTAGGGGGTAGCACTTCTAGGCGGGGTTCGGAGGCACCTGGCAACAGAAGCCTCCACTTAAAACCACCAGCCCCGGGTCGTTTCTGATGGCAGCCGATCTCATCCGGTACGACCTCCTGGTGCAGGACGCCTTGCGCGGGGTCGTGCGCAACGTGCTGACCGACGCGGCCAAGAACGGGCTGCAGGGCGAGCACCACTTCTTCATCACCTTCAAGACCAACGCGCCCGGCCTGCGCCTGTCCAACCTGATGCGGGAGCGCTATCCCGACGAGATGACGGTGATCCTCCAGCACCAGTTCTGGGAGCTCGCCGTGACCGAGCACGCCTTCGAGGTCGGGCTGTCGTTCAGCAACAAGCCCGAGCGCCTGCTGATCCCGTTCGCGGCCATCACGAGCTTCGTCGACCCCTCGGTGCAGTTCGGCCTGAAGTTCGACGTGCCCGATCCCGGCAAGCCGGCCTCGACCGACGGGGACGCGGCGGCCGGCGAGCCTGCCAAGGCGCCACAGGTCAAACGCATACTTGCGGCCGTGGACAACGGTTCGGAGTCGCGGGACCTCGTCGCCCTTCCCAGCATCAAGCCCGCGCCCGACAGGCCGAAGCCCGCCGCCACGGCCGAAGGCGAGACGGGCGACGCCAAGCCCGACGGCGCCGCCAAGGTCGTGTCCATCGACAAGTTCCGCAAGAAGCCCTGACGAGCCGTGGGCGATGTCGTCAACCTTCGCCGCCACCGCAAGGCCAAGGCCCGGACCGCCCGCGCCGACGAGGCCGCGCAGAACCGCCTGACCTTCGGGCTCGGCAAGGCCGAGCGGACCCTGATCGAGGCGGAACGCGACCGGGCGGGCCGCCAGCACGACGCCCACCGCCTGCCCGGGCCCGATGCCCCGGACCGGTGACGCCCGGCCCGCCACCGCGATGGGCAAGCATTCCCTGGTGATCGCCGGCCACCCGACCAGCATCTCGCTCGAGGACGCCTTCTGGTCCGAATGCAAGGCCATCGCGGCCCGGCGCGGCATCGCGGTCGCGGCCCTGGTGGCGGAGATCGACCGGGCGCGGGGCAGGGCCAATCTGTCGTCGGCGGTCCGGGTCCACGTGCTCGCGGCCGTCCGGCAGGGTCATTAAGGCATTTCAACACAGCAGCCGAGCCGATGCGAGGTGTTCAACGCCGGGCCGGTGTCACGATGCGAAGCGGGCGAGAAGCCGGGGCGTCTATCCGGACCGGCACCGCGGGGCCGCGCTCAGGGCGCGGCGGCTTCGGCGGGCCGGGACGGCTGGAGGTCGAGCGGCGCCCCGGGGTTGCCGGAGCGCGGTTTCGGCCTGGGCGAGGGAGGCGGGGCGCTCGCGGGGCCGGGCTTCCCGCCGTCGAGCAGTCGCGAGATCGCATCGCCGGCCCGGCCGCCGGCAGGCCCTGCCTTCGCGTCGGGAGCCTGCCCCGCCGGCGGCGCATTGGCCGGGCGACCCGCAGGACGGATGCTTTGCAGCAGGTTCTGCCGTTCGGCATCGGCGCTCGCCCTCGCCTGTTCCTGCTGCTCGGCCTCGATGGCCTTCAGGCGGCGGGCAAAGAAGGCGCGCTCGCGGATGTCGTCCTGGAACGCCTCGATCCGCGCCTGGTCGCGCGCGATTGCGCGCGCCGCGAGCCCGTTCACCAGGGCGGTCGCGTCCACGGCGCGGGTCGGGGACGCGAAGGGACCTTTCCAGGTCGCGGTGATTTGCGGGGCGGCGCCCGACCAGTCCGGGGGAAGCGATGCTGCCATGGCGGTGGCGCGCAGCGACAGCGCGAGCGTGCGCAGATCGAGCGAGCCGGTCACCTCCGTGGTCGCGCCGGGCCCGTCGACCTTCACGGGGTCGGCCCGCAGAACGCCGGTCGCCACGGTGAGGGGCGCTTTCAGGGTGCCGAGCGCCAGGGCGCCGCGCCCGAGTTCCCGCTCCACCGCCTGCGTCATCTCGTCCGCATCCGCGGTGGCGTCGGTCGCCGCGTCGGTGGTCTTGACCACGCGGCCGATCGCGTCGGGGTCGAACCCCGGCAGGCGGGCGTCGTCGATCTGGAGCTCGCCGCTCCCCGCGAGGCCGCCCACCAGGGCCGCCACGCTGCCGCCGGTGCCGGCGAAGTCGAGCCGGCCCTGGCTGCGGCCGTTCAGGCTCGGGCTCGTGAGCGGAAGCCCCGTCCAGGCGAGATGTCCGGCCACGGACGCGGCGGCGCCGTCGCGCCGCACCGCCAGCGTGCCGTCCAGGCTGCCGTCCCGGCCGAGGCCGGCCGCCATGTCGGCCAGGGTCACGAGCCCCGGCGCCAGGCGAAGCGTCATCCGAGCGTTGCGCAGCACCGCGTCGGGGCTCCAGGCCAGGGCCGGCACCGTGAGGGCCAGTTCGGTCCTGGGCAGGGTGAGAAAGGCTTGCGCGAAGGGCGCGTCGGGCCAGACCGCCCCGGCCTTGGGCTGCGGCACGGGACCGAGCGCGAGGCCGACCAGGACGGGCAGCGACAACTGGTCGACCTTCAAGGTTCCGGTCAGGGCCGCCGGGGTCTGCGGGACCGCGATCCCGCCCGGTCCGGCCGTCACGCCGCCCGCCGCGTAAGCGAGGCTGCCGCTGAACGCCGTGCCGATCAGCCGGCCCGCGAGGCCCGTGGCGACGAGGCGGCCGTCGCGCCAGGTCAGGTCGGCTTCGGCCTCCACCGGCCAGGCCGCCCCGGGCGCCGGGCTGGCGATCGACAGGGCGCGCAGGACCGGGGCGAGGTTCGGCCCGCGGATGCCCAGGCGACCGAACCCGGCGGGCCCGGGACCGCCCCGCCCCTTGAAGCTCAGCGCCGTGTCGCCCAGCTGCGCCTCGGCCGCGATCCCGTCCAGGGCGCCGGCGGCGTTCAAGCGGGCGCTGGCCGCGACGCGTCCGTGGCCGATCGCGGTGGCGGGCGGGGTGACGAGGCCCAGCTGCCGCAGCAGCGCGCCCGACTCCGCGGCGTCCAGGGTCAGGGCGACCGCGAACGGGTCCTGCCCGGCCCGGAGCGGCACCGGTCCGCCGCCGGGCTGAACCAGGCTCCGCTCGGGCTGCAGACGCAGCGACACGCGGGTGCCAGCGGCGGTTCCGTCCACCGTCACGGCGGTGGGGCGCATCGTGCCGTCCGCCTCGACGACCGCGTCGGCCGCCACCTGGAGCAGGGCCGGGGACAGGACGTCGGCCCGGGCCGCGAGCGCGTCCGTGACGGGTCCGGGCGCGATCCGGTCGATCAGGGCCGCGAGGTCGGCCAGCTTGCGGACGTCGAACCGTCCCGCCGCGTGGGCCATCCTTCCGTCGCTGCGCCCCGCCAGTTCCGCCGTGGCGCCACCGAGGTCGGCCAGCGACAGGCGGTCGAGCGTGACCACCGGACCCGCCTTGCTCAGCTGCAGCGTGATGTGGCCCGCCTCCACCGTGCCGAGGTCCGTGCGGGCGAGGCGGACCGCCCGCGCCGACAGCGTCAGGGCCAGGTCGAGGCCCGACAGGGTCGCGGCGGCGCCGCGCCACGCCGGCAGGGCATCGAGGTCGAGCGCCTCGGAGGTGAGGTCGGCGAAGAAGCGGGGCCGTTCGGCCCCGACTGCCCGGGTCAGGGTCAGGGTGCCGGCGAAGCGCGACCGGTCGAGCGCGAGGTCCACGTCGTGGGCCGCGAACCCCACGCTCGACAGGTCCGCGGTCGCGGTGAAATCGATCCGGCTGGCCGGGACGGACCGGACCCAGGCTGCGGCGTCGGGCAGGTCGGCCGCGACCGCGTCGGCCCAGTGCGCGACGTTGCGGGTCGCGACCCGCACGCGGCCCTTGAACACGGCGGCCGAGCCGGGCTCGAAACTGCCGTCCAGGCCCAGATGCGTGCCCTCGGGAGCGTCGACCGCGAGGGTTCCGGTCACGGGCCGCCCGGCCGCGAAGGTCAGCACGCCGCCCGCCCCCGTCAGGGTCTCGGGGCCGAGCAGCACGGTGCCGACGCCCAGATCCACCGTCACGGGCACGGGCAGCGCCGCGAAGGCGTCGGGGTTCCGGGCCAGGGCCCCCACGGGACCGGCCAAGTCCGCCAGGGTTCCCTTGCGCGGGATGCCCGTCGCGTCGGCGTCGCCCACGGCGTCGTCCCGGTCGGTCGGCACCGCAAGCCTGAGCGCGTCGAGTTCGCGCGCCCGCAGCGTGAACCGGGCCGCCACCGCGCCGGTCAGCGGCAGGACGCCGTCGCCGTCCAGGATCACGGCCCGCCCGTCGGCGCCGGCGCGCAGGCTCACGTCGTTGAACGCGACCTGGCCGGCCTCGGCGTGCAGCCGGGTGCTGGCCTGCCAGGGCACCGCGGCCGATCCGTCCGGGAACGGCAGCTGGCCGTTGGCCGCCACCGTGCCGTCGAACGTCACGGCCGAGCTGTCCGCCGCCGTCCCGGCCCGGGTCAGGATGCCCTCGACATCGGTCTTGGGAAAGCCCGGCATCGGATCGAACGTCGACTTCAGCCGCATCCGGCCGCCCTCGTAGGTCCCGGTCGCGACGCGGAAGTCGAGGGAGCCCCGGGGCGTGTCGACGTGCCCCGCGAACTTGAAGGGCCCGGCCAGGGTATCGGCGTCGCCTTCCCCTTCCAGCCCCGTGAGCGCGGTGATCGCGGTGCCGTCGGCGGCGTTCAAGGCCAGCGTGCCGTCATGGACGGTCAGCCGGACGATGCTGACGCGGCTCGGATGGGTGGCGCCGAAGCTCGGCAGGATCACCGACCGGTCGGGCGCGACCGTCAGGGCGAGGTGGGGCCGGGTGATCTCGGCGTCGGCGAACTCGATGTCGCCGCGCAGCACCGCCGTCAGGGTGAGCTCGACGTCGAGGCGGTCGGCCGACAGGCGGCCGTCGCCGGGCTTGTCGCCCTGGAAGCGCACCTGCTGCATCCGCAGGATCGGCCGCGGCAGCAGCTTGAGGTCGATCGGCCCCGCCACCGCCACCCTGGCCCCGAGCAGGTCCGACAACCGCGCCTCGACCTCGCCGCGATGGGCGTTCCAGTCGATGAAATACGGACCCACGAGCGCGGTCGTCAGCACCACGATCAGCAGGATGGCAAGAACGGTCAGGCTTTCGCGCAAGGCTCGATGGTGGCGTTTAAGGGACGGCTGCGCGCCTTATAACAAACTTCCGCTCCGCGGACCGGCTGTTTTGCGTCGCAGGGTCAGGCGATCATCTTGCCCGGGTTCATGATGTTGCCGGGGTCGAGCGCCTGCTTGATGGCCCGCATGGCGTCGAGCGCGCCGGCCGGATGCTCGGCCTTCAGGTACTTGGCCTTGCGCTGTCCCACGCCGTGCTCGCCCGAGCAGGTGCCGTCCATGGCGAGCGCGCGGTGGACGAGGCGCTCCATGAAGGCCTCGGCCCGGGCGACCTCGGCGGCGTCTCCAGCGTCGATCATCAGCTGGACGTGGAAGTTGCCGTCGCCCACGTGGCCCACGATGGGGCCCACCAGCGCGCTGTCGGCGAGGTCGGCCTGGGTGGCGGTCACGCAGGCGGCCAGCCGCGAGATCGGCACGCACACGTCGGTGGCGATCGATTTGGCGCCGGGCCGCAGCGCGAAGCCCGACCAGTAGGCGTCGTGCCGCGCCTGCCACAGCCGGGACCGCTCCTCGGGCTGGATCGCCCAGGCGAACGGCCCGCCCTCGAACTCGGCCGCGATGGTTCCGAACCGTTCGGCCTGTTCGGCCGCGCCCGCGGGGGTGCCGTGGAACTCGACGAACAGGTGCGGCACCTCGGGCAGGTCGAGCCGGGCATGCAGGTTGATGGCATGGGCCTGGAGGGCGTCGACCAGTTCGATGCGGGCTACGGGAATGCCGGACTGGATCGTGGCGATCGTGGCGTTGCAGGCCGCTTCGACGCTTCCGAACGGGCAGACCCCGGCCGACACCGCTTCGGGGATGCCGCTGAGCCGCAGGGTCACGGCGGTGATGATCCCGAGCGTCCCCTCGGCCCCCACCATCAGCCGCGTCAGGTCGTAGCCGGCCGCCGACTTGCGGGCCCGGCGCGCCGTGTCGATGACGGCCCCCGAGGCCAGCACGACCTGCAGGGCCAGTACGCTGTCCTTCATGGTGCCGTAGCGCACCGCATTGGTGCCCGACGCGCGGGTCGACGCCATGCCGCCGATGGACGCGTCGGCGCCCGGGTCGACGGGGAAGAACAGGCCCGCGTCCCGCAGGTGCGCGTTGAGCGCCTTGCGGGTCACGCCGGGTTCGACCACGCAGTCGAGGTCCTCGGCGTGAACCGCCAGGACGCGGTTCATGCGGGACAGGTCGACGCAGACGCCCCCGAACGGGGCGTTGACCTGGCCCTCGAACGAGGTGCCGGTCCCGTAGGGGATCACGGGCACGTTACCCTCGACGCAGAGCGTCACCACCGTCGCGACCTCGGCGGCGTCGTCGGGGAACACCACGGCGTCGGGCGCCTGGGCGGGCAGAAAGGTCAGCGTGCTGGCGTGCTGGTCCCGCGCCGCGCCGCCGGTCTGGAGGCGGTTGCCGAACCGCTCGCCGAGGCGGGCCACCACGGCCTCGACGGCGGCTCGCGGCGGACGATCGCGCAAGGGTGGAAGGACGGGTGCGGCGCTCATGCGCGAGCCTAACCCGCCTTGCGGAGACGCACCACCTGAAACAGCCCGAGGGGCGCGACCGGGCGCCGCTCCACCAGGGTCACGTCCGGCCGAGCCGCCACCCAGTCGCCCAGGATCGCGAACGGGAACTGCGGGTGCCAGCCGAGCGCCGCGCTGCGGCGGCCGAGCCAAGCCTCGACCGGCACCAGCGGTCCCCGCTCGGCCCCGAAATGGTTGACCAGCACGATGGTGCCGCCTGGGCCGACCACGCGCGTCACCTCGTCCAGCATGGCGTGCGGATCGGGCACCACGGTCAGCACGAAAGGCACCACGGCGGCGTCGAACGTGTCGTCCGCGAAGGCCATGCGGGTCGCGTCCATGACCGACAGGCCCGCCACCTGGGTCAGGGTTTCGCGGCGCACGCGGTCGCCGGCGCGGCGCAGCATGGCGGCCGCGAGGTCGATGCCGGTGACCTGGACGGTCGGCGGAAACATGGACAGTTCGAGCCCGGTGCCGACCCCGACGTCGAGGATGCGGGAACCGGCGGAAGCCGCGGCCGCCACGGCGGCCCGGCGCCCCGCCTTCATGACGGCCGCGAAGGCGAGGTCGTAGACCGGCGCCCAGCGCGCGTAGGCCGACACCACCTGCGCGGCATCGCTGATCGTGCCGCGATCCAGCGTGGCCGGCCGGCTCATCCGTTCACGGCCACGCGGTCCGCGGCGGGCCGGCGCGGCGCGCGGGCCGTCGCGGTCGCGGCGATCGTGCCGCCCCCCAGGACGCGCGCGTCCGGGCGGTCGGAATCATACAACACGCAGGCCTGGCCGGGCGACACGCCGTCCTCGGGCCGCAGCAGGTCCACCTCCGGATGTCCGTCCGCGACGCGCAGCAGGGCGAGAACCGGGGTCCGCGTGGAGCGCAGTCGCGCCGCCACCGCGATCCCGTCGGCCGCGGCGGCCTCGAACGTGGCCGGACCGATCCAGTTGAGCTCGCGCAAGCGCACCGTGCGGGTCGCCAGAGCCTCGCGCGGCCCCACCACGACCCTGGCCCGGGCAGCGTCGAGCTTCACCACGTAGAGCGGTTCGGCCCGCGGTTCGGCGGAGGCCGCGAGACCCAGCCCGCGCCGCTGGCCGACCGTGTAGTTGAAGACGCCCGCGTGGCGGCCGAGCACCCGGCCATCGAGATCGACGATGTCGCCACCCGCGGCGGCCTCGGGCCTCAGCTTGGCGATCAGGTCCGAATAGCGGCCCTGGGGCACGAAGCAGATGTCCTGGCTGTCGGGCTTCTCGGCCACCGCGAGCCCGAACCGCCGCGCCAGATCCCGCACCTCGGATTTCGCGAGCTCGCCGAGGGGAAACCGCAGCAGGGCCAGTTGCTCGCGGGTGGTCGCGAACAGGAAATAGCTCTGGTCGCGGGCGGCGTCGCGCGCCCGGAACAGGGCGCGGCCGTCCCGGACCGGGCGCGACGCCACGTAATGCCCGGTCGCGAGAACGTCGGCCCCGAGGTCGCGCGCGGTGTCGAACAGGTCGGCGAACTTGATGTGCCGGTTGCAGCTCACGCAGGGGATGGGCGTCTCGCCCGCCAGATAGGCGTCCGCGAAGGCGTCGATCACCTTAGCCTTGAAGCGGCTCTCGTAGTCGAGGACGTAGTGGGGGATGCCGAGCCGGGCCGCCACGTCGCGCGCGTCGCCGATGTCGCGGCCCGCGCAGCACGTGCCGGCGCGACCCACGGCGGTGCCGTGATCGTAGAGCTGCAGCGTGATCCCGATGACCTCGTAGCCCTCGGCCGCGAGGCTCGCGGCCACCACCGAGGAATCGACGCCGCCCGACATCGCCACCACGACGCGCGTGTCGGCGGGCTGCTTGGCGACGCCCAGGGAGTTCGTGAACGCGTCCGTCATGGGGCAGGGTCGAACCAGGGAGTGAGCGGCCCCTGATCTAGCGGGTCGACGCGCATCTTGCCAGGGCGGTGCTCCGGGTGGGACCGACCCGCCGCGGGCGGTTCAGCCGATCTGGGCCTGCGCGGCTCCGCCGAACCCGTTCAGCGCCTTGCGCAGCTTCTCCATGGCGCGGCTCTCGATCTGCCGCACGCGCTCCTTGGAAATGCCGAGCCGCTCGCCGAGCGATTCCAGGGTCGCAGCATCCTCGGTCAGCCGCCGCTCGCGCAGGATCCGCAATTCGCGCTCGGACAGGACCTGCAGGGCGTCGTTCAGCCACGTGACGCGGCGGTCGCCGTCGATTTGGTCGCCGACGGTCTCGTCGGGCAGCGGCTTGTCGTCGACCAGGAAGTCGACGCGCTCGGCCGGTCCGGACGAGTCGCTTTCCGTGATGGGCGCGTTGAGCGACACGTCCGACCCCGACAGGCGCGTGTCCATGAGCTCCACGTCGGCGGGGCTCACCCCGATCGCCATCGCGATGGTGCGGAACATGGCCGCGTTGCCGCCGGCCGTCGGGCTCTGGGACAGTTTGGCGCGCAAGCGCCGGAGATTGAAGAACAGCGCCTTCTGGGCCGAACTCGTTCCGCCCCTCACGATGGACCAGTTGCGCAGGATGTAATCCTGGATCGAGGCCCTGATCCACCACGTCGCGTAGGTGGAGAAGCGCACCTCGCGCTCCGGCTCGAACCGCGCCGCGGCCTCCAGCAGGCCGACGTGCCCCTCCTGGATCAGGTCGGCCAGCGGCAGGCCGTAGTGTCGGAAGCGCGACGCGAGGGCGATCACCAGCCGCATGTGGGCGCCCGCGAGCTCGTGAAGGGCCGCTTCGTCACCGCGCTCCTTCCAGCTCACCGCCAGGACGCGTTCCTCCTCGCGTTCGAGGAACTTGGCCGACATCGCGGCCTTGACGAACTGTCGTCGGACACCGGCCATCTGCAGCATCAAGGTCTCCTCACGCTGCGATGGATACGCCCCGACGGCCCCGTTGGTTCACGCGGGCTTAACTGAAACCGCGCGGGTCGCGACCGGCTGCACCTCGCGCGCCCGGTCGGCCTCAGGGCTAGGGCGCCGCGCCGCCGATCGTTCCGCCGGTCGTCACCACCACCCACGCGCCGTCCTGCCGCTCGATGGCGGTCACCCGGCCGACGCCCTCCAGCACCGTCCCCGGCTCGACGAGCTGCAGCGTGCTGCGGGCTTCCACCAGCGCCTTGCCGTCGAACACGTCGCGCACCGCGTAGTCGCGCAGCCACGCGGGCTGCTCGCGCCCGGCTCCCGCGTGGTCGGGTCCGTAGAGGCTCGACCGCGCGTCCGCGATCGAGCCGGTCGGGGTGAGATCGATGCCCGGGGCACGGCCGGGCTGCGCCGGCGCTTCGCCGGCCGCCGGAGGGCCGCCGGTCTCGGCCGGGGCGACCTGGTCGCGCGACCGGCCGTCGGCGCGGGCGAAGATGCCGAAATCCGGATCGCCGCCGGGCCCGTGCGCGGGCGGGCCGACCGCCGCCATGTAGAACGCGAACGACGCCGAGGCGAGCGCGCAGCCCAGGCCCAGTCCGCCCCAGATCCAATCCGTGCCGAGCCGCTGCGGCGCGAGCGGCCGTTCCGGTCCCGCGATGACCCTCACCGTCGCTGCAGCCCGTTGGCGAGGTCGCGAAACGCGTCCTCGCTGGGCGGGCTCGCGGGATCCTGGGCCAGCGCCTCGTAGATGCGGGGGACCAGCACCACCGCCTGGTCGAGCTCGGGGTCGCTGCCCGCGTGGTAGGCCCCCATGGCGCGCAGGTCGCGCGTGTCCTCGAACCGGGCGATCATCTCGCGCAGCTTGCCCACCAGCACCTTCTGCTCGGGCGTCCACACCTGGCCGGCGAGGCGCGACAGCGATTGTAGCACGTCCACGGCCGGGTAGCGGCCCTGCGCCGCGATCTTGCGGTCGAGCACGATGTGGCCGTCGAGCGTGCCCCGGATCGTGTCGGCCACGGGATCGTTGTGGTCGTCGCCGTCGACCAGCACCGAGAAGATGCCCGTGATGCTGCCCGTACCTTCGAGGCCCGGCCCCGAGCGCTCGAGCAGCTTGGGCAGGTCGCTGAACACGCTGGGCGCGTAGCCCCGCGCCACCGCGGGCTCGCCCGTCGACAGCGCCACGTCGCGGGCCGCGTGGGCGAACCGCGTCACCGAATCGACGATCAGCAGCACGGCGTCGCCGCGGTCGCGGAAGGTTTCGGCGATGCTCATGGCGGTTTGCGGTGCCCGGCGGCGCATCATCGGGCTCTCGTCGCCCGTGGCCACCACGGTGACGGCCCGCTGCCGGTTGGGCCCGAGCGACTCCTCGATGAACTCCCGGACCTCGCGGCCGCGCTCGCCCACCAGCGCGATCACCACCGAGTCGAAGCCCGCGCAGCTCGCCAGCATGGCCAGCATGGTCGACTTGCCGATGCCCGAGCCCGCGAAAATGCCGATGCGCTGGCCCGCGCAGATCGGGCAGAAAATGTCGATCACCCGGATCCCGGTCCGCAGCGGGCCCTGGACGCGGGCGCGCCGCAGAGCCGCGGGCGCTTCTCTGTCCGATTTGGCGCTGGTGGTGCCCGTAGCCAGCGGCCCCAGCCCGTCCACCGGTTCGCCGAGCGCGTTCACGACGCGACCCTTCCAGCTCGCGTCCGGGGCGACGTTGAAGGGCCCGCGCCGCCGCACGCTCATGCCGAGCCGAGCGTCGATGCGGCTGCCGAAGGGTTTTACGGTCGCGTGGTCCCGTTCGACCCGGACGATCTCGCCCGCCTGGGGGGCGCCGTCCACGTCGAACGCCACGGCGTCGCCGAGCTGCACGAAGGGCGACAGCCCGCTGACCCGGTAGGCGGTCGGCGTCACCTCGGTGACGAGGCCCGCCATTTCCAGGCGGGGCATGCCCGCCAGGGCGGAGCGGACCCCGCGGGCGAGATGCTGGAGGGCGTTCACGACGGAGCCCCCGGCCGTCCCGGCCCGCGCCTCACGCGTTGGTTCCCAACGTCTTGATGGCGTCCTGGAGCGAGGCGTCGGCCTGCTGGTTGGTGGCCGTCATGTTCTCGAGCGCGTGCTGGATCTCGATCAGCTTGGAGATTTCCAGCACCGGGTTGACGTTGGAGCCTTCCACGAAGCCCTGCGCGACCCCGCTCGAGGTGAAGTCCAGGATCGGGGTCGCGGCCTTGTCGGGGATCACGGCGGAATTGCTGGCCCGGGTGAGGGTGGCGGCGGGGTCGATGGCGAACAGCCCGATGGCGCCGACCTGCCGGCCGCCCTGGGTCAGCATGCCGTCGGCCGCGATGGTGGGCGGCCCCGCGTTCGGGTCCAGCACCAGGGAGGATCCGCCGGCGTCGAGCACCGGGTTGTCGGCGAGCGTGCGGACCTCGCCCGAGGCGCTGATCTTCATGCGGCCGTCGTGCGTGTAGGCCACCCCGGCGGGGGTCTTGATGCCGAGCCAGGCGTCGCCCTGCACCGCCACGTCGAGCGGGTTGTCGGTCTTGGTGATCTCGCCGGCCCGCCGCGAGATGAAGTTCGTGCCTTCGCTGCTGAACGCGACCGGGTCGGCGCCGGCGCTCGACAGCACGGTGTCGAAGGTGACGCCGTCGGCCCGGAATCCGGCCGTGTTGATGTTGGCCACGTTGTTGGCCACCGTTTGCAGGCGCTTCTCGATCGCGAGCTGCCCCGACAGGCCGACGTAGAAATTGGACTGCACCGGCAGACGCCCCCTTGGCCGCGGGCTCCCCAGGGCGGCCCACGTCAACCAGCCTGAGCCGCCGCGCTTGCCCCAGGCTGACGCCAATCCGGGGCCGGGCGCGACGCCGGTCCGAAGGTGGGCGCCCCGGCCGGCAAACAGGCCCGCGCAAGGCTGTCCTGTTGAGTTCGAGGCACGGGTGCAGCAGGAGTAGGGTCGTGGGATTTCTGATCGGAATGGTGGTCGCGATCGGCTGCGTGCTGGGCGGGTTCCTGGCCAGCGGCGGGCACCTGGGCGTGATCTGGCAGCCCTACGAGCTGATCATCATCCTGGGCGCGGCGCTCGGCACGTTCATCGTGGCGAACCCCCTCAAGACCATCAAGGACACCGGCAAGGCGCTGCTCGAAGCCGTCAAGGGCACCGGACCCAAGAGCCGCGACTACCTCGACATCCTGGGCATCCTTTACACCATCATGCGGGAGCTGCGCGGCAACGCCCGCAACGAGGTGGAGGGCCACATCGACAACCCCAAGGAATCGGAGCTGTTCAAGAAGTATCCCAAGATCCTGGCCAGCCGCGACATGACGACCTTCATCTGCGACTATTGCCGGCTGATCCTGATCGGCAACGCCCGCACCCACGAGATCGAGGCGCTGATGGACGAGGAGATCCACACGATCCAGCGCGACAAGCTCAAGCCCTACCAGGCGCTCCAGGCGGTGGCGGACGGGCTGCCAGCGCTGGGCATCGTGGCGGCCGTGCTGGGCATCGTCCATGCCATGGGGGCGATCGACCAGTCGCCCGAGATCCTGGGCGAGATGATCGGCGCCGCGCTGGTCGGCACCTTCGCGGGCATCTTCATGTCCTACGGCATCTTCGGGCCGCTCGCCAGCAAGGTGAAGTCGACCCGCGAGAAGCACTGCCGGCTTTACGTCATCATCAAGCAGGCGCTGCTCGCCTTCATGAACGGGGCCGTGCCGCTGATTGCGCTCGAACACGGCCGCAAGACCATCTCGTCGCACGACCGGCCGTCGATCGACGAGGTCGAGAACGAGACCATGGGGGGTGGTGAAGCCTCCGCCAAGGCGGCCTGAGCGTGAAGACCGCGCGGGCCGACGGGGCCGCGCCGCCGGGCGGGCGGCGCTGGTTCGAGAAGGACCGGGGGTCCGACCCCGGCCGCCTGCCCAGGCTGACCGACGCCCTGGCGGGCGTCGCCAAGGCCTGGGCCCGCAGCCTGAACGCCGCGTCGGCCGCGGGCGGCGAGATCGTCCTCAAGTCGCTGTCGCCCGCCACGGTGGGGGACCTCGCCCGCGACTGGGGTGCGGGCCAGGTGTCGGCCACGCTCTACGCCGGGGCCTGGGACGCGGTGGTGGTGCTGCGCTTCGACCGGTCCTTCGTGACCGCGGCGCTGGAAGCGCTGTTCGGCGGCGTCGGCGACGAGGAGCCCGAGGCCGCCCCGGCCACCGGCCCGCTGTCGTCCATCGAGCTGAGCATCGCCGACGTGGTCGGCGCCCAGGTGGCCGAGGCCCTGACGGCCGGGTTCTCGCAGCTCCTGCCCGCGACCTTCGTGTACGAGCGCATCCAGGCCAAGCCCGACCTCGGCGGGCTGGGCAAGCCGAAGGCCGGCGTGCTGGTGGCCCGCTTCGGCGTGACCGTGGTGGGCCGCGCGGTGGATCTCGACGTCCTGATCCCCCAGGTGGCGTCCGAGATGATCGGCGCCCACCTGGGACGGATCTCCGACCCGGCCGCCGCCGAGGCCGATCCGCGCTGGAGCGAGCAGCTCGAAGCCGAGGTCAGCCAGGCGACCGTCAAGCTGCAGGCCAGCATCGACCTGGACCCGATGAGCCTCGGCGCCCTGACGCGGCTGCAGATCGGCCAGATCCTGGCCCTACCCGAGGGCGCTATGACCAACGTGCGCCTGCTGTGCGAGCAGGGCGACCTGTTCCGCTGCGATCTCGGCCAGTCCACGGGCCTGTTCACCGTCAAGGTCGACGGCCCGGCGGCCCGGGACGCTTCACCCCCGCGCAAGGCTTCGTGACTAGCGTGGATCCCGTGCCGGCCCCGAGGGCCGGTCGGGGTCCGACCCCGCTCGATCGACCATCTTCATTCCCGCGGCGGACCCGGTTGTGCCGCCCGTGCGGGTCCGCCGCTGCATCCCGTCACCCCGCGAGGTTCATTCCATGTCGGATCAGATCGACCTGCTCGAAGGCGAGGGCGCCACGCCCAGCCTCGACAGCATCCTCAACATTCCCGTTTCGGTCCAGATCATCCTGGGGGGCGCCACCATGCCGGTCGCGAGCCTCATGAAGCTCGGCCGCGGCGCCGTGATCCCGCTCGACCAGCGCGTGGGCCAGCCCGTGGACGTGGTGGTCAACGGCCGGCTGATCGCCAAGGGCGAGATGATCGTGGTGGACGAGGACAGCGCCCGGCTGGGCGTGACGCTGACCGAGATCGTCAACCAGCCGGCCGGGTCCCCCGCCAAGGCCTGACCGCCCCGTTCGATTCTCCATGCAGGAAGACGTTTTCCTTGTCGATCGCCGTTGCGCCCTCCCTCACGCCGCGGACCATGACGGGTCCCGAAAAGGTCGCGGCCCTGCTGCTCGCCATGGGCAAGCCGCTGGCGAGCCGCCTGCTCAAGCATTTCGATCCCGGCGAGCTCAAGACCATCACCCGGTCGGCGGCGGCGCTGGGCTCCGTTCCCATGGCGTCGCTCGAGGATCTCGTGGAGGAACTCGCGTCGCAGTTCTCGCGCGGCGTGGACCTCAGGGGCACGGCCGCCGAGGTGGAGCACCTGCTCGGCAGCGTGCTGCCGCCCGAGCAGGTGGCCGAAATCATGGCCGACGTGCTCGGCAATTCGAACTCCTCCACCTGGGTCCGCCTGTCCAACCTGCCCGACAAGGAGCTCGCGGCCTACATCGCCAAGGAGCACCCGCAGACCGCGGCCCTGGTGCTGTCGCGCCTGACCCCCGAAGCCGCCGCCAAGGTGCTGGCCGCGCTGCCGCGCGAAACCCGCAATCCCCTGACGCGGCGGATGCTGAGCCTGCGGTCCGTCAACGAGGCGACGATCCGCATCCTGGAGAACCGCCTGCGCGACGACCTGCTCGCCAACCCGCAGCGCGACGCCGCCAAGCACACCCAGGCCCGCATCGTCGACATCCTCAACCGCATGGCGCCCGACCAGGCCGAGGACGTCCTGGGCTCGCTGGCCGAGGTCAAGCCGACCGAGGCCGCGGCGCTCCGGTCCAAGATGTTCTCCTTCACGGACATCGACCGCCTGTCCATGAAGGCCCGCAGCGTGCTGTTCGACCGCGTTCCGAGCGAGCGGATCGTCGTCGCGCTCAAGGGAACCGACGCGGCCTTCCGCACCGCCGTCCTGTCGGCGCTCGGCGCGCGGGCCCGCCGGCTCGTCGAGAACGAGCTCAACAACAACGTGGGCTCCCCCAAGGAGGTCGCGGCCGCCCGCAAGGAGATCTCCTCCACTGTCCTGGATCTGATCGGCCGCGGCGAGATCGAGCTCGACGCCGAAGCCGAGCAGGACGCCTGACCGCCCGCTTGTTCCACCATGCAGGACCGCGCCCGTGAGCGAGCAGAACGAGCAGGACGACAAAACAGAGCTGCCGACCGAGAAGAAGCTGCTCGACGCGCGGGACAAGGGCGACGTCGCGGTGTCGCGCGAAGCGCCGCTGTTGGCCGCGCTGCTCGCGACGCTTGCGGTCAGCACCCTGCTGCTCCGCGAAGGCGCGGCCCATCTGGCCGACACGCTGGCGCGCCTGCTCGACGACCCCGGGCGCTGGGCCCTGCGCAACGGGGCCGACGCGGCCTTCCTGTTCGACATCGTGTTCCGGGCCGCGGGCACGTTCCTGGCTCCTGTCTTCGCCATCTTCGTGGTGGCGGGGCTCGCGGTCTCGTTCGCCCAGAACATGCCCAGCGTGGTGCTCGGCCGGATCGAGCCCAAGCTCGAGAAGCTGTCGCCCGCGGCGGGCCTCGACCGCCTGTTCGGCCGCCGGGGCCTGGTGGAATTCGGCAAGGGCGCGGCCAAGCTCGCGGTTGTCGGCCTCGTGGTGTTCCTGATCCTGCGGTCCGAGCAGACCCGCGTGATCGACGCGATGTTCACCGAGCCCGTCACGGTGCCGGACCGCATGCTCGGCATCCTGACCCGCCTCATGTCGGGGGTCACCACGGCCTTCGCGGTGCTGACCGCCGCCGACCTCGTGTGGACGCGCGCGGCCTGGAACAAGCGCATGCGGATGAGCCGCCGCGAGATCAAGGACGAGATGCGGCAGGCCGAGGGCGATCCGCTGCTGAAAGCGCGGCGCCGGTCGCTCGCGCTCGACCGCTCGCGCCGCCGCATGATGGCCGACGTGCAGCGCGCCACCCTGGTGATCGCCAACCCGACCCATTTCGCCATCGCGCTCCGCTACGTGCGGGAGGAGGGGGGCGCCCCGATCGTGCTGGCCAAGGGGCAGGACCTGATCGCCCTCAAGATCCGCGAGATCGCCGAGGGGAACGGCATCGAGGTGATCGAGAACAAGCCTCTTGCAAGGTCGATGTACGACCATGTCGAGGTGTCGCAGGCGATCCCGCCGCAATTCTACAAGGCCGTGGCGGAAGTCATCCACTTCATCCAGTCCCGCAAGCGAGCGGGGTCTTCCATCCCCCACGAGAGGGCGACGCGTTGACGTGTTTTGCCGACCCTGATCCGAACGCCTACGCGGCGATCCTGTCCGACCAGCTCAAGGACGTCGCCGACGAGCTCAGGACCATCGACCTGATCGACTTGGCGGCGCTGATCCACGGGGACAGTTTCGCGGCCATCGACGACCTGCTGCAATCCTCGGCCGAGCTGTTCTTCAAGGAAGGCACGCTGACCTTCGCGTGGTCGGCCGGCATCCGGCTCGAATGGGGCGACCTACCGCTCGTCAAGCTCGGCCTGGAATTCCAGAACCTCACGGTGTCGGTCTTCTTCGACCTGATGCTGGACGCGATCGGCCAGACCGTGACGGTGGGCGGCGTGCTGTTCGACGCGCCGCGCGACGACGGTCTGACCAATGCGGGCCGCCTGATCCAGGCGCTCGCGGACGCCCGTCTGCCCGGCACCCGGGTCGCGGTGCCGGGGGCCGCCCCGGCCCGCCCGACCCGCCGCTGAGCCCGCCCGGTCGGCGGCCACCACCTTCCTGCGGCGCATCCTCAAGCGAGCCTGCCATGACCAAGCGCGAAACGATCGTGGAGGCCCGGCGGGTCGGAGACCCGGACGCGGCTCCACAGCGGCCGGGCGAGTTCACCTACGCGCCGCTCGCCCCGGCCAAGACGGTCCGCAAGCGCACCGAGCGGCGCGGCAGCCCGCGGCAGCGGACGCGGCTGCGCTCGGGCAAGATCGCCGACGCGGCTGACGGCCGCTTCGTCACCGAATGCCTGGTCTACGACCTGTCGGCGTCGGGCAGCCGCGTCCGGCACCCGATCGGCGCCCGGCTGCCCTCGCCGCTCTACCTGTTCGACGACCAGACCGGCACGCTTCACCTCGCCGTGGTGCTGTGGCGGCGGCGGCACGAATCGGGGATCGGGTTCAGGACCCATCCGGTGTCGGCCCGCAGCCGGGCCCTGGCCAGCGAGCTGCGGCGCAAGTTCTACGCCGTGCAAAGCTGACGGACGCAACCTGAGATTGCCGTTCCCCGGCGTGGACAACCGCCTTCCGCAGGCATTCTCCCCACGCGTTAATATCGGCTTAAGGAAAACCGCTTCGATTCCGTCACACTGCCGCGGCTTCCTGCCAAAAGTTTAAGGTCTGAACTGCGCGAAAGCTTTTATTAAACATGACCACCTAATTTTGGTCTCAGGACGGGCGGCCGGAACAGATTCTTTACCGCTCCATTCCTTACACGGGACCGCATCCATGCTGGTTTTGATTGACGACCGAGAGATCGTTTCTGTCGGATTCGCGAGCGGGTTCAAGGGCGAGGGCGTGGCCAGTTCCGGGCTGTCCTCCGCCGATTTCGCGGACTGGATCGCGGCCGCGGACGAGCGCGACATCGCGGCCGTCGAGGCCTTCCTGATCGGCGACTGCCGGGCCCGCGCGACCTTCCCGCGCAAGATCCGCGAGCGCTCCCGCGCGCCCATCATCGCCATCAACGACATGCACTCGCTGGAGCAAACGCTGGAACTCTTCGCCGCGGGCTTCGACGACGTGGTCCGCAAGCCGATCCATATCCGCGAACTGCTGGCCCGCATCGACGCCATCCGCCGCCGGGCCTCGGCCAGGAAGAAGGACGACAGCGTGTCGGGCGAGATCCGCGTGTTCTTCGACGGGCGCGACCCCGAGATCCGCGGCGAGCCCATGCAGCTTCCCCGCCGCGAGCGCCGCATCCTCGAATACCTGATGAAGAACCGCGGCCGCCGCGTCAGCAAGGCCCAGATCTTCAGCGCCATCTACGGCATCTTCGACGAGCACGTGGAGGAGAACGTGGTGGAAAGCCACGTCAGCAAGCTGCGCAAGAAGCTCCGGCAGCACCTCGGCTACGATCCGATCGAGTCCAAGCGCTACCTCGGCTATTGCCTGGAGGACCGCGGCGGCGAGGTGGCGGCGCGCGACCGCCTGGTCCGGCCGGTTTCGGCGGCCCCGCAGGGGGTTGGCGCCCTGGTCGAGGCGGATTAACCGACGGCCGGACCGTCCTCGGGGTCCGGTCAGGCGCGCACCAGCCTCAGCGCGGGGCTGCGCTGCCCACGGCCGGGGCGCTCGGCGGGTTGCGCTGTCCCGCTCGCCGATCCGGAACTGGTTGACCAGCGAGCCAAACTCGTCGGCCTCGGTCGCGCACGCCTCTGCAACACCTGGCGGGACGAGGTCGAGATCAGCGCCTTGCTGGGCACCGCCGCCATGGCGGGTGAAACGAGCCTTCCGATCCCACTCGATCGCGAGGTCCCGGCGACGGCCGGTCCGACCGGCGCCGATGGTCGGCCCTGGTCCTCCGACATCCCACGTATCGTCAGCCTCCATGATGCGGGAGGGCCGTGCACGAAGCGTGTAGACCGGCCCGGTTCCAGGCCGGGAACGCGTCGCCCACGGGCGGTGCGCCGCCCCTCCGTCCGGCCGTCGCCCAATGCTGCGTCACTATGCTCTGGCCCGGGCACCTGTCCCAAACAGCTTCGCCACGGCAAACACGGGGCCATGAAGACGCCCCTTCCGTTTCCGACCTGTTTGGATGCCCCGATCCGTCGCGTTCCGGACGTCCCGGGCCTGCGCGAACGCCGGCTCATCCTGATCGTGCCGAGCCTCGTCCTGGCCGCGGTCGTGCTGCTCCTGTCGGTCGCGGTGCTGGCCGGGGGGCCGCATACGGTGCTGGACTGGGTGATCGGCGTGCCTTTCGCCCTGACCATGGCCTGGGAATGTTTCGTGGTGTGGCAGCTCGCGCTCGGCTTCGCGGCTTGGCTGCGCGGCCGGACCACCCATTCGAAGCTGGAACGGCGCGCCGCCCAGGTCGAGCCCGACTGGACCGGCCGCAGCCGCACCGCCGTTCTGGTGCCGATCTACGAGGAGGATCCCGCCGAGGTCTTCGCCAAGCTCAGGATCATGGTGCGGTCACTCGCCCGCGCGGGGTCGGACGACATCGACGTCCACGTGCTCAGCGACACGCGCAGCGACGGGCTCGCCGAGGCCGAGCGGCGCGAATGGGCGTCGCTGGAGCCTGGGGGTGAACCGCGGGTGTTCTACCGCCGGCGCCGGGCCAACCGGGGCCGCAAGGCCGGCAACCTCGCCGACTTCTTCGAACAGCACGGCGGCGACTACGATTTCGCCATCGTGCTCGACGCCGACAGCCTGATGAGCGGCACGGCCATGCGCCGGCTGATCTGCCTGATGGAGGAACACCCCCAGGTCGGCCTGATCCAGACGGTGAGCTACGCGACCGGGCGGGATACGCTGTTCGCCCGCATCCAGCAGTTCGCGGTGCGGGTCTACGCTCCCCTGGCGCTGCGCGGCCTCGAATACTGGCAGGGGCCGGAAGGGTCCTACTGGGGGCACAACGCCATCCTGCGGGTCGCACCGTTCCGGGCCCATTGCGGGCTCCCCGTGCTGCCGGGCCGGCCGCCGCTCGGCGGCGAGATCCTGTGCCACGACGTGGTCGAGGCCGCGCTGCTGGCCCGGGCCGGGTGGGCCGTCCACTTGCTGCCCGAATTCGACGGCACCTGGGAGGAGATGCCCACCAACACGATCGACCTTCTCGGGCGCGAGCGCCGCTGGTGCCAGGGCAACCTGCAGCACCTGAAGGTGCTGGGCCTGCCCGGCCTCCGGAGCGGCAGCCGCGGCCACATCGCGCTCGGCATCGGCGGCTATCTCACGGCGCCGCTGTGGTGGAGCGTTCTCCTGCTGGGGGCCGCGCGCGTCCTGCTGGGACCGGGCGAGGGCGGGCTCGGGGTCCTGGCCTACGGGCTCACCGAACCCGGCCTGCCGGCCGCGGCCCTGGCCACGGCCGGGGTCGGCCTGCTGCTGATGCCGCGGCTCCTCAATCTCGTCCGCGTCCTGGCCGACCGCGACCTGCGGCGCGGCTTCGGGGGTGCGTCGCGGCTGCTCGCCGGGGTCGCGGTGGAGCAGGGATTCTGGCTCCTGCTCGGCCCGGTCCTGTCCCTGGTCAATGCCGGCTTCGTGGTGAGGACCTTCGCGGGCGGGATCGTGCCGTGGGAGCCTCAGTGCCGTGCCGACCGGAGCGTGACCGTGTTCGAAGCGCTGCGGCACCATTGGCCGCACGTGTCGCTGGCCATCGTGCTGGGCGCTACCTGCGCGGCGGCCGGCGGCTGGTACGCCGTGTGGATGGCACCCGCGGTGCTCGGCCTCCTGCTCAGCCCGGCTCTCACCGCCGTGTCGAGCCGCACCAGCCTGGGCCGGCTGTCGCGCCGGCTCGGGCTGTTCCAGACCGTGGACGACACCGCGCCGGCGGCCGAACTTCTGGAATTGCGGGCCGCGGCCCGACGCGCGGAGATCCCCGAGCCGGTCCCTTGAGCGGAGATCCCGCCCGCCCGAGCGGCGACCCCGCCGGCCCGCCTTGTCGGGCGTGACGGCCGCGGCCGGCCGGCTGGTCGACGGCAGCGTCGACGGCCGGCCGCGGAACCCGGCCCGCATGGCCCTGGGGGTCGGCTCCGCGCGGGCGGGCGATTGGATGATGGCCCGCCTGGGGCTCGCCCGGCCCGTCGTCCTGGTCAGCGGCTTCTGGCGGAGCGGGACGACCTGGCTGCAGGAATGCCTGGCCGACAGTCTCGGGGCCAAGACCGTGTTCGAGCCCCTGTCGCCCATGGAGCCCAGGCGCCGGGCCGCGACCGAGGTCCTGTTTCCGGGCGACGAGGATGCGCTGCAGGCCTTCATTCCCCCGTCCTGCCCGACCGACCGGGCTTTCTGGGCCTACCTGGACGCGGCCTGCACGGGCGCGCACGGCAGCCGTTTCCTGCTGAGCTGCCGCCGCGCCGTGCGGGAATCCTTCCACGCCGCGATCGTGGTCAAGGACGTGCGGCTGCAGTTCAACCTCGACGCCTTTCACCGCCGCTTCGGCGTGCCGGTGGTGCACCTGCGGCGCCACCCCTGCGCCGTGGTGGCGAGCCTGCGGGAAGCCGACTGGCACTGGAGCTTCGATCGCGTGCGCCTCGCCGGCCCGGCCGACGGATCGCGGCCCGACCCGGCCCGGAGGTCCCCCCCGGAACAGGCGTTCGACACCGACGCCCTGTCCAGGATCGCGGCCACCTGGGCGCGGAGCGAGCGGCACGTCGCCCTGACGCTGCGCGACCGCCCTTGGGGGCGGCTGCTGACCTACGAGCACCTCGTCGCCGAGCCCGCCGGGGGGCTCGCGGCGCTGTGCCGGGACCTCGGCCTCGTCCAGGTCCGGACGGCCGCCTTCGGCCAGCCCTCGGCCACCATCCATCCGGACGAGTTCGCGGCGCCGGGCCGCATGGCGCACGATCGCTGGCGGGACCTCCTGTCGGGGCCCGAGATCGCCCGCATCCAGGCGATCGTCGACCGCCTCTACCCCGAATGGCGGGACGACGGCGGCTGGCCGCGGGACTGACCGGCGCGGCCCGTTCTCACCTTGGTTCTCAGGCCAGCGCGCCGTGGCAGTGCTTGTACTTGCGGCCCGATCCGCACGGGCAAAGCTCGTTGCGGCCGACCTTGCCCCAGGTCGCGGGGGCCTGCGGGTCCCGCTGGGTTTCGACGTCCGGGGCGGCCAGCACCGCGGTCGTGCCCGCCGCCGCGAGCGCGAAGTCACCGCCGCCGCCGAACCGGGCGGTGCTTTCCGCCACGGCCAGTTCGTCGTCGCCGCTCAGGGGATCGATGTGGGACGCGAACATGGGCGGCAGCTCGCCCGAGGGCGGCTCGAACGCCACCTCGACCCGCATGAGCTGGGCCGTCGTGGCCTCGCGCAGCCGGACGATCAGGCCGTTGAACAGTTCGAAGGCTTCCGACTTGTACTCGTTCAGCGGATCGCGCTGCGCCATGCCGCGCCAGCCGATCACCTGGCGCAGGTGGTCCAGCACGACGAGGTGCTCGCGCCACAGGTGGTCGAGCGATTGCAGCACGACCTGCTTCTCGACGTAGCGCATCACGTCGGGCGTGTTCCTGGCAACCCGCGCCGCATAGGCCTCGCCCGCGCCCTTGCGGAGCCGCTCGGCCAGTTCCTCGTCGCCTATCCCTTCCTCACCGGCCCAGTCCTCGACCGGCAGGTCGAGCGCGAGGGTTTCCTGCGTGGCCCGCTTGAGGCCCGCCGAGTCCCAGGATTCCGCGTAGGCGTCGGGCGGGATGAAGCGCGCCACGAGGTCGTCGACCACGCCGTCGCGCATCTCGGTGATCTGCTCCTCCAGCGTGTCCTGGCCCATCATTTCGCGGCGCTGCTCGAACACGACCTTGCGCTGGTCGTTCATCACGTTGTCGTATTTGAGCACGTTCTTGCGCATGTCGAAGTTGCGGGCCTCGACCTTCTGCTGGGCCTTTTCGAGCGCCTTGTTGATCCAGGGGTGGACGATGGCCTCGTTCTCCTGCAGCCCCAGGCGGGTCAGCACGGCGTCCATCCGCTCGGACCCGAAGATGCGCATCAGGTCGTCCTGCAGCGACAGGAAGAACTTCGAGGCGCCGGGATCGCCCTGGCGGCCCGACCGGCCGCGCAGCTGGTTGTCGATGCGGCGGCTCTCGTGGCGCTCGGTGCCCACGATGTAGAGGCCCCCGGCCGCGATCGCGCGAGCCTTGAAGTCGGCGATCTCGGCCCGGATCGCGGCCTCCTTGGCGTCGCGCTCGGGGCCGGGCTCGATCCCTGCGCATTCGGTGGCGACCCGCATGTCCTCGCTGCCGCCCAGCTTGATGTCGGTGCCGCGCCCGGCCATGTTGGTGGCGATCGTGATGGCGCCGGGCACGCCCGCCTCGGCCACGATATAAGCTTCCTGCTCGTGGAAGCGGGCGTTCAGGATCGCGAAACTCCTGGAGGGCTTGCCCCCCCGGGCGGCCGCGTAAAGGCCGTCCAGCGCGCGGGGCGCCGCGAAGTCAATGCGCCGGTATCCCTGCTTGGCCAGCATGTCGCCGAGCTGCTCGGACCGCTCGATCGACGTGGTGCCGACCAGCAGCGGCTGCATGCGGGCGTTGGCGTCTTCGATCTCCGTGACGATGGCGCGCAGCTTCTCCTCGCCGGTGCGGTACACCTCGTCGTCGGCGTCGACCCGCGTCACGGGCCGGTTGGTCGGGATCTCGATCACGTCGAGCTTGTAGATTTCGGCGAACTCGTCGGCCTCGGTGGCGGCCGTGCCGGTCATGCCGGCGAGCTTCCTGTAGAGCCGGAAGTAGTTCTGGAACGTGATGGAGGCGAGCGTCACGTTCTCGGGCTGGACGGTGACGTGCTCCTTGGCCTCCAGCGCCTGGTGCAACCCTTCCGAATAGCGCCGGCCCGGCATCATGCGGCCCGAGAACTCGTCGATGATCACCACCTCGTCGTTGCGGACGATGTAGTCCTTGTCGCGCCCGAACAGCTTGTGGGCCCGCAGCGCCTGCTGCACGTGATGCACCAGCGTGGCGTTGGCGGCCTCGTAGAGCGAGCCTTCGAGCAGCCCCGCCTCGGCCAGCAGGGCCTCGATGTGCTCGTTGCCGGCTTCCGTCAGGTTGGTGGTGCGCTGCTTCTCGTCGAGGTCGTAGTCCTCGCGCACGAGGTGGGGGATCAGCTTGTCGATCTGGTTGTACAGCTCGGACTTGTCGTCCGACGGTCCCGAGATGATGAGCGGCGTGCGGGCCTCGTCGACCAGGATGGAGTCCACCTCGTCGACGATCGCGAAAGCGTGGCCGCGCTGCACCATCTGGTTCAGCTCGTACTTCATGTTGTCGCGCAGGTAGTCGAACCCGTATTCGTTGTTGGTGCCGTAGGTGATGTCGGCCGCGTAGGCGGCCTTGCGCTCGGCGTCGTCGAGTCCGTGCACGATTACGCCTACGCTCAGGCCCAGGAACGTGTAGATCCGACCCATCCATTCGGCGTCGCGCCGGGCCAGGTAGTCGTTCACGGTGACGACGTGGACGCCGCGGTCCGCCAGCGCGTTGAGGTAGGTGGCGAGGGTCGCGACCAGGGTCTTGCCCTCGCCGGTGCGCATCTCGGCGATGGCGCCCTCGTGCAGCACCATGCCGCCGATCAGCTGCACGTCGAAGTGGCGCTGCCCGAGCACGCGCTTGGCGGCCTCTCGCACGGTCGCGAAGGCGGGAACCAGGATGTCGTCGAGGGTGCGGCCGCCCGCGAGCTCAGCGCGGAAATGGGCGGTGCGGCCCGCGAGTTCCGCGTCCGACAGCGCCGCGACCTCGGTTTCCAGCGCGTTCACGGCCGCGACGCGGGACGAATAGGTTTTCAGCCGCCGGTCGTTCGAGGAGCCGAAAATCTTCCGTGCGAGCGAACCGAGCATGCGTCAGACCTTTCGAAGCCGCTCGATGCGGCTCGCCAATGAGTCAGGAAGGTCACGCCCTCCCGCCTGCCTCGCACCCTCGGGGGCGCGCGCCGGCCGTGCGGGCACGGCGGCGCCGAAGCGCCTCGCGCCGCGACCCCAACGGCAAGAAAGCCGTGGCAAAAGACCGTGAACGCAGATATGAGCGCCCCGAAACCTTGTCAATGCAACCGGACCGCGGGGGCGGGGCGCGCCGGCTTCCACCCGGCCTGTCGCACCAACGCCTTGATGGATGACTAGACCGGGCCCGGTCGCGACCGACGGTCGGCCCGCGGACGACTGGTCCGCCCGCGGACGACACGGTCCGCCCGCGGACGACCGCGCCCGCCCGGGAAGCCGGGCGCCGCAATGGAGAGTGCTTGATGTCGGGAACACGAAACACGCTTCTGGCCGCCGCCGCCCTTGTTTTCCTCGCCGGACCCGCGCCGGCCTCGGCCAAGGTTCTGGCCACCGTCAACGGCGCCGAGATCACCGACGACGACGTGCGCGTCGCCACCCAGGATCTGGGCGCGACCCTGCCGGCGCAGCTCAAGGGCGCGGAGCGCAGCACCTACGTGCTCGACTACCTCATCGACCTGAAGCTCGCGGCCGCGCAGGGCGCCAAGGACGGGATCGCCGACACGGCCGATTTCGCGAGGGCGATGGCCTATTACCACGACAAGACCCTGATGGAGGGCGTGCTCGGCGGCATCGCCAAGGCGGCCGCGACCGACGAGGCCGAGCACAAGGTCTACGACGACGTGGCCAAGCAGCAGAAGCCCGAGGAGGAATACCACGCGCGCCACATCCTCGTGCCCACCGAGGCCGAGGCCAAGGCGGCGCTGGCCCGCGTCAAGGGTGGCGAGGACTTCGCCAAGGTGGCCGACGAGGTGTCCAAGGACCCGGGCTCCCAGGGGGGCGACCTCGGCTGGTTCACCAGGGACAAGATGGTGCCCGAATTCGCCAACGCGGCCGCCAAGCTCGACAAGGGGCAGGTGTCCGATCCCGTGAAGAGCGAGTTCGGCTGGCACGTCATCAAGCTCGAGGACAAGCGCCCGAAGGCGTTCCCGCCGTTCGACGCCGTGAAGGACCAGGTGACCCGCTACGTGGTCCAGAAGGCCCAGAGCGACGCCATCACCAAGCTGCGCCAGTCCGCCAAGATCGAGCGGACCGAGGCCGGTCCGGCCGCCGCGGCCCCGACGGGCCCCGCCACGCCTGACGCGGCTCCGGCGGCTCCGGCGGCCCCGGCCGACGCGCCCAAGCCGTAACGCCGGCCCCGGATCGCCGCCATGGCTCATCCCATCCCGATGTCGCCGCTCGCCCCCAAGGAGCAGGCCGTCGTTCCGCCGGTTCCCGGCGTGCGGTTCGCGGCCGGCGAGGCGGGTATCCGCTACCGGGGGCGCACCGACGTCATGGTGGCGCTGCTCGACGAGGGCACCGCGGTCGCGGGCGTGCTGACCCGCACCAAATGCCCCTCCGCCCCCGTGGACTGGTGCCGGGCCAGGCTCGGCAACGGCCGCGCCCGGGCCCTGGTGGTGAACTCGGGCAACGCCAACGCGTTCACGGGGCGGCGGGGCGCCGAGGCGGCCGAGCAGACGGCCCGGCGGGCCGCCGACGCGTTCGGGGTCGCGGCCGACGAGGTGTTCCTGGCGTCCACGGGCGTGATCGGCGAGCCGCTGGACGCGTCCCGCTTCGCCGGGGTGCTGGAACGGCTCGGCGCCGAGGCCCGCGCCGACGCCCTGCCGGCCGCGGCCCGCGCCATCATGACGACCGATACGTTTCCCAAGGTGGCGAGCGCCACGGTCGCGATTGCGGGCGTGCCCGTGACGCTCGCCGGCATGGCCAAGGGCTCGGGCATGATCGCGCCCGACATGGCCACCATGCTGAGCTTCGTGTTCACCGACGCGCCGGTTGGGGCCGCGGCCCTCCAGGCCATGCTGGCCGACGCCGCCGACCGGTCGTTCAACGCCATCACGGTCGACGGCGACACCTCGACCTCCGACACGCTGCTCATGTTCGCGACCGGGGCGGCCCGGGCCCGCGGCGTGCCGGCCATCGATGACCCCGCCGACCCTCGCGTCGCGGCGTTCCGCGACGCGCTGCGGCGCGTCACCCTCGACCTCGCCCACCAGGTGGTGCGCGACGGCGAGGGCGCCCGCAAGTTCGTGGAAATCACCGTCACGGGCGCGGACTCCGCCGCGGCCGCCAGGATCGTGGCGAAGTCAATCGCCAATTCCCCGCTGGTCAAGACCGCGGTGGCGGGCGAGGACGCCAACTGGGGCCGGGTCGTGATGGCGGTCGGCAAGGCGGGCGAGCGCGCCGAGCGCGACAGGCTGGCGATCTGGTTCGGCCCGATCCGGGTCGCCGCGGAAGGCTTGCGCGACCCCGGCTACGACGAGGCCGCGGTGTCGGCCTACATGCGCGGCGACCACATCACGATCCGGGCCGACCTCGGTGTCGGCACCGGCGACGCCACGGTGTGGACCTGCGACCTGACCAAGGATTACGTCGCCATCAACGGCGACTACCGGTCCTGAGCAGGGGGTGCGATCTTCCGCGCCCGGCACCGCCGCGTTTCGCCGTTTTATGATGAAAAGGCCACACTGCTTCCGGATAGCTGCGGCCGGGGTCCCGTGCAACTTTTGCCGCCGCGAACATGCGTGTAGCATCCGCTCCGGTTTAAATGCGGTGGGCCGTACCTTATGCGTCAAACAATCGTGAAGGGCCTGGGCCCGCTCGTCGGGCTCATGACCTGCTCCATCGCGGCGCACGCGGCCGACCTTCCATCCCGAACCGCGCCGCCCGTCTTCGCCGCCTCGCCGGTGATCAACGTCGACAACTGGTCCGGCGTCTACGTCGGGACCACCTACGGGTACGGGTTCAACACGTTCCGCAACAGCCAGGGCGGCGCGCGGCGCTCGCGCGACATCGACGGGCAGACGGGCGGCGCGCTGGTCGGCTACAACTTCCAGTACGGACACTACGTGTTCGGCCTCGAAGGCTCGATCGACCTTAACGTCATCCGCGGCAACATCACGGGCAACGGCCTGGTGGCAGCCCATGACGACTCGCTCTACGACATCCGGTTCCGCGGCATCCTGGGCTACGAGTTCGGCCAGTTCATGCCCTTCGTGGCTGGCGGCGGCGTGTACAACGAGAGCTACCTGTCCGGCCCCGGCGGCCTCGGCAACGTGCCGCAATGGTACGGGCAGAACCGGGACAGCGTCGGCTGGACCGTGGGCGCGGGCCTCGAATACAAGCTGTTCCCGCAACAGCTGTTCGCCAGCCTGCCGAGCTGGCTGCTCGGGCCGGTCACCCTGCGCGGCGAGTACATCTATCAGAACCTGCCGGCCGAAACCTACACCTACGCCGGCCAGGTCTACCGCATGAAGCAGGACAGCAGCATCATCCGCGGCGCCCTGATCTACCGCTTCGGCGACAATCCCCCGCGCCCCTACGCCGACGCGGCGGGCGACGTGAACTGGGGCGGCGGCTACGGCGGTCTGCTGGCGGGCTACGCGAGCCCGACCATCCATGCCAGGATCGCGGGCCAGGGCACCCGCGACATCGACCCCGACGGCGGGCTCGGCGGCATCTACGCGGGCACGAACTTCATGTTCGGCCGCTACATGGTGGGCTTCGACGGCAGCACGTCCTTCGTGGACGCGACCGGCCACAAGGTTATCCCGATCGGCCCGGGTGGCGCATCGGACAACACCCGCTACCGGGAATACGTGAACGCCGACATCCGCGGTCGGGTGGGATACGCCTACGGCAACTTCCTGCCGTTCCTGGCCGCCGGCTACTCGTTCGGCCGCGGCGAGATCCGCGACACGGTCACGACTTCGCAGCGCGGCCGGGTGCCGCTCGACGCCTTCGTGGCGGGCGGCGGCCTCGACTACCGGGTGTCGGAGCGCGTGTCGCTCCGCATCGAGGATGTCTACGCCTTCGACTCGAACCGCAAGCACGTCGACCTGAACGGCGTCACGAGCTCGCTGACCCGCGAAGGCAACACGGTGCGGGCCGGCTTCGCGTACCACTTCGAGTAGGCGCCCGGAAGCAAAGGCCTGCGGCGGCGTTCGTCCGAGCACTCCGGGACGGACGCTCCCGTGAAGCGTTGGCCGGCCGGAAGATCCCGGGTCGCGCTAAGATAGTCTTCGGTTTTCGGCCGGCATCCTGCCGCGGCAGACAACTCCGATCTGCGCGCCCGCCCTCCCATCCCGCTGGTTCGGCGGCGCGGACGAGGCGGCTTGAACCGGCGGCGGCCACGGCCAGGCAGATGATGTTCCGGAACGGTTCGTGGCCCGACCTGCGGGGCAGCCTCGGCCCGGCCGCGATGTGCTGCAGGATCGCCGACCTCCGGCATGTCCGCGGCCTTGCCTTCGGCCGCCGCACCCTGATCGGCGTGCAGGCGGCGCTGGACGGCCGTGAGCCGGGAAGCATCGTGATCGGGCGCGACACGGACATCGGCGACGGCGCGCTGATCCTGTCCGACGACACCGTCAGGGGCCGGACCGGCGTCCGAACCCGCATCGGCGACCGGTGCCGCATCGGGCCGAGCGCCATCGTCATGCCGGGCGTCGCGATCGGCGACGGCTCCGTGGTGGCGACCGGCGCGGTGGTGATGTCCGACGTGCCGCCCCGCATGTTCGTGGCCGGCAATCCCGCACGTCCGATCGAGCGTGAGATCGGGACTCCGCCGCGCGAGCGCCGTGCGGCCGCTCCCACGGCATCACGCGCTCCGGCGCCGGTTCAAGCGAAACTTCTGTCGGCCCTTGACGCTGGAACGCGGCCCGCAGGCCTGACCGGCCTGGTCGCCGCCGCTCACGAGCCGGTCGCGTTGGCGTCCTTCAGGCTTCGCGGGTCCGGAACGGGTTCGTCCGACTGGAAGAACGCGAAGCCCCGCTCCTCGACTTCCCGGGTCATCTCGGGCGTCGCCTCGTAGGGCCCGAGCAGCTTCCAGTCGCGGCTGCCCAGGCTGACCGGGAGCGCGCCGCCCTTGCTGACCACGAGCCGGACCACCGGCTCCTCCTTGCAAACCCACACCTCGAACATGGCCGCGTTCTCCCCCCAGCTTCCCCGTAGGTGTGTCGGGTGGGGCCGGGGTCAAGAACGGGCTGCGGGAGCGTGCGACGAGCGGCGCCGCGCCGCGGCCTCAGCGCGCCGCCATCCCGCTCGCCAGGGGACGGCTCGCCAGGGCCGGGGCGTCCAGCCAGGGAAGCTTGGAGCGTCCCTGCGCTTCGCCCATGTCGTAGAGCCGCCGCATGGAGGCGGGGTCGAACCCGAGTGGCTCGTCCTCGCTCACGCGGCCCTCGACGGAGGCGGTGTGAAACCTGATGCCGTGCCGGTGCGCGTAGGCGTAGGAGGCGAGCACGTTGCTGCGCACTTCCCGCTTCAACACCGTCTGCAGCGACCGCGTCCCCACCGCGATCGTGTCGTTGTCCACGACGCGGAACGCGGGGTCGACCTTGTTGTTGAGCAGCACGTAAAGATCCTTCAGCTGCGGCAACCCCTTGTCGGCTCCGGCGCCGAACAGCACGTCGTCGGGTGCCACGAAGATCTGCTGGATCGTGCCGCCGTCGACGTGCATCTCCTTGAAGGCGCGGCCCTCCGCTTCCACGTCCACAAGTCGCGGCGGGAACAGGCCGGGGATCGAGGCCGACGCGGCCAGGACCTGCCGGAACAGCGACAGCGCATTCGGCGACCCGCTCGACGCGATGGCGCCCATGTCCCACACGACGGGACGCTGCGCGTCGAGGTTCGTGGTGGCGACGAACAGGCGTCGCCCCTTGCGGTGTTCGGCCGCGACCTGGTCGAGCACGGACTGGTCCAGGTTGGCGGCCACCAGCCGGCCGAGCCGGTCCGTGTCGACCAGCGCGTTGCCCAGCAGCCCGTTGACGATGTTGGCGTCGGACACGAGGCTTTCGCCGAAGTCGCCGGTGTACAGGGCGGCCAGCCGGTCGTCGTATTGCGGCCCCAGGAACACGAAGGGGGCCATCAGGGCGCCGGTGCTGACGCCCGACACGATCGTGAAGGCCGGCCGGCGGCCGGTCTCGCTCAGGCCTTTCAGCAGCCCGGCCCCGAAGGCGCCGTCGCCGCCGCCGCCCGACATGGCCAGGTAGCTGATCGGCCCTTGCCGGGCCCCCGCACCCCGGAGCCCGCGGGTGTAGCTGTCGAACACCGACGCGTCGCTGTCGGCGTAGAACCGGACGTGAGGCATGCCGGGAACGTCGGCGAGGGCGGCCTCGCTCGCCGTGTAGGGCACGCGCGCCATGTCCAGGGACGCGCAGGCCGCCAGCGTGAGGCAGCCCGCTACCAGCAATCCCGCGGCGGCACCGCGCCGCGCCCGAGCGCCGAAGCCCCGAGGCGCCGGACGTCGCCCGCGGCCGAACGCGGGTCCGTCGGGGCGGACCGATCCTGCACCTGGCCTGAGCATCGCCGAACCCGTTATCCCCGTCGTGTCCAGCGAACCATCACCGCAAACAGGCGGATGATCGGTGAACATCATGGCGGTTTCGCGGGATCGCCGCGCCCGTGCTGCGACCGGGCCGTCCCGGCGCGTGTCACGCCCCGGCCACGCCGATCAGCGCGCCTCGCCCGCGTCCGCGAGGCGCCGCCCGGCGTCAAGGAACCGGGCCGGATCGACGGGCTCGCCGTCGATGCGGGTTTCGTAATGCAGGTGAGGACCCGTGGCCCGGCCGGTCGCCCCGACCAGGCCCACGGCGTCACCCTTCGCGACCCGATGTCCCGCGTCCACAAGAATGGATTCGAGGTGGGCGTAGCGGGTCGTCAGCCCGTGCCCGTGGTCGATCTCGACCATGGTGCCGTAGCCGCCGGCCGGGCCGGCGCTCACCACGGTACCGTCCGCGGTGGTGCGCACCGCCGCGCCCGCTTCCTCGCGCAGGTCGAGCCCTGTGTGCAGGGCCGGGCGGCCCAGGAACGGGTCGAGCCGCGGACCGAACGGCGAGGTGACGTCCGGCGTGCCCGGCAGGGGGCTCCCGAGCGGCACGGTCGGCAGGGCGCGTCCGAACCGTTCGGCTTCGGCCACGTCGGTCCGCACGGACGCGAGCGCCCGGTCGAACGGCGATGTGCGCGTCTCGCCCTCGATCGGCACGAACGGGCCGCCCTGGCCGGCCGGTGCGTCGCCGAAGCGCTCGGGCGACAGCCCCGCTTCGGCCACGGCGGCGCGAAACGCCGCGGCGGTCCGGCGCGCCTGCTGCCCGACCGCCGCCACGGCGTCGTACTGGCGCGCGTCCGTCCGCTCGAGCGAGGCCGTCAGGTCGGACAGCCGGATGCTCAGCGCGGCTGACTGACCATCGCGGGGCCGCGCGGCCGTTTCAGGCTCGGGATGCGGCCTGGCGGCTTCAGGCGCGGGACGCGCCGCGGTCTCGGTCGGCCGCGCGTCACCAACCCGCGCCGCCATCCGGGCCACGAGGTCGGCCCGGGCCTCGAGCGTGCGGGCCCTGAGCGCTAGGCCGTCCACCGTGGCTTCGAGCCTGGTCTGGCCCACGAGCTTGGCGCTCGCCTGCCGGTCCACCTCGGCGCGCAGCACCGCGATGCGGTCCTCGTAGGCGTATTGGACCTGGGCTTCCCGCGCCATCATGGCGCCGACCAGGTCGTCGTGGAACAGCAGGTAGGCGCTGGAACACGCCGTCCAGGCGGCGAGCAGCAGCGTCGCGCAGGCCGCGGCCCGAAGGTGGCGGGTGCGCACCGACACGGTCCGGCACGCCCCGCCGCGCGCCACCGTGATGAAGTAATGCGAGTTCGGCAGGCGCGCCGGGTCGCCAAGGTCGCCCATGATCTCCTCCGGCGTCGGCGCCATGCCCCGCCGGTTCTTCATGCCCGGTTAAGGTTAAGGCTTCGCAAAGACGCCCGCGGGCGGGGTACCTCGCCGGAGCGCGGCGCGCTCAGCCCAGCGCCTTGGCGGCTTCGAGCACCTCCTGGGCGTGGCCCGGCACGCTCACCTTGGTCCAGATGCGGGCGATCCGTCCCTCCGGATCGAGCAGGAACGTGGTGCGCTCGACCCCGAGATAGCGCTTGCCGTACATGCTTTTTTCGACCCAGACCCCGAAAGACTGCAGCATTGCCTTGCTCTCGTCCGAAACGAGCGGCACATCGATGCCGTGCTTGGCCTTGAACTTGTCGTGGCTGGCGATCGAATCGGGGGAAACACCGATCACGGCCGTGTCGGCCGCGGCGAATTCGGAGCGCAACGCGTGGAAGTCGATCGCTTCCCTGGTGCAGCCGCTGGTGTCGTCCTTGGGGTAGAAATAGAGAACCGCCTTGCGGCCCGACAGGGACTGCAGCGAACACGAGGCACCGCCCGTCTGAGCGCGGTCGAAGGCGGGGGCTCGGTCGCCGACGTTCAGGGTTGCGGACATGGATCGATCTCCTCCTTGCCGTGATCGGCACGCCGAGAAACGTCACCGACGCTCCGGCGTCAACCGGCTGGACGGGAAGCGGGGCGGAACGCCCATGGTGCGCAGTTGAGAGTGCTTGCCGTTTGGCCGAACCGTTCGAACCCGTTCCCGACGACGCCGCCCCGCTGAGCATCCCGAGGCACGGCCGCATCGGGCACGACCGGCGGATCGGGTTGCGGCGAGCCTGCCTGGTCGGGTTCGCGTTCTGCGCGAGCGTCCTTTGTCTCGGGATCATCGCGGGCGGGTTCCTTTTTCTTCGCCTGACCAAGGGGCCGATCGATGTCGGCCTCGGCGGCCGGATCGCGGCCGCGCTGGAAACGCGGGTGACGGGATACACGTTCGCGATCGGCTCCACCGTGGTGGAGCGGAGCGACAGCGGCCCCCGCCTGACCGTCAGCCGTTTCAGTATGGCCGACCGCGCGGGCCGGGTCGTGCTGGCGGCCCCCCACGCGGGCGTGTCGGTCGACCCGGTCGCGCTCGTGTTCGGCACCGTGTCGCCCAAGCGCCTGGAGATCGAGGACATCGTCGTGCACGTGGTGCGGCAGGCGGACGGGCAGGTCGCCATGACGGCGGGTGGCGCCGAGGGCGTGTCGGACATTTCCCTGAACAACGCCTTCGCGTCGGCCTCCCCCGCGGCACCCGACGGCGCGGCCTCGCCCGCCCCGCCGCAAACCGGTCCCGTCCCGGCGCCCGGGCCGGTCGTCACCCGGGCGCTCGTGTCCGTGGTGAACGGCCTCGTGGATGCCTTCACCGAGGCCGACAGCCCGTTCCGGGCGCTCGACCGGTTCGGCATCGCGCGGGGCATGCTGGTCGTCGACGACCGCCTGCGCGGGGCCGCCACGACCTACCGCAACTTCGCGGTGGACTTCGACCGCGATCCGGACGGGGTCGTGTTTGTCACCGCCGGTGCGGACGGGCCGGCCGGCCACTGGTCGGTTTCGGCGCGGATCGGCAAGGCCCCGGACGGGTCCAGGATCGCCCGCCTGACGGCCGACCACCTGTCCATGGACGAGCTGATGCTGGCCGGCGGCCTCCGCCGCATCGGCGTGGACACCGACATGCCGCTGTCCGCGAACCTCGACGTGGGCGTGTCCCCGACGGGCCGGCTCGCCAGCGCCGACGGCTACCTGAGCTTCGCGGCCGGCTATTTCCACCTCGACGACCCCGACCACGAGCCCGCCATGGTGGACGCCATCAGGGCGCCGGTCCACGTCGACCCGGCGAGCGGCGCCCTGGCGCTGCATGGGGGTGAACTGCGGGCCGGCGACACCGTGTTCCGGTTCGACCTCGACGCCGCGCCGCCGGCCGCCGCCGGAGACCCCTGGCGCATCCTGGGCAGGGCCGACGGCGTGTTCGGGACGGAGCGGCCGGGCGAGAAGCCCATCCCGCTGAACGATGTCGGTTTCGACATGGCGGTGCTGCCTTCGGCCAGCCGGTTCGACGTCAAGGATTTCCACGTCAACGGGCCCGACGTTGCCTTCAAGACCGACGCGGTGTGGCAGGGCCACGCGGACGGCGGCTTCCTGATCACCAGCAGCATGACGGTCGGCCGGGTGCCGGGCGCCACCCTGCTGCGGCTGTGGCCCAACTGGGTCGCGACGCCGCCGCGGGCCTGGCTTCTGGCCAACATGCGGGGCGGAACGCTGGAATACGGCCGCGGCCGTTTCGCCCTGACCGACGCCGATCTCGACCTCATGCGCAACCAGCACTCCGTGCCGGACGACCATTCCCGCATCGACTTCGCCGTGTCGAACCTGGCGATCAGCTTCATGGACGGGCTGCCGCCGCTCAAGGGCATCGACGGAACGGGCGTGATCACCGGCGACACCGTGACGTTCACGGCCGGCAAGGGCGAGCTGGAGGTGGCGCCCGGCCGCGTGCTGGCGATGAGCGAGGGCTCGTTCACGGTGCCGAGTTCCGACCCCAAGCCGACGCCCGCCACGGTGGCGATGCGCATGACGGGCCGCATCGACGCCGTGGCTGACCTGCTGTCGCGCGACGCCCTCAAGCCCTACGCCAACCTGCCCATCGACGCGTCCGCGGTGCGGGGCGACGTGGACGGCCGCCTGACCGTTAACCTCCTGCTCGGCGGCCATGATCCGGCCAACGAGACCAAGGTGGGGGTCGCGGCGGCCGTGAAGAACTTCTCCGCCGACAAGGTGATCGGCAAGGAACCCCTGGCCGGGGCCGACATGTCGATCGTGGCCGACCGGAACGGCCTGCACGCCAAGGGCGACGGCTCCATGTACGGGGCGCCCGCGACGGTCGACCTGCGCAAGCCCGCGGGCGGGGCGCCCAGCGAGGCCGTGGTGACCGTGACGCTCGACGACGCGGCCCGGGCCAAGGCCGGGATGACGTTCGGCAGGACCCTCACGGGGCCGGTGTCGGCGCGCATCACGACGTCGTTCTCGTCCGGCGAGAAGAGCAGGGCCGCGGTCGACGTCGACTTCACCAGGGCCGCCTTCGACGCGCCCCTGCCGGGGTTGAAGAAGAACGCCGGCCGGCCCGCCAAGGCGGCCCTGACCGTGGTGCAGGGTGCCAACCAGATCCTGCTGGAACAGATCGCCTTCGACAGCGGCACCGCGGCGATCCGCGGCTCGGCCGAACTGGACGGGAGCGGCACCTTCCGCGGCGCCAAGCTGAGCCAGCTCCGCTTGTCGCCGGGCGACGACATGAAGGTCGAGGCCGAGCAGGCGGCGGACGGCCTCAGGCTGACCGTGCGGGGCACCAACATCGATGCGCGCCCCTTCCTGAAGGCTTTCGGGACCGGCGACGCGGGGTCCGACGCGACGCCGGGCAAGGACCTGAACCTGGATCTGCACACCAACCTGCTCAGCGGGCAGAACGGCCAGGTGCTGGCCAATGCCGACCTGCGGCTGTCGCGGAAGGCCGGGCAGATCCGTCGGGTGCAACTGACCGGGCGGCTCGGGCGCGGCTCCGTCACCGTCAACACGGTGGCCCAGGGCGCCGACGCCCCGGTCGTGATCCAGGCCAAGGACGCCGGGGCGGCGCTGCTGTTCCTCGACCTCTACAAGCGCATGGACGGCGGGCGGCTGGACGCCACCTTGCGCGTGGCCGACGCGCGGCTGGACGGCACCGCCACGATCCACGACTTCACCATCAAGGAGGACCCGGCCATCAAGAAGCTGGCCGAGGAGGAGATCCCGAGCGACAGCCGCAACGCCAAGGCGCGGATCACCTCGTCGGCCGTGCCGTTCAGCAAGCTCGAAGCCAGCTTTTCCCGCGTGGGCAACAAGGTCACGGTGCGGGAAGGCTCGATGTTCGGGCCGCAGGTCGGCGCCACGGTCGAAGGAGCGATCGATTTCGCGCGCGACAGGGTGGACCTCAGCGGCACCTTCGTGCCGGTCTACGGCCTCAACAACCTGTTCTCGCAGATCCCCGTGGTGGGCGTCATCCTGGGCGGCGGCCAGCACGAAGGGCTGTTCGCGGTCAACTACCGCATCGACGGCTCGGCAAGCGCGCCGATCTTCCATTTCGACCCGCTGTCGGCACTGGCGCCAGGCATCTTCCGCAAGATTTTTGGGGCGATCGACAGTGCGGCGCAGGGCGGCGGCGGCGCCCAGGACACCACGCGCGACCGCGCCACCGGACCGGGCGACGCCGAGGCGACCGGGACGACGCCCGAGTAGGCTGGCGCGGGCCGGGGCGGGGCGAGGTCGCGGCTCAGCCCGAGGCCGGCTGCATCCGGGCGGCCGGCGCGCAGCTGCTTGCCCCGTCGGCCGCAATCGCGCGCCGGTTCACGCGACCGCCTTGCGGCCCGCTCCGACACCGAGGTTCCGCGGCGCCAGCAGGCGCTCGGCCAGAACCCCGAAGATCAGCCCGATGGTGGTCCACATGATGGCCTGGGCACCCAGCGACGCGATCCGGAACCGCCAAAGAACGACGGCCGGGAACGCCTCGGGCACCTCGTCGATGCCCGGCGTGAGCACGGCCGCGGCCAGCACGGCGAACAGGTAGAACGCGGCCGCCGCCACCGTCGCGTTCCACGCCCCGAAGCGGTCGAGGAGTGCGCCCCGCAGCTTGCCGGCCGCCACCGCGGCGATCAGCGACACCAGGATCATGCTGAAGTAGAGGCCGGTGCGGAGCCCGATCGTGTCCGGATCGCCGACCGAAGGCGGGTTGGCCGGGTATTTGAGGGTGGGCACCAGGTAGACCGCGACGAAACCCATGGCGGCCAGCAAGGCCGACGTGGTCCTCGGGTCGAACGATCCCATGCGGCCGTACGCCAGGGCGAACGCGAGGGCGAACAGCCCGCCGAACGCCACGTTGTAGACCCCGACCCCGGTGAGCAGGCCGATGCCGGCCTGGGTCGGCCGGCTGACGATCTCGTCATCGGCGGCCTCGGCCGGCCTCGGCAATCCCTTGGCCTCGGCGTCTGCGGCCGCCGCCCTGGCGTTCGCGTCGTCCATCCTGGTTTCAAACGCGATGGCGCGGTCCACCTGCGGTTCGCCGACGATCTTCAGGAACGCGAACGACAGGAGTCCCGCCACGATGCCCACCAGCATCCCGCGGAGCAGCAGCTTTCCGACCATGGCGGCACCCCTCGTCTCAATGGCAGGGGAAGCCGAGCAGGTGGCGGCCGTCGTGCACGAACTCGTGCACCGCCATGCCCTTGATCAGCGACGTCGCGCCCTCCTCGGCGCCGACGAAATAGAGTGCCAGCATCAGCAGCAGGCCGGCGAAGACGAGCCACGGCAGGGTTTGGCGGACGGGGATCGCCGCCGGCTTCGCGGAGGGCGCAAACGCGACCGAGGTCATGATCAAACTCCTGGGGATTTCGCGTCCCGTTCGAGGTCTGCCTGATCACGAGGGGGGTCTGACTCACGCGCCGGCGCCGGGGCGCCGAGGCGTTCACAGTGGCGCGACCGTACCGGGATCCCACCGGTTTCCGCACCCCATGACAATGCGCCCGGACCATAGGGGCGGGTGTGACAGGCTGTCAACGCGGGCCGTGGACGGCCGGCCGCCGCCTCGCTTAAGGGTCCTTCCATGTGCAACCTTTACTCCCTCACCAAAGGCCAGCAGGCGATCCGCGAGTTCACGGAAGCGATGATCGACCGCACCGGCAACCTGCCGCCGCAGCCCGCCATCTTCCCCGACGCCATGGCCCCGGTGGTGCGCAACACCGCGGCGGGACGCGAACTGACCCTGGCCCGATGGGGCATGCCGTCGTCGCAAAGGGCGATCGCGGAAGCGGCGGGCAAGCGCGCGCGGGCCCTGCAGGCCAAGGGCAGGTCCGTCGACCTGCCCGCGCTGGTCCGGATGGAGCCGGACGGCGGCACCACCAACATCCGCAACACCGCTTCGGCGCACTGGCGCCGCTGGCTCGGGCCCGAGCACCGCTGCGTCGTGCCGTTCACGTCGTTCAGCGAATTCAACCGCGACGCCGGCGGCGACATCTGGTTCGCGCTCGACGACAGCCGCCCGCTGGCCTTCCTGGCCGGGATCTGGACGCGCTGGACCTCGGTCCGAAAGGTGCGAGAAGGCGAAACCACCAACGACCTGTTCGGCTTCCTGACCACGGAGCCCAACGCCGAGGTCGGCGCGGTCCACCCCAAGGCCATGCCGGTGATCCTGACCACGGCCGATGAGGTCGACCGGTGGATGACGGAGCCAGCATCCCGGGCCCTGGCGCTGCAGCGGCCGCTCCCGGACGGCGCGTTGACGATCGTCGCCCGGGGCCGGAAGCACGACGGCGATCTTCCGGCAACGGACTGACCGCGTCTCGCGGGACGGGACCGCTTCCGACCGCCGACGATAGGTCGCAGTGCGGTTTTTGATCCATCGCGGCCCCTGCCGGATTGCTACCGGCATGCGGTGACCGGATCGCTTCTCAGGGCGCGCGTGCTGCCCGGCCACGTACGGACGGTGATGAACCCTGCATTCGGCCTCGATGCGTTCAACTTCACCCTCGCGGGCGCGCGGGAGGGTTTTGGGCCGTTCCTCGGCGTCTACCTCCAGCACCAGGGCTTTGATCCGGCACGGACCGGTTTCGCCATGAGTCTCGCCGGATTGGCGGGCGTGGCCGCGGCCCCGCTCCTGGGAGCCCTGGTCGACAGGATCACGGCCAAGCGCGCCGCCGTGGTGGCGGCGGTTCTGGCCATCGCGATCGGGGCCGGGCTGATCGTCCTGTCGAAACAGCTCTGGATCGTGGCGGCGGGCCAGATCGTCATCGGCATCGCGGACGGCAGCCTGGCGCCGCTCGTGGCCGGCCTGACCCTGGGCATCGTCGGACGGGACCTGTACGCAGACCGCGTCGCCCGCAACGAGGCCTTCAACCACGCCGGGAACGCCGTCAACGCGGCGCTGGCGGCGCTGCTGGGCTATTGGCTGGGGCTCGGCACCGTGGCGCTCGCGATCGCCGTCATGGCGGTGGCCACCAGCGCCGTCATGCTGCTGATCGACCCGCGCAAGATCGACCATGAAACGGCCCGGGGCGGCAAAGGGGGGTCCAAACCTGCCTGGGCGGTCCTGTGGGAAAGCAAGCCGCTGCTGCTCCTGGCCGGCACCGTCTTCGCGTTCGAGACCGCGAACGGCGCCATGCTGCCCTTCATCGCCCAGGCCCTCACGTCGGCGGGCCGCGACCCGAGCCTGACCACGGGTCTCATGACGGTGGGGGCCCAGGTCTCGATGATCGGCGCCTCGGTACTGGTGCCTCGCCTTCGCGCCCGCCTCGGCAGCCCCGCGGTGCTGAGCTTGGCCCTGGGGCTCGTGGTGGTCCGGGCGGCACTGGCGGCCTGGAGCGGTTCGGTGGCCTGCGTGGCCGTGGTGCAGGTGCTGGAAGGCTTGGCCATGGGCCTGGCCGGGGTCGCGATTCCCGCCCTGGTGGCCGACGCCATGGCGGATTCGGGCCATGCCGGGGCGGGCCTGGGTGGCGTCATGATGGCCTACGGGGCCGGCGCGACCCTCAGCCCCGCCCTGACGGGCCTCGTGGCGCAAACGCTCGGGTTTCCGGCGGCGTTCCTGATGCTCGGCAGCATCGCGGCGATCGGCTTGGCGGTGTGGATCTTCGGCCAGCGCTCCGTGGCCGGGTTCGAGGCGGATGCCGCCGCGGCGGCGCTGCGATCCTCGGATCAGGCCGCGTGAGCGCCGCCCCCGTCCGGCCGGATGCAGCGCCGCATCTGCCCGCCCGGGGCGGCGCGCTGCCCGGCTACCTGCTGCTCTACGCGGCCCTGTACCTCGCCTACGGGACCGAGTCGGCCTACATGCCGGCTTTCCTGAACGCCCACGGCCTGCCGGTGGAAACCGTCGGGCTCGTGCTGGCGGCCGGCACGGTGGTCAGGATCGTGGCCGGTCCGGCGGCGGGCCGTTTGGCCGATCGCGTGCAGGCGCGGCGCCTCGTGCTGGCGACCGCCGCCGGGGCCTCGGGCGTGATCGGCTCCGCGTACCTGCTCGCCTTCGGCACCCTGCCGCTGCTCGGGGTCAGCATGGCGCACGCGGCCGCGACCGCGTCGCTGGCCCCCGTGTCGGACGCGCTCGCGGTGTCGGCTTCGGAGGAGGGGCGCAACTTCCAGTACGGATGGGTCCGCGGGGCCGGCTCGTCGGCCTTCGTGGCCGGGACCCTGCTGTCGGGACAACTCGTGGACCGCTTCGGCCTGTCCTGCATCATCGTGGCGAGCAGCGCCTTCTTTCTCGCCATGGCGCTCTGCGCACTGGGCCTCGGCACGCGGCCCGAGCCCCGCCAAGCCGTCGAGGCGACCGCGGCCGCGGCGTTCCGGACGCTATGGGCCGTGCCGGTCTACCGCCGGCTGCTGTTCGTTGTCGTGCTGGTGATCGGCAGCCACGCCATGAACGACGGCTTCGCGGTCATCAACTGGCGCGCGGCCGGCTACGGCAGCGGCACGGTCAGCCTGCTGTGGTCCGAGTCGGTCGTGGCCGAGGTCGTGGTCTTCTTCCTGGTCGGCCCGTGGCTGATCGCCCGCCTGGGCCCGGCCCGGGCCGCCGGGCTGTCGGCCGGGGCCGGCGTGGTCCGCTGGACCGTGCTGGGATGGAGCACGGCCGTGCCGGCCCTGGTGGCCGTGCAGGCCCTGCACGGCCTGACCTTCGCGCTCCTGCACCTGGCCGCCATGGGGCTGATTGCCGCCCACGTCCCCGAGCGCCTGTCGGCCACGGCCCAGACGCTCTACGGCACCTTCGCGCTCGGCTTCGCCTCGGCCATGATGACCGTCGGGTCCGGGTATCTCTACAAATGGTTCGGCCTGCATGCCTTCTGGGCCATGGCGGCCCTGTGCGCCCTCGCCTTGCCGCTGGTGCCGGGTCTCGCGTCGCCGGCCAATCGCTGCACCGCCGCCTTCGGAGAGCCTCTGACGTCATGAACTTTCAGCATCGACCCGAGCCGGACGGCGCATCGCGGGTATCGCCCGCGAACGCGAGGCCCCTCATGGCTCGCGCCCGCGCCTTCGCGGCCGTTCTGGACGGGGAGGCCGAGGGGGCCGACGCGTCGGGCACGATCGCGACCCGGACCTGGGACGCCCTGCACCGGTCGGGCCTCGCGTCTGCGCCGTTTCCCGCCCGGTACGGCGGCGAGGATCTGGCCGGGCCCGGCCGCCACAACGACCTGTTCGAGATCCTGCGGCTGATCGGCGGCAGCGATCTGTCGATCGCGCGCCTGTTCGAGGGTCACGTCAACGGGATCGCCCTGGTGTGCCGCTACGGCACGGACGCGCAGGTCGGCGGTCTCGCTCGGGCCGTGGCCGACGGGGCCGTGACGGGGGTGTGGGGCGCCGACGACGCGGCCGGGCTCGGGGTCGAGCCCGCGGACGGCGGATGGCGCCTTCGGGGGCGCAAGATCCTGGCGTCCGGCGCCGGCACCGTGACGCGCCCGGTGGTGACGGCGCGGACCGACTCGGGCCAGGTCATGCTGCTGCCCCGCCTGCGGGCCGGCGAGCGCGCCGACCTCGCGGGCTGGACCGCGCAGGGGATGCGCTCGACCGCGACCGGCAGCGTGGACTTTTCGGGCATGCTGCTCGACGCCGGCCAGGTGCTGGGGGAGCCGGGCGACTTCATGCGCCAGCCGCACTTCTCGGGCGGGGCCTGGCGGTTCTGCGCCGTGCATCTCGGCGCGGCCGAGCGTCTGGTCGACCTGTTCCGCGACGCGCTCATGTCGCGCGGCCGCGACCGCGATCCCTACCAGACGCAGCGGGTCGCGCTTTGCGCGGCCGCGACCGCCACGGCGGCGTTCTGGATCGCCGACGCGGCGCGGCGCCTGGCCGACGAGGCGGCCGACCCGGACCAGACCGTCGCGTTCGTGAACCTGACCCGGATGGTGACCGAGCGTGCGGCCCTGGACGTGCTCGAAGCCGTGCATCGCGGCGCGGGCCTCGCCAGCTTCATCCGCCCCAACGCCATGGAGCGCGTGTCCCGCGACCTGTCGACCTACCTGCGCCAGCCGGTTCCCGACCTCGCCATGGCCGATGCGGCGCGGGCGGTCCTGGCCAGCCCGCGTCCGACGGCGCGCCTGTGGGATGTCGGCCATGAAGGTTGAGGCCTTCCTGGACGCCCTGCGCGCCATGCCGCTCGCCGCCCCCTCGGCCGTGACCGGCGGCAGGCCCTTCGTGGTGCTGTCGCCCCACCCGGACGACGAGTCGCTCGGGACCGGGGGCCTGATCGCGGCGGCCTGCGGCGCGGGCGAGCGGGCCCAGGTGGTAATCCTGACCGACGGGTCCGGATCGCACCCGGGCTCGCGGGCCTACGGCCGCGACCGCCTGGTGGCGCTGCGGCGCGACGAGGCGGAGCGGGCCGCAGCCCATCTCGGCCTGCCGCCTGGGCGCCTCGTCCACCTCGGGTTGCCCGACACGCGGGCGCCGACCGAGGGTCCCCTGTTCGACCGGGCCGTCGACCGGATCGCGGCCGTGCTGGCGGAGGCCGGTGCCGCCACCCTGTTCGTGACGTGGCGGCGCGACCCCCATTGCGACCACGAGGCGGCCGACGCCATGGCGCGGGCGCTGCGGCGGCGCGACCCCGGCCTGAAGCTCTGGTCCTACCCGATCTGGGGCTGGCACCTCGATCCGGCCGCCGAGGTCGACGAGCCGCCCCCGAGCGGCTTCAGGCTCGACATCGCGCCCTGGCTTCCCGCCAAGCGGGCCGCGGTGGCGGCCCACGCTTCCCAGATGACCGACCTGATCGCGGACGACCCGCAGGGCTTCCGCTTCGACGAGCGGACGATCGCGCCCTTCACGGGTCCGTTCGAATACGTGTTCGAGGTGCCCGCGTGAGCCGGCGCGTCGGCACCATCGAGGCGGACTATTTCGAAACCCTGTACGGGTCCGATCCCGACCCCTGGCGCTTCCGGACCAGCGACTACGAGCGCGGCAAGTACGACGCGACCCTCCGGGCGCTCGGCCGGGCGCGCTACGACCGTGCCCTGGAGGTCGGCTGCTCGATCGGCGTGTTCACGGCCCTGCTGGCGCGGCGCTGCGACGCGCTTCTGGCCCTGGACGCCTCGACGGTGGCGCTCGCGGCCGCGCGTGCCGCCTGCGCGGACCAGCTCCACGTGGCGTTCGAGGCCGGGATGGTCCCGGCCGCCTTTCCGTCCGGGCGTTTCGACCTGATCGTGCTGTCGGAGGTGGTGTACTACCTCGACGAGGCGGACGTGCGTGCCCTAGCGGACCGCTGCGCCGAGGCGCTCACCGACCAGGGCGAGATCGTCCTGTGCCACTGGCTCGGGGACACCGACTACCCGCTCACCGGGCGGCAGGCGAGCGACCTGTTCGCCGCCGCCATGCTCACGCGGCGACCCAGGCGGGCGATCCTGCACGACGAGACCTACCGGCTCGAACGGCTGTGGGGCCCGTAAGGGACGCGCCGCGCAGCAGCCGAATGCAGGTCGCGGCCCGCTCGATCTGGCGCGGCAGATCGGACGGGCGCAGGACGTGGCGGCGGCGCAGCGCCGGGCTGGCCTCGACGGCGCGGGTCCACAGATCCTCGAACCCGGCCCGGGTGCCGCCCGCCACCAGCGCCTCGGCGTCCCGGGCCGCGATCCCCAGCCGCTCGGCCCACCGCACCGCGCCGAGTGTGCCGGCGTCGTGGTGGCGGCGCAGCAGGCCCTTGCACAGCGCGCGGCGCACGGCCGACAGGGCCGGTTCGAGGTCGCCGTCGCAGGGCGCCTCGAGCACGGCGTGGCGGTGCCGCATCGTATCGGCGGCGCCGCCCCTGGCGCGCCCGTCGAACCGGCACGAGGTCGACACGCAGACGTCCATGGCATGCCGCACCCTGAAGCCCGCCGCGTCGAGCACGGCCGTCAGCGCCGCATCCTCGCCCACGGGCTTGGGGGGCAGGCCGCCGATCGCCAGGTAGGCCGGCAGGGTGACGGCCAGGCTGGCGCCCGACGACACGCGATGGTTCGGCCAGGGGTCGTGCGGCCGGGGATCGCAGATCGCCTCGATCTCGGCGACCAGGCGCAGGTAGCGGTCCTCCAGGCGGCCGCGCCCCATGAGCCCCGGGCCGAGCCGCAGCATTTCGAGCGGGTGGGCGTCGATGTAGCCCGCCACCGCGTCGGCGCCCGCCACGACGGCGTGCCGGGTCGCGTCGATCCAGGTCAGTCCGACGAGGCTGTCCGCGTCGGTGGTGAGGATCAGGGCGTCGTGGCGGTTGCCGGCGATCAGGCGGTCGGCCGCCAGGTCCATGGCTCGCTTGCGGGCCCAGCCTGCGTTGGACTTCTCGGGCGCGAGGCGTTCCTCGACCAGGACGACCGGGTGGGGGCTCGCGGCCGCGACGGCTCGCACCGCGGCCGCGGTCCCGTCCACGCAATTGTTGGCGAAAACCAGCACCTCGAAGCTTCCCGCCGGAAGCGGCGCCCCGAACCGGTCGCGCTGGACCGCCAGCGCCGCCAGGCAGGCTTCGATCCGGTCGGCCTCGTTGTTGGCCGGGATCGCCACGATGGCGAACCGGTTGCCGGCCGGTTTCAAGCCGATGGTTGTGCTCTGATCCACGCCCACGTTACCCGTCCCGAACCGCAATTGCCGGTGCTGGTCGAAATTGAGCGGGGCCGGGTTCGGTTCCTGGCCGGACAGGTCCGGAGCACCGCTACGGCGCTATGCCGCGCCGGGCTGGGCCGGGGCCGCCTGCGCGCGCGCTGAAGGGAGCGGCGCGTTCGGGCACGTCCGCTTCGGCCGATCCCGGCCGGGAACGACCTGCGCCGCCCGGCCATGCCGTCCGACCGCCCGTCGAGCGCCGCGCGATCGAACATCCTGGTCACGAACCCGGGCCCGAGCTTCCGGGGCGTGGCGCCGCCGACTGCAATGGACGTGCCGTAGACCTTGCTGGCGCGCCCGATCCGACTCGCCGTTCACGGCGTCACCCACGACGGTGTCGTTGGGGCGCCGGTCGGTTCCGACATTGCCGACCAGCACGTCGCCCGAGTTGATGCAGACGCGGACGGCCGGCGTCTGGCCGCGGTCGTGCCGCAGGTCAGCGCGTGCCAGGGCGTCGGCGCAGCCCAGGGCCGACCGGCAATCATCGGCTTCCGGGTCGGGTACTGGACCGTGACGGTCGCGGTGACGTTGATGCTGGTCCAGGGCGAGCACATGGAGGTGGTGCTCATGAAGCCCTCCACCGGATCGGGCCGCGGCGCGACCAGCACGTCCCAGCGCTTCAGCACGGCTGGCAGGCGCTCGCAGCCCGAAGTGAACAGCTGCGTGATCGCGCCGAACGGGACCGTCACCCTGTCCTACGTCGACCCGACGTGACGCGGCGCCTCGACCCGCTGCTCATCGTCGAAGCGCCGGAGCGGATCCATCACACCGCCTGACCTCGTGGCCGCCCGTCCTGCCGACCTGCCGGATCAGCGTCGTCACGGCCAGCGAGTGCTGCCGGCCCGTCACGGTCGCCAGCACCGTGCGATGCCGCAGGGGCACGCCGTGGAGCGGCCGGCGGGCAGCGCGTGGAGTTCGGCCAATCGGGCCGGCGTCACGGCGCAGCCGAAGCCGCCGCGCACGAGTCCGGCGACCGGCCGGGCTCGGCGGCGCCGAGCACCAGCGCGGCCGCCTCGCCGAGGTCGAGCCCGAGGCAGACTTCCAGCGCCAGCGAGCCGATGTCCTGCTTCTTCAGCCGGAGCGCGTGATGCTCGGCGGTCTCGACGGCCGCGAAGGCGGCCTGGAGGTGCGGCAGCATCATGCGCCCGAGTTCGGTCAGATCCGTGTTCGACCGTTCGCGCCGGAACAGGGGGCCGCCGAGCTCGAGTCCGAGCTTCTGGATCGCGCGCGTGCGCGAGGGCTGGGCAACGCGCAGCTTCTCGGCGGCGCGGGGTGAAGTTGAAATGCCGCGCGACCGCCAGGAAGTAACGAACCTGATGCATTTCCATGCAGGACTCCGGGTGCATGGTTCTTCTTCGCGTCCAGGACCTCGACATTAAGGGGGAGCGGCTCGCGAGCCATGCTTTGTTCAAGCCGCGACCCTGACCGTCCACGCCTGTCCTGCGCCGCGGCGGGACCATCGCGGCCCGACGCGCGTTGCCGAGCCGACATGACGTCCGCACCTGGACCGCCGACGCCCAACCGGCGCGGGATCGCGACCGGGCTGCCAAGGGCACAACCATCGAGGCACAGCCATGGCGCTTGAGATCACGGTCGGCCCGCCGCTCCTGACCATCAACCAGGGGCAGACCGTTCTGGCCAGCGAGCCCAGCGGCGAGATCAAATCCGGCACCGACAAAGGCCTGTACTTCTTCGACACGCGCCTGATCAGCGCCTACCAGTTCTTCGCCAACGGCGTGCCGTTCGACCTGCTCAACGCGGGCTCGGTGTTCTACTACGCGTCGCGGGCCTTCCTCACCAACGCGGATTTCGAAACCGAGGACGGGCCCGTCGCGGCGCGCTCGATCGGCATGGTGCTCAGCCGCACGGTCGGGGGCGGCCTGCACGAGGATTTCGACATCACGAACTACGGCCCGGTTCCGGTCCGCTTCAACTTCGAGATCCTGATCCGCAGCGACTTCGCCGACCTGTTCGACGTCAAGGCCCGCCACCTGGTCCGCCGCGGCCGCATCACCAGCCGCTGGGACGAGGAGGCGATGACGTTCACCTCGGCCTACGCCAACGGCGGGTTTCGTCGCGCCCTCACGCTCAGGATCCTCGGCGGCGACAGTCCGGGCCGGATCATCAACGGACGCCTCACCTTCGAGGTCGAGATACGGCCCGGCGCATCGTGGCACATCTGCCTGTGCCACGACCTGGTCGACGGGGAGCGCACCTTCGAGGCGCCGCGCGAGTGTTTCGCGCACGCGCCGGCGGCCGGGCTCGGAGCCGCCCTGGAGGAGTGGCGCAACACCGTCCTGAAGCTCGAAACCAGCAACGAGGAATTCTATCGCCTGTTCCAGCAATCCGTCGAGGACATGGCGTCGTTGCGCCTGTCGATCGAGGGAACCGACCACCTGCGGTTCGTGGCGGCGGGCGGCGTGCCCTGGTTCGTCACCCTGTTCGGGCGGGACAGCCTGATCGCGGCCCTGCAGACCGGGTTCGTCTACCCCGATTTCGCGCGCGGGGCGCTGGAGGTGCTCGGCGAGTTTCAGGCCACCGAAACCGACGATTACCGTGACGCCGAGCCCGGCCGCATCCTGCACGAACTGCGGCACGGGGAGCTGGCCCGCCTCGGCAAGGTTCCGCACACGCCCTACTACGGCACCGCCGACGCCACGCCGCTCTACGTCATCGCACTGCACGTGGCCTGGCGCTGCACCGGCGACAGGACCCTGCTCGACCGGCACCTGACGACCGCGGAGCGCTGCCTCGCCTGGATCGACACCTGCGGCGACCGCGACCGCGACGGTTTCCAGGAATACGGCACGCGCTCGCCGGCCGGCATCCGCAACCAGGGTTGGAAGGATTCAAGCGACGCCGTCATGCACCTCGACGGCCGGCTGGTCGAGCCGCCGATCGCGCTCTGCGAGCTGCAGGGCTACGTCTACGACGCCTGGCTCCGCATGGCGGAAATCTACGACGTCCTCGGCCGTTCCGGGGACGCGGAGCGCCTGCGCGGCAAGGCGGCCGACCTTTACAGGCGTTTCGACGAGGCCTTCTGGGACGAGGACTCCGGCTTCTACGCGTTCTGCCTCGACGCCGAGAAGAAGAAGGTGCTCACGGTCGCGTCGAACCCGGGCCACCTGCTTTGGAGCGGCATCGTGCCGCCCGACAAGGCGGGACGGGTGGTGGAGCGGCTCATGCGGCCCGACATGTGGTCGGGCTGGGGCATCCGGACGCTGTCGGCCGAACACCCGTCGTTCAACCCCTTCTCGTACCAGAAGGGCTCCGTTTGGCCGCACGACAACGGCATCATCGCGCTCGGCTTCAAGCGCTACGGGTTCCACGCGGAGGCGGCCCGGGTCGCCCGCGACATCAGCGAAGCCGCGAGCTTCTTCATGCTGCACCAGATGCCCGAGCTCTACGCCGGCATCCAGCGCGACGGCGCCAACTTCCCGGTCCAGTACGCCGGCGCGAACGTGCCGCAGGCCTGGGCGGCCGGAACGGTCTTCTTCCTGCTGCAGGCCATCGTGGGGTTCCAGCCCGCCGCCGAGGACGGCATCCTTTACCTCGACCCCTGGCTGCCGCCGTGGCTCCCGGACCTCACCCTGAGGGACCTGCGGGTCGGAACGGCGTGTTTCGAGATCCGCATCGCGGGCCATGGCGCCGAGGTGAGCGTCGAGGTGCTGGCGGGCGACGCCGGCAAGGTCAGGCGCAGGACCGTATCGGCCGGACTGCCGAAACGGCCCGACCCGTGATCCCGGGCCGGCCGGCGCGACGCCGATCAGGTCGGCCGCGCCGAACCGGACCGCGCGCGGGTCACAGGCTGCTGGTGATGCCGCCGTCGACGTAAAGCACGTGGCCCGTCACGAAGCTCGACGCGTCGGACGCGAGAAACACCGCCGCCCCCGTGAGTTCCCCCACGTCGCCCCACCGGCCGAGCGGCGTCCGCTTGCACAGCCAGGCCGTGAATGCCTCGTCCCGGACCAGGGCGTCGTTCAGTTCCGTCTTGAAATAGCCGGGGCCCAGCCCATTGACCCTGATCCCGTAAGGGCCCCAGTCGACCGCCATGCCCTTGGTCAGCATCTTCAGGCCGCCTTTCGAGGCCGTGTAGGGCGCGATGGAAGGCCGGCCCAGCTCGCTCTGCACCGAGCAGATGTTGATGATGGACCCCCGGCGCCGCTCGATCATGCAACGGGCGACCGCCTGCCCGACGTAGAAGGCGCTGAACAGGTTGGTCTCGATCACGCGGCGGAACGCGTCGTGCGGAAAATCCTGGAGCGGCGCGCGGTGCTGGATGCCCGCATTGTTGAGCAGGATGTCGATCGCGCCCTCGTCGGCCTCGATCCGCGCCACCGCGGCCTGCACGGCGGAAGGGTCCGTGGCGTCGAAGATCGATGTCGCGGCCGCGATTCCCCTCGCGGCGAGGCGGTCGCGGGCCGCCTCGACGGTCGCGGCGGTCCGGCCGTTCACGACGATCCTGGCGCCCGCCTTGCCGAGCCCTTCGGCCAGGGCGAGCCCGATGCCGCGGCTCGATCCGGTGATCAGGGCCATGCGCCCGCTCAGGTCAAACACGTCCAACATTCCTCGCGCTCACGGCGGACTTTCGGATCAGAAGGCGAGCTGGACCTTCATGCTCCGGCTCTTGTCGGACGCCAGCTCGAAGGCCCGTCGCGCTTCCCCGACCGGCACGACCTCGGTCAGCAGCGGCTTCACGTCGATGAGCCCGTCGGCGATGAACCCCACCGCGAGGGCGAACTCCTCGCCGAACCGGAAGGTGCCGCGCAATTCGAGTTCCTTGGTGACGATCTGCGACATGGGAAGCGTCGCTTCCGCGCCCTGGCCGACCAGGACGATGGTGCCGCGCGGCCGAACCACCTGCAAGCCCGCCAGCAGGGTGGCGGCGCTGCCCGCCGCCTCGAACATCACGTCGAACCGGCCCTTGTCGGGCGCGTAGTCCGCCAGGCCGTCGGGGTCGGTTTGCACGTTGACGGCCCGGTCGGCCCCGACGCGCCGGGCGATTGCCAGCGGCGGGTCCAGCACGTCGGTCACGGCGATCTCGGCGGCCCCGGCGCGGCGGGCCGCCGCGACCAGCAGCGCGCCGATGGGCCCCGCGCCCGTCACGAGCACGCGGGCTCCGAGCAGCGGGCCCGCCCGCCGCACGGCGTGCAGGCAGACCGCCAGCGGCTCCGCGAAGGCCGCTTCCGCCGGCGACACGTGGTCGGGCACCGGCACGGCCTGCTCGGCCGCGCAGGTGAGTGTTTCGCGAAACCCACCCTGCACGTGCGGAAACCGCATGGCGCTCCCGAAGAAGCGCATGTCGAGGCACTGGTTCTGCAACCCTCGTCGGCAGAACGCGCATCCGCCGCAGGCGAGGCTCGGGTTGACCGCCACGGCCTGGCCCGGCGCGATGCCCTCCACCGCGGCCCCGACCTCGACCACGCGGCCCGCGATCTCGTGGCCGAGGATCATGGGCTCCCGCAGCCGGACCGAACCGAAGCCGCCGTGGCGGAGGTAGTGCAGGTCCGACCCGCAGATGCCGCCGGCGCCGACCCGCACCCGCACCTCCCCGGGTTTCAGCGGCTGCGCCTCGACCTCGTCGACGCGCAGGTCGCCCGCCCCGTGGATCACGACCGCCTTCATGGATCTCCCCTCCGCGCCGCGACGAGGCCCGGCGGCGCCGTCCGGCCCCGCACCGGCGGGCCGCCCTCGACCTCCGCATCAGAAACCCGTTCGGGACGCTTGTCGATGCCGTGCGAGCCGAGGCCGGCGGAATCGTGGCCCCCCGGGTGCGGGTGGCGAGCAACCGCCGCCGCCAACCAGCGC
>CAXTEP010000002.1:0-2554 GCA_964243125.1 uncultured Lichenihabitans sp. | reverse complement strand
ACCGACCAGGCGGCCGGGCTGCGGTCCCGGGGGCTTCCACCGGTCGGGTCTCGGCCGCAACGCCGTTGCAGGTATCACGGAGGAGAAGACCCTCCGCCCGCGCACCGTCCGGCGGGCCGTTTGAAACGCCGGCCGGTCGCGCGCGCCGCACGGGCGGCGCGCGACGCGACCGGCCCTGACAACCCGCCGCCCGCGCCATCCCGGCGCGCCGCGGCCAAAACCAACGACCCGGCCAACGGGCGCAAAACATCACCAAAGGGAGACGAACCGGAATGACGTACCGCATGAAGATCCTGGCCGGGGTGGCGCTCGCCGCGCTCTCGGCGTCCGCCGCCCGCGCCGCCGACGTCAAGGAGGTGCAGATGCTGCACTGGTGGACCTCGGGCGGCGAGGCCGCGGCCCTCAACGTGCTCAAGAAGGACCTGTCGGACCAGGGCTACGCCTGGAAGGACGTGCCCGTGTCGGGCGGTGGCGGCGACGCCGCCATGACGGCCCTCAAGGCCATGGCCGCGGCCGGCAACTATCCCACGGCCTCGCAGATGCTCGGCTACACGGTCCTCGACTACGCGCAGGCCGGCAAGATGGGCGACATCTCCGACACGGCCAAGAAGGAGGGCTGGGACGCGGTCGTGCCCGCGCCGCTGCAGAAGTTCGCCAAGAACGACGGCAAGTGGGTGGCGGTGCCCGTGAACGTCCACTCGGTCAACTGGCTGTGGATCAACAAGGCCGTGCTGGCCAAGATCGGCGGCACCGAGCCCAAGACCATGGACGAGCTGTTCGCCCTGCTCGACAAGGCCAAGGCCGCGGGCGTGATCCCGCTCGCGCTCGGCGGGCAGAACTGGCAGGAAGCCACGATGTTCGACAGCGTGGTGGAGGCGACCGGCGGCCCGGACTTCTACAACAAGGCCATGAACCAGCTCGACGACGCCTCGCTGCAGTCGCCCACGATGAAGAAGGCCTTCGACAACCTGCACAGGCTGGTCGGCTACGTCGATCCCAACTTCTCGGGCCGCGACTGGAACCTCGCCACCGCCATGGTGATCAAGGGCGACGCGCTGATGCAGGTCATGGGCGACTGGGCCAAGGGCGAGTTCAAGGCGGCCGGCAAGACGGCCGGCAGCGACTTCCTGTGCCCGCGCTTCCCCGGGACCCAGGGCAGCGTGATCTACAACTCGGACATGTTCGGCATGTTCGACGTGCCGAAGGACCGCAAGGCCGCCCAGGAGCAGCTCGCGACCGACACCCTGTCCAAGGCTTTCCAGGTGTCGTTCAACGTCGTGAAAGGATCGGTCCCGGCCCGCACCGACGTGTCCGACGAGGCTTTCGACGTGTGCGGCAAGAAGGGCATCGCCGACCTGAAGTCCGCCGACGCGGGCGGCAAGCTGTTCGGTTCGCTGGCCCAGGGCTACGGCGCCCCGCCGGCGGTCGCCAACGCCTACAAGGACGTGGTGACCAAGTTCGTGCACGGCCAGATCACGAGCTCGGACGACGCGGTCAAGCAGCTCGTGGCCGCCATCGACGACGCGAAGTGAGGTCCTGAGCGCGTGCCGGCCGCCCGGCCGGCACGCGCTCGGAACGGCGTCGCGCGCGGGCATCCCGGCGCGCAACCTGGGCGCATCCGACGGCCCCGAGATCCGTCGCCCTTATCTCCAGCCCCGGCGAACCGCATGTCCTCCGTCGCCACGACCCAGCCCGAACTCGTCCAGGCCCGCCGCGCGCCCCCGCGCGTGACGATGCGGTCGCGGCTCGGCGCGGCCGTTCCCAAGCTGGTCCTGGCGCCGAGCTTCATCGCCACCCTGGTGTTCGTTTACGGCTTCATCGCCTGGACCATCTACCTGTCCTTCACCAACTCGAAGGCGTTCCCCTCGTCGGTGCTGACCGGCACGCGCGCCTACGAGCGGCTGTGGCGATGGACCTGGGAAAGCAGCCCGCCCTCGTCCTGGTACACGTCCATCACCAACATCGGCATCTTCGGGGTGCTCTACATCGGCCTGTCGCTGGCCATCGGCCTGTTCCTGGCCATCCTGCTCGACCAGGGGATCCGCGGCGAAAGCGTGCTGCGGCCGATCTATCTCTACCCCATGGCGCTCAGCTTCATCGTCACGGGCGTGGCCTGGAAATGGTTCCTCGATCCCGGGCTCGGCCTCGAACAGACGCTCCACCAGTGGGGCTGGACCAGCTTCCATTTCGACTGGATCAAGAACAAGGACCGGGTGATCTACACGGTCGTGATCGCGGGCGTCTGGCAGGCGTCGGGCTTCGTCATGGCCATGTTCCTGGCCGGCCTGCGCGGCATCGACGGCGAGATCGTCAAGGCCGCGCAGATCGACGGCGCGAGCGCGGTCCAGATCTACCGCCGCATCCTGATCCCGCAGCTCAGGCCGGTGTTCCTGTCGGCCTTCATCGTGCTGGCCCACCTGGCGATCAAGTCCTACGACCTCGTCGTGGCGCTCACCAGCGGCGGCCCCGGCGGCTCGGCCTGGCTGCCGTCCAACTTCATGTACGAATACACGTTCAAGCGGAACGAGATGGCGGTCGGCTCGGCCAGCGCCGT
>CAXTEP010000001.1:98340-107243 GCA_964243125.1 uncultured Lichenihabitans sp. | reverse complement strand
CCCGATCGACTCCCAGGGGCTCGTAAAGCGGATCGCCGGTCATTCGTCCCCGTGCTTCGCGGGATTGCGTGAACCCCACCATAGATCGGGCAGGCTTGCGCGAGCCGTGATGCGGCGCGCCGAGCTTCGCCAATCAAAGAAGAAGGGCGCCGCGACTGCGACGCCCCCCGCATTTCATCGACCGCCGTTGCGGCTCAGTTCGGGACCTGGACCGGCTTGGCGGGATCGGGGGTCGCGGGCGTGTTGGAGGCCTTGGTGTTGCCCCGGAGCAGGTTGAGGGCGGCGATCAGCTGCTTGTCGTCCTTCTCTTCCGGCGGCACGTAGGCCTGCGATCCCTGTTTCTCGTCGTCGCCGTTCTTCAGGTGGCCCTTGAGCGAGGCTTCGCCCTTGGTGTCGTCCTTGCCCTTGAGCTCGGCCGGCACGTCTTCCAGGATCTCCACCTCGGGGTCGATGCCCTTGGCCTGGATCGAGCGCCCCGAGGGCGTGTAGTAGCGCGCCGTGGTCAGCCGCAGCGCCCCGTTCTGCCCGAGCGGGATGATGGTCTGCACCGATCCCTTGCCGAACGAGCGCGTGCCCATGATGGTGGCCCGCTTATGGTCCTGCAGGGCGCCGGCCACGATCTCGGACGCGGAGGCCGAGCCGCCGTTGATCAGCACGACGAGCGGCTTGCCGTGACTGAGGTCGCCGCCGGGCCGGGCGCTGTAGCGCTGCGTTTCATCGGCGTTGCGGCCGCGGGTGGACACAATCTCGCCGCGGTCGATGAACGTGTTGGCGACCTCGATCGACTGGTCGAGCAGCCCGCCGGGGTTATTGCGCAAGTCCATGATGTAGCCCTTGAACTTGTCGCTCGGGATGTCGGCCTGGAACTTGGCCATGGCGGCCTTCAGCCCGTCGAAGGTCTGCTCGTTGAACTGGGTGATCCGGACGTAGCCGACGTCGTCCTTCTCCTGGTACTTGACCGACTTGATGGTGATCACGGCCCGGGTCAGCTTGAAGTCCTGCGGGTCCTTCTTGGCGCGCTGGATCTTCAACACCACGGACGTGTTGACGGCGCCGCGCATCTTGTCGACCGCCTGATTGAGGGTCAGCCCCGACACGGCCTCGCCGTCGATGGCGACAATCAGGTCGCCCGACAGGATGCCGGCCTTGGACGCCGGGGTGTCGTCGATCGGGGTCACGACCTTGATGTTGCCGTCCTCCTGCGTGACCTCGATGCCGAGCCCGCCGAACTCGCCGCGGGTCTGCACCTGCATGTCGCCGTAGGCCTTGGCGTCCATGTAGCTCGAATGGGGATCGAGCGAAGCCAGCATGCCGTTGATGGCGGCTTCCACGAGCTTGCCCTCGTCGGGCTTCTCGACGTAGTCGGTCCGGATCTTCTCGAACACGTCGCCGAACAGGTTCAGGTTGCGGTAGGTGTCGGAGGCGGCCGCGCGGGCGGGGCTGCTGCTCATGAAACCGGGATGCAAAACGACCGACGCGGAGGCCGCGCCGAGAACGGCACCGGCCGCCATCAATGAAACCTTGCGCATCATCCGCGAACCTTTTCAAACTCGGCCCTGGCCCACCAGGGGTTCGGGTCGATCGCCGTTCCGTCTTTCCGGAGTTCAACATAAAGAACGGGCTCGGCCGCGCCAAGCGCGATCGCGGCGGCCGTCCTGATCGAACCGTCGCCCATGGTGGCGACCGGTTCCCCGGCCAGGACGAATTGTCCCGGAGCGACGTTCACCCGGTTCATGCCCGCGAGCACCATATAGTACCCGCTGCCGGCATTGATGATCAAGATTTGTCCATAGCTGCGGTAGGGGCCCGAGAAAGCGACCCAACCATCGGCCGGCGCCGATACCACGGCCTGCGGGCGCGTGGCGATGGAAAGACCTTTCTCGGCACCCCCGAAAGCGTCCGCGGTGCCGTAGTTCTTGACCAGGCGCCCGGCCACGGGCAGACCCAGCATGGCCTTGGCGTCGCCGAAATCCACCGCCGGCGCGAGCCGGGCGGGGTCGCGGAACGGTCCGGCCGCAACCTGCGCCCTGACGCTGTCGGCATCCGCTTCGGCGGAGCGGTGCCGGGCCTCGTCGGCGGCCCGCGCCGCGTCGCCGGCCCGCCGCGCCGTCGACACCTGGTCTTCCATGCGGGCGATCAGGTCCTTCAGGCTCGCGGCCTGCCGCCCGAGGTCGGCGGCGCGGCCCTGCTCGTCGCCGAGCGCCGCCTCGGCCGCGGCCTGGGCGGCCTGCCGGGCATCCACCAACGCGTCGAGCCGCTGCCGTTCGCCGGCGAGGTCGGCGAGTTGGCCCTGCAGGGTACTCCGTTCGGTGGCGATGGAGGCCCGGAGGCGCTGCAGGTCGGACAGGTCGGATGCCAGCGCCTCGGCCTCCTGCCGCAACTCGGGCACGACCGCGCCCAGCAGCATGGAGGTGCGGATCGAGGTCAGGATGTCGGCGGGCGCCACCAATATGGCGGGCGGGGGCTTGCGGGCCATGCGCTGCAGGGAGGCCAGCACCTCGGCGATGACGTCGCGCCGGCTGTCCAGCGATTGCCTGATCGCGTCCTCGCTGCCGGTCAGCGTGTCGAGCCGCGCTTCGACGGCCCCGGCCTTGGTTTCGGCCTCGTGCACGCGGGCCGTCGTGTCGATCAGGGCGGCGTTAAGACGCACGCGGTCGGTCCGGATCTGCTCGATGTCGGCCGCGATCCGGTGGCGCTGGGCTTCCGACTGCAGCAGCGTGCCCTCGACGCCCTGCAGGTCGCGCTTCCTGGCATCGAGGTCCGGGACGGCCGATCGGGTCGTGGGTGCGGCAGTGTCGTCCGCCCATGCCCGGCTGGCGTGGAGCGACGTGAAGGCGAGCAGGGCCGCGACGATGGCGGCGGTCCTGACGTCGCGACGGGATGCAGCCGCACCCCACGCCCTTTCTGCACGCGACCGTCTCATGCGATCTCCACGGCACCCTTGTCCTGAGCCTGTCGAAGGACGATCGGGGTGCTCCCATGCGGTCCATCCTTCGACGGGCTCGGAATGAGGGCGGTGGCGGAAGCACCGCGCGAAACCCGTGTCGCCCCGCCGATCTCCGTCGGGAGAGCGCCCTGGTCTCGTTCAGCCGGTTGCGTCGACAGTTTCCGCATCGATGTCGTCACTATCGCGGCGGCGGGTCGGCGCCGTCCAGCTACCTCAATCGTTCTCGTCCAGCCACGCGGGCACCCGATCGAGCCCGATCAGGTCGTCGTAGCTCGTGCGCGGACGGACAACCGCGAACCGGTCGCGGTCCGCCATGACCTCGGGCACCAGCAGGCGCGAATTGTAGGTGCCGGCCTGCACGGCCCCGTAAGCGCCGGCCGACATGACGGCCAGCAGGTCGCCGGCCCGAAGCACCGGCAGCTTCCGGTCGAGCGCGATGTAGTCTCCCGTTTCGCACACGGGCCCGACCACGTCGGCCACGACCCAGTCATCGCTCGTCGAGGCCGCCACGGGCTGGATGGCGTGATAGGCCTCGTAGAGCGTGGGGCGGATCAGGTCGTTCATGGCGGCATCCACCACCGCGAAGGTCTTGGCGGCGCCGGTCTTCACCAGGATCACGCTCGTGACCAGCACGCCCGCGTTGCCGACCAGCAGGCGGCCGGGCTCCAGCACCACGCGGGTTCCGAGGGCCTCCGCGTACCGCGCCACGACGGCCGCGTAGCGGTCGGGGTGGAAGGCCGCGGCATCCTCGCCCTCGCGGTAGGGGATGCCGAGGCCCCCGCCGAGATCGACGTGGTGGATGACGTGGCCGTCGCGTCGCAGCTCGGTCACGAGCCCGGCCAGCACGCCGAACGCCTGATCGAACGCGCCCAGATCGGTGATCTGCGAGCCGATGTGCATGTCGACGCCGGTGACCGCGATGCCGGGCAGGGCGGCGGCGCGCGCGTAGACGTCGCGGGCCCGCGCCAGCGGGATGCCGAACTTGTTCTCGGCCTTGCCGGTCGAGATCTTGGCGTGGGTGCGGGCGTCCACGTCCGGGTTGACCCGCACCGCGATCCGGGCCGCCCGGCCGCGCGCCGCCGCCAGCCCCGACAGCATGTCGAGCTCGGGTTCGGACTCGACGTTGAAGCACAGGATGTCGTGGTCCAGCGCCAGCGCGATCTCTTCGGCGGTCTTGCCGACCCCCGAGAAGGTGATCCGGCCGGCCGGTACGCCCGCGGCCCGGGCGCGACGCAGTTCGCCCCCCGACACCACGTCCATGCCGGCGCCGAGCTTCGCCAGGACGCGCAGCACCGCCTGGTTCGAATTGGCCTTGACGGCGTAGCACACCAGGGCCTGCCGGCTCGCGAAGGCCGCGGCGAAGACGCGATAGTGCCGCTCGATCGTGGCCCGCGCGTAGCAGTAGAAGGGCGTGCCGACCTGCCGGGCAACCGCGCGGAGGTCGACGCCCTCGGCGTGCAGCACGCCCTCGCGGTAATCGAAATGATGCATGGCACGGCCCGTCAGAGCAGGGGATCGAGGATGAAGGGTTCGCTCGGGGGCTTGATGGGCAACCGCTTGGGTCGCTTCAGGCCCGCCTGCGGCGGCGCCGCGTCGACGCTGGCTCCCGCGGTCGGGACGGCCGGGTCGGGCGGGGGCTCCAACCCGCCGCGCCGTCCGCATCCGCCCAAGGGGGACGCCAGCAGCGCGGTCGCGACCAGGGCGGCCGCGGCGCGGCTGCGTCGTGAACGGATCAACCCCCACCCCTCCTCGTCGGTCTGCGACACTGCTCTATAGGGCATGCCCGGCGGCTGGCGAGCGGTAAAATCGGACCTCTTCCGCCGGAGCAGCATGCAAGGCCCGCCGGCGTCGACGGTGGTCACGCGCCGGCCGATCGCGTAGACCGCACGCTCATCGAGGCCTGCGAACCGGTCCACGCCATGCCCGACCTCGGAACCCCGACGCTCGACCAGCTGCGCGTCTTCCTGGCCATCGTCGAGGCCGGAAGCTTCTCGGCCGCGGCCCGGACGCTCAATCGCCAGCAATCGGTGATCAGCTACACGGTGGCCAACCTCGAAGCCCAGCTCGGGGGCCTGAAACTGTTCGAGCGCCGCACGCGGCGTCCCACCCTCACCGACACCGGCCGCGCGCTGCTGGCCGACGCGCGGCAGCTCAGCCTGGGCGTCGACGCCATGCGGGCGCGGGCGCGGGGACTGCTGGCCGGCCTCGAGCCCGAGGTGGCAATCGCCGTGGACGTGATGCTGCCGACCGCCCGGCTGGTGCAGGCGCTCGCGGAGTTCCGCCTGACGTTTCCGACCGTCACGCTGCGGCTCTACGTCGAGTCGCTCGGCTCGGTCACCCAGCGGGTGCTCGACCGGACCTGCCGGGTGGGCGTGAGCGGCCCGATGATCAGGCCCACCGACGGTCTCGAACAGCGCCAGATCGGCACCATCAGCATGGTGGCCGTGGCGGCGCCCGATCATCCGCTGAGCCGCGTCGAAGGGCCGGTCGGCTCATCGGCGGTGCGCGAGCACGTCCAGTTGGTGCTGACCGATCGGTCGACGCTGACCAGGGGCGAGGATTTCGCGGTGCTTAGCCCGCAAACCTGGCGGCTGGCCGATCTCGGGGCCAAGCACGCGCTGCTGCTCGCGGGGCTCGGCTGGGGGTCCATGCCGGAAGCCATGGTGCGGGATGACTTGGCGGCCGGGCGGCTCAGGGCGCTCGATCTCGAATACCGCCCCCGGCACCGCTACGCGCTGTCGGCCATCCACCGCACCGACCAGCCGCCCGGCCGAGCGGCCCGCTGGCTGCTCGACCGCCTGTCGGGCGTGATCCCCGACCAGGACCTCGACGCCCCGCTGGCCCTCGACGGTCAGGTTGTTCCGGGCTGACCGAGGCGCGCGAGCCAGTCGGCGGCCTGCCGTCGCACGTTGGCGGGCGCGGTGCCGCCGTAGCTGGTCCGGCTCGCGACCGACTGGCGGACGCCCAGCACGGCGAAGACCTCGGCCGTGATCCCGGGCTCGATCCCCTGCATGGCCTCGAGCGGCACCGCGTCGAGCGGCACGCCGCGCTCGGCCGCCAGCGCCACGATGCGGCCGGTGACGTGGTGGGCGCGCCGGAACGGCAGGCCCAGGTGCCGGACCAGCCAGTCCGCGAGATCGGTCGCGGTGGCGTAGCCGGAACTCGCGGCCGCCTCCATGCGGGCCGTGTCGGGTGTCAGGTCGCGCACCATGCCGGCGGTCGCGGCGACGCACAGGACCAGCGCGTCGAGGGCGTCGAACGTGCCCTCCTTGTCCTCCTGCATGTCCTTGGAATAGGCGAGCGGCAGGCCCTTCATGACGATCAGCAGGCCGGTCAGCGCCCCGATCACGCGGCCGGTCTTGCCGCGCACCAGTTCGGCCGCGTCCGGGTTGCGCTTCTGCGGCATGATGGAGGAGCCCGTCGAGAACCGGTCCGACAGGGCCGCGAACCCGAATTGCGGCGTGGCCCAGAGCACGATCTCCTCGGCGAAGCGCGACAGGTGCACGGCGCAGATCGAGGCGGCCGACAGCACTTCCAGCACGAAATCGCGGTCCGCCACGCTGTCGAGCGAGTTGGCGGTGGGCCCGTCGAAGCCGAGCGCGCGGGCCGTCGCGTGCCGGTCGATGGGGAACGACGTGCCGGCCAGGGCCGCGGCGCCGAGCGGCGACTGGTTGAGCCGGGCCCGGGCGTCGCGAAGGCGGCCGCGGTCGCGGCCCAGCATCTCCACGTAGGCCAGCAGGTGGTGGCCGAGCGTCACGGGCTGGGCCGACTGCAGGTGGGTGAAGCCCGGCATCACGGCTTCGGCATGGACCTGAGCCTTTTCGGCCAGGGCCCGCTGCAGGTCGGCGAGCCCGGCGTCGAGCCCGTCGACCGCGTCTCGGACCCACAGCCGGAAGTCGAGCGCCACCTGGTCGTTGCGCGACCGCGCCGTGTGAAGCCGGCCGGCCGCGTCCCCGATCAGGTCGGCGAGCCGGCCTTCCACGTTCATGTGGATGTCTTCCAGGGCCCGCGAGAACGAGAAGGAGCCCCCCTCGATCTCGGCGGCGATCTGCATCAGGCCCGCCTCGATGGCGGCGGCGTCGGCGGCCGAAATGATGCCTTGTTTGGCGAGCATGGCGGCATGCGCCCGGGACCCCGCGATATCCTGCGACGCCAGCCGGTAGTCGAAACCGATCGAGGCGTTGATCTCTTCCATGATCGCGTCGGGGCCGCTCGCGAACCGGCCGCCCCACATCGTGTTGCTCATCGTCTCTCGCGCGCCCCGGATCGATCATGACCGACCAGCCCCGCCCGCCCGCCCCGACGTCGCGCCGGCGAGGGCTGCCCGTCGGCGCCCTGGTGGGCGCCGCGGCGCTGCTGTGCTGTTTCGGCGTCCTATACGGGATGGACGGGGCGGGCAAGAAAGCCTCGGGCGCCTGCCCGGGCGCGCCCGCGGCCGTGGCGCGGCTCGACCCGCTCGTCCACGGCGAGGTGGCGGCGTTCAGCCTGGCCAAGACCCCGCGCGTCGCGCCCGACATCGCCTTCAAGGACGAAGGGGGCCGCGGGCTGACCCTGGCGGATTTCCGCGGCCGGACCGTGCTGCTGAACCTGTGGGCCACCTGGTGCATCCCCTGCCGCCAGGAGATGCCGGCCCTCGACCGGCTGCAGGCCAGGCTGGGCGGCGCGGACTTTCAGGTCGTGGCCGTCAACATCGACACCGTCCGGCTGGAGCGGCCCAAAGCCTTCCTGGCCGACGCCGGCATCACCCACCTGCCGCTCTACGCCGACCCGAGCGCCCGCGCCTTCCAGGTGCTGCGGGCCGACAGGCAGGCTACGGGTTTGCCGACCACGCTGGTGATCGACCGCGACGGCTGCCAGCTCGGCGAAGTGGCGGGACCGGCCGGCTGGGACTCGCCCGAAGCCGTGGCGCTGATTACGGCCGCCAAGCAGTCCTGAGCGCGGTGGCGTTGGCGCGAGCGTTGCGGGGCGGTAGCTTGACGCTCCGCTGAGGCAAGAATGGAGGGCTTGATGGTGCCGGCATCGCGTACACTCTACCCTCCGGTCGAACCCTACGCGTCCGGCGTCCTCGATGTCGGGGACGGACACGCACTCCATTACGAGCGGGTGGGCAGGAAGGGGGGCACGCCTGCCGTGTTCCTTCATGGCGGGCCCGGCGGCGGCTGTTCGGCGGCGCATCGACGCCTCTTCGATCCCGAACGCTACGACGTCCTGCTGTTCGACCAGCGCGGCTGCGGCCGCTCGACGCCGCACGCGAGCCTCGCGGACAATACCACCTGGCACTTGGTCGCCGACATCGAGCGGCTTCGCCGGCACGTCGGCGTCGAGCGATGGCTGGTGCTGGGCGGCTCGTGGGGCTCGACGCTGGCCCTCGCCTACGCGGAAAGCCATCCCGAGCGCGTCAGCGCCCTGATCCTGCGCGGGATATACACGCTCACCAGGGCCGAGATCGACTGGTACTACCAGTTCGGCGTATCGGAGATCTTTCCCGACAAGTGGGACCTGTTCCAGGCGCCGATCCCGCCGGAGGAACGCCATGACATGGTGGAAGCCTACTGCAGGCGTCTCACCGGTGAGGACGATGCCGTCCGTCTCGAGGCCGCCAAGGCCTGGGCCAGCTGGGAAGGCGAGACCATCACGCTGCTGCCCGACCCCGACCTGTCGGCGCCCTTCCGCGACGGCCGGTTCGCCCTGGCCTTCGCCCGCATCGAGAACCACTATTTCCACCACGCAGCGTGGCTGGACGAGGGTCAGTTGATCGCCGGCGCGGATCGCCTGCGCGGCATCCCCGGCGTCATCATCCACGGCCGCTACGACATGCCGTGCCCGGTCCGGAACGCCTACGCGCTGCACAAGGCATGGCCCGAGGCCGCGTTTCACCTGATCGAAGGCGCGGGACACGCCTTCACGGAGCCGGGCATCCTGGACCAGCTGATCCGCGCCACCGACTACTTCGCAG
>CAXTEP010000001.1:92698-98240 GCA_964243125.1 uncultured Lichenihabitans sp. | reverse complement strand
CCCTCGTGCCTGGCACGTTCCACGAAGGCCGGCGTCAGCCAGCTCGCGGGCAGGCAGTCGGGCCGCAGGTCGAGGTCAAGGCACAGATGCTCGGCGATCCGACAGGCTTCGCTCTCGCCCTGCTCAAACATCGCGACGATGTCGATGTCGCTCGTGACGCGCAACCTGCCTGTCGCACTCGAGCCAAAGCGGATGAAGCGGCCCCCGTGCCGGCGCCCGTAGTCGGCCAGCGCGCGGTCGAGCACAGGAAGGGCGGCCTGCACCCGTTCGAGCTTCCGCCTGTGCCTTTCGGCCAGCGTCACCACGGCGTCCTCGGGTCCGGTCTCGCCCGCGTCCGGCAGCACGGTCATTCGCCCGCGATGGGAACCGGCGAAATCGTCCTGACCCGCGCCTCGGTGGCCGGAACCAACGCATCGCTCTGCGTGAACTCGCGCCACAGCAGGATCAGCGCCGCCATCACGGCCGGCCCCACGAACAGGCCGACCAGACCCCAGGTCTCCACCCCGCCCAGGATGCCGAGCAGCACCCAAAGAAACGGCAGCTTGGTGGCGCCGCCGATCAGCACGGGGCGGACGAAGTGATCTGCCACGAAGACCAGCAGGTAACCGAACACCACGACCGCCACGGCGGCGCCCATCGAGCCTTGCGCGATCAGGGCCACCCCGATGATCGACACGAGGCCCACCAGCACGAACGGGATCATGGCCGCGACCGCCGACAGTGCGCCCAGCAGGGTGGGGTGCGACACGCCCGCGATCACGTAAACGATGCCGAGCAGGACGCCCTCGGCGAGACCCACCAGCACGAGCCCGTCCACCGTGCCGTGGATCGAAGACACCATCTGTCGGGCCACTGCCTCGCCGTGCGGACCGAACAGCTTCTCGCTGGCGAGCAGCATCTGGCGGGACAGCGACTCCCCGTCGCGCAGCAGGAAGAACAGCGTCAGGATGGTAAACAGGAAGGTCACGATCCGGTGCGTGAAGGCCGCGCCGATCTCCCGCGTGCTGAGCAGGCTCGCCCCGTGGGTCGCGTGATGCACGAGGCCCGACACGTCGGACGCGTTGGACAGGTTGGCCTTCCACCAGGTGCTGACCTGGGCGCCCGCGAAGGGCAGCTCGGAAACCCAGGCGGGTTCGGGGATGCCGGAATCCATGGCGTTGCGAGCGAACCGGACCACCTCGCTCGCGTCGTGGGCGGCCTGCACCCCGAGCACCACGAAGGGCAGCAGGAACACGATGGCCACGATGGCCGTGAAGGCGAGCGGCAGCGCGATGTTGTGGCGGCCGGAACCCCATTGCAGGATGGCGCGCCGGTAAAGGGGCCCGACCGCCACCGCGATCACGGCCGCCCAGACCAGGGCGCCCAGGAAATTGTGGAGCGTCCACAGGCCCAGCCCCACGAGGGCGAGGATGAGCGCGAGGCGCGCGTAGCGCTGCAGTCGCGTCCGCTGCGCCCCGGGGTCCTCGACCAGTGCGATACGTTCAGCCATCACGGCCCTCCCAGACCCCTTCCAGGATTCTTGATATAAGCGGTCGCGGTCCCCGGCACTACGGGGTCGCATCCGCGTCAGAACCGCTTTCGGAGCGGTGCTGCGCCGGCCCCTGGCCCCGCCAAAGGTTGTGGGCCGAGTTGATCAGGGCCACGTGGGTGAAGGCCTGGGGGAAGTTGCCGACCTGGCGCTTGGCCTCCACGTCGTATTCCTCCGACAGGAGGCCCACGTCGTTGCACAGGCCGACCAGGCGTTCGAACAGGGCGTGGGCCTCGTCCCAGCGCTGCGTGAGGGCGTAATTGTCCACCAGCCAGAAGCTGCAGGGCAGGAAGGCGCCCTCGTGCCCGACGAGCCCGTCGACTTGGCTGTTGGTGTCGTAGCGCAGCACGAACCCGTCGCGGATCAGGTGCTTTTCGATCGCCGCGATGGTGCGCACCATGCGCTCGTCGTCGGGCGGCAGGAAGCCCACCAGCGTGATCAGCAGCAGGCTCGCGTCGAGGTCGGCCGAGCCGTAGTGCTGGGTGAAATAACCGAGCTCGGCGTTGTAGCCGTGGTCGAGCACCTGCTGCCTGACCTCGTCGCGAGCCGCCTTCCACGACGCGACGTCGCCGTCCATCCCGAACTCCTCGGCGCTGCGAATGGCCCGGTCGAACGCCACCCAGACCATGACCTTGGAATGGGTGAACTGGCGGCGTTCGCCCCGGATCTCCCAGATACCGTCGTCGGGTTGCCGCCAGATCGTGGCGAGGTGGTTGACCAGCGCGCACTCGATCGACCAGCCGAACCCGTCGGGCGGCATCCCCAGACGGCGGGCCTGGTACATGGCGTCGAGCACTTCGCCGAACACGTCCAGCTGCAGCTGGCCCGAGGCCGCGTTGCCGATCCGGACCGGCTTCGCGCCCTCGTAGCCCGCGAGCCACGGCAGTTCGTATTCATCCAGGCGGCGCTCGCCCGCCACGCCGTACATGATCTGCATCTGGTCCGGCGTGCCCGCGATGGCGCGGATCAGCCAGTCGCGCCATCGCGTGGCCTCGTCCACGTAGCCGCTGTTGAGCAGCGCGTAGAGGGTCAGGGTCGCGTCCCGCAGCCAGCAGTAGCGGTAGTCCCAGTTCCGCGCGCCGCCAAGCTGCTCGGGCAGCGAGGTCGTCGGCGCCGCCACGATCCCGCCCGTCTCGAAATGGGTCAGGGCCTTGAGCGTGATCACCGAGCGCAGGACGACGTCGCTCCACCGCTGGGTGCCGTCGCGATGCCTGCTCGACCAGCCCGCCCAGTCCGCGGTCGTCTGCTCGATCACGGCCCTGGGATTCACGGCCGGCGGCACGGGCAGGTAGGACTGGACCCAGGCCAGCGAGAAGCTGACCTCCTCGCCCGCCGCGACCGTGAAGTCCGCGACCGTGCGCATGTTCTCGCCGCGAAGCTCGACGTCGGTCGTCAGGATGAGGCGGTCGGGTCCCGCCACGGCCGACAGCCGCCCGTCATCGAGGCGCCGTACCCAGGGGACCACGAGGCCGTAGTCGAACCGGATGCCGAGGTCCATCCGCATCGGCACCGTGCCGCTCTCTCCCCGGACCAGGCGGACGGTGTCGGCGTGATCGCCGCGCCGGCCCATGCAATCGATCAGCGTGACGGCGCCATCGGGGGTTTCGAAACGGGTTTCCAGCACCAGCGTGCCGTCGCGATAGCGGCGGGTGACCTTGGGGTCCGCGTGAACCGGGCAGATCTGCCAGCTGCCGTTGTCCGGTCCGCCGAGCAGGCTCGCGAAGACGGCGGCCGAATCAAAGCGCGGCAGCGACATCCAGTCGATCGAACCGGTCTTGCTCACCAGGGCCGCGCTCGCGCAGTTCCCGATCATCGCGTAGTCCTCGATCCGGCTCGCCATGATGTCCGTTCCTCCCTTGCCAAGCTAATGCGCAGCTTTGCGGATTGTTGTGACGGCTTTGTTGGCGAGGCGGATCATCCCGGCCAGGCTCCGACCGCCAACACGGCCGCTGTACCGGCCGCGACCGCGAGCCGGAGCGCCTCGGCCACGGGTTCGCGGCGCAATCTCGCGGCAAGAAAGGCCGCGCAAAAGGCGTCGCCTGCCCCCGTGGTGTCGACCGCTCGGGCGGCGCTCGCGTGTTCCAGCCATTCCCCGCCGTCGCGGGCGCGCGCCGCGGCGCCCGCTGGCCCAAGCTTAAGTACGACGAGGCCGAAGCGGGCAAGCAGGGTCGCGAACTGCCCGTCGCGAAACGTGACGCCCGTGAGCGCCTCGGCTTCGGCGGCGTTGAGGAGACAAAGCGCCGCGCCGTCGAGCCAGTCGAGAACGCGCGTGGCCCCGAGTTCGCGCACGAAGGCGGCCGAGCCCGGGTCGAACGACACCGGCAGGCTGGCCCGGCGCGCCTCGTCCAGAAGGGCGAGCACGGTTTCACGGGTGTCCGGGCCCACCAGCGCGTAGCCCGACACATGCAGGGCCGCGACCCCGTCCAGCAGGTCGGCCGGCAGGTCGCGCCGCGCGAGGCCGTCATTGGCGCCCCGGGCAGTGAAGAAGGAGCGTTCGCCGTCCGGGTCGACCACCGCCACCACGGTGCCGGTGGGCAGGTCCGGGTGGGCGGCGAGCACCGGCTCGATCCCGTGCCGCCGGAACTGCGCCGCGAAGGCGTCGCGATCCGCCGCTCCCACGCAGGCTACGAGGCGCACGGCCGCGCCGAAGCGGGCCAGCCACGCCGCCTGGTTGGCGCCCGCACCGCCGAAGGCCGACAGGATCGCGGCCCGCCTGTCGGTTCCCCGAAGCAGGGGACCCTCGGGCCGCACGATCACGTCGCGCATCACGTCGCCGACGACGAGGACGCGCGGGTCCGCCATCCTAGCCGGGCAGAACCGCGAGCGCGGCCGCGATCTCCGCCCCGAGCCGCGCGTTGTTCTTCACCAGCGCGATGTTGGCCGCGAGGCTGCGGCCGCCGGTCAGCTCGTACAGGCGCTGCAGCAGGAAGGGCGTCAGGGCCTTGCCGGACAGGCCGGCCGTCGCGGCGTCCCGGATCGCCTCGCCGATCTGGCGCTCGATCGCAGCGCCGTCCAGCGCCTCGCCCTCGGGGATCGGGTTGGCGACCAGCAGGCCGCCCTTGAGGCCGAGGGCGCGCCCAGCTGCGATCATGCGGGCGATCGTGCCGGGATCGTCGACGCGACCGTCCACCGCGCAGCCGCTGTCCCGGGCGTAGAAGGCCGGAAACGCGTCGGTCCGGTAGCCCAGGACCGGAACCCCGTAGGTTTCCAGCACCTCCAGGGTCTTGGGGATGTCCAGGATCGATTTCGCGCCGGCGCACACCACCGCCACGGGCGTTTGCGACAGTTCGATCAAGTCGGCCGAAACGTCGAAGGTCTGCTCGGCGCCGCGATGCACCCCGCCGATGCCGCCGGTGGCGAAGACCGCGATCCCGGCCAGGTGGGCCGCCACCATGGTGGCCGCAACCGTGGTGCCGGCGGTGCCGCGGCGCGCCAGCACGGCCGGCAGGTCCCGCCGCGACGCCTTCGACACGTCACGGCCGCGCGCCGCGAGCCGGTCGAGGTCGGCGGCCGACAGGCCGACGCGCAGGATCCCGTCGAGCACCGCGATCGTGGCCGGCACTGCGCCGCCCTGCCGCACCACCTCCTCGACGGCCCGGGCGGTTTCGAGGTTCTGAGGGTAGGGCATGCCGTGGGTGATGATGGTGGATTCGAGCGCCACGACCGGCCGGCGCGCGTCCAGCGCGTCCCGCACGGCGGCATCGACCGCGAGGAGGTCGGCGAGCAGGGCCGTCACGGCAGCAACGCCAGCCGCGTCGCCAGGAGGTCGTAGAAGGCGTCGGCCCGCACCGAGCGGATCCAGCGGGCATTGCGGGGCCGGTCGGTCACCCCCCAATAATCCGCGACCGTCATGCCGCGCGTCAACGGACCGGCGGTCTCGACCGCGACGTTGACGATGCGCCCGTCGTAGATCGAGGGGTCGAGCAGGTAGGCGATCACGTTGGGGTCGTGCAGCGCCGCGCCGTCCCAGCCGTATTTGGCGGCCGAGAACCCGCGCGCGAACCCCATCATCTC
>CAXTEP010000001.1:90695-92598 GCA_964243125.1 uncultured Lichenihabitans sp. | reverse complement strand
GAGGCCCAGCACGTCCAGTTCGGCGGACCCGAGCGCGAGCAGGATCGCGACGCCGTCGTCCTGCCCGGGATCGGTATCGATGATGATCTTGCGCCCCACGCCCGCCCTCCGTTCGCGACCCGTCAGTGCGTGAAGCGCGCCAGCGTGTCAAACGGTCGCGCAGATCGACACCGCGATTCGCGATCTCCGGCGCGGCCCTGAACTTTGATGATTTGGAAGAATTATAAGGTGGAGGTCGGCCCGTGCCGTCCGGGGTCAGGGAGATTGCAATGGTGACCGAGGCGTCCTGCAGCAAATGCAATTTTTTCGATGTCGCGGCCCGCGACGGAGCAACGACGAGGTCGACCGACGGCCTGTGCCGCTTCAACCCGCCCGTGACCCAGCCTGGACCCGACGAGCACGGTCTATGGCCCGTCGTGTCCATCAGTGACTGGTGCGGGCACTACGAGGCGGCGTCCGGCCTCGTGCAGGTCGCGGCCGAGTAGGACCGGAGTTCGCGACGCTCACCTCGGACGCGAGCTGCCCGAAGCACCTGTCACGGGGTCGGTCGCCGTGGCGACCATGCCGCGACCCGAAGGCGCCCGTTGCATTCACCGCCCCACGGTACACTCGATCTGACCGTGGGGTTCGTCGGTCGCGGTGAACACGCGGTTCGAACTGTCGAGCCCGAAAGGCGCGAGGTTGACGGGCAGGTAGTGCTTGTTGGGGCAGGCGAGACTGACCGTGTCGATTTCCGGCACTGCCTCGAGCGCCGCCGTGCCCATGCGGTACAGGCTGTCCTGGGCACTGTGGCTGTAGGTCGTGGCGAACACCCGCATAAGCGCGTCGAGCACGCGGGCATTGGCGGCCGAGAAATCGGCAGGGTCGCGCGACCAGGCCCAGGCGGCTTCCATGCTGGTGGCGAGGATCCGGTCGCGGGTCTCAGGGATGGTGGTGTAGCGGTCCGTCATGTAGTCCGCCCAGCCCGAGGCGGTGGCTTTCAGGACCGTGAAGCCCGACAGACCCGAAGTCACACGGTCGCCCGCCCGATCCATGACCACCTCGGCCGTGCCCTGGCCGTTGCCGTCGAGCGTGAAGGCGTGCGGGTGCGGGGCGCCGTCCGGGGCCAGGCGGTTCCAACGCGTTTCCCGGGCCGACACGGTGGCGGTCGCCATGCCGGGATAGTTGTCGAGCAGACGTCGGGCAACCGCGCGGCAGAACGCTTCCGGCCCCGCCGCGAGTTCCTCGCGCGCTACGACGTTCACGACATTCTTGATCGTGTCGGTGGAGATCGTGGTGGCGTTGTCGGCGCGGGTGAAGGCGGAAGCGATGTCGCCCGTCAGCATGGCCTTGACCGTGAGCTCGCGCACCTCGCGGAAATCGCCCTCACCCGACAGCCGCATCACGCGCACGCGGCCCTTGCCGTAGGTGCTGCTCAGAAGGCTCATCGAGGCGCTCCGCTGAAGATCCCGTGTCCTGACGCCCGCAAACGTCGCGCTCGACGATGCAAGACGGGGGCCGCCACGCCCACGATCTCCGCCTTGCACCGACCGCGGCGGTGTCCGGCCGATGCGTCGACCCGGATCCTACGGCGCGATGCGACCGCGGTCGAACTGGCCGGTCTTGCGGAAGCGGTACAGGTAGCCCGGCACGACGCTTTCCATCGCGCGAGGCTCGATGCCCAGACCCCGGAGATCCAGGCCGTCCGCGACCGCCTCTTGCGACACGACGTTGTCGCGCTTGAGCAGCGTCACCTGATCGCGCGTGATCAGCATGGACTTGGGAAACAGACCGAGCAGCAGCGTGTCGGCGATCTCGGTCAGCATGGCGGGGACGCGTGCGACCTCGAAGGGGATCGGCACGAGCGCGCGACGCCGGCCCGTCACGCCGCACACGTATTGCATGAGCTCCTTGAAGGTGCGGA
>CAXTEP010000001.1:79796-90595 GCA_964243125.1 uncultured Lichenihabitans sp. | reverse complement strand
CCGATCGCGGACACGTGGACCACGTTGGTGAGACCGGCGCCGCGCGCCGCCTCGGCGACCGCCCTGGCCCCGTCCGCGTGCACGGCGTCGAAGCGCTGCCGGCCGCTCTCGGCCAGGATGCCGACGAGGTTGACGACCGCGTCAGCATTCCGCATCGCCGACAGGACCGAAGCGGGAAAGCGCAGGTTCGCCTGCACGGCATTGACCTGGCCGACGCGGCCCTGCGGCTGCACGTGGAACGCGAGGTCGGGCCGGCGGGACGCGACCCGTATGCGCCAGCCGCGATCGGCCAGCGCCCGCACCACGTGGCGGCCCAGGAAGCCCGAGCCGCCGAACACCGTCACCAGCCGGTCCTTCGAGGTGTCGAACCCCGCCATCCTGCCCTCGCGCGCTGAAGCGATCGATTGCGGCACGCGTGCCGCAGCCCCGCGCCGTGCATAGTCAAACCGCGTCGCACTGTACAGGTTCGAAGGTTGCGTCCGGGGCCAGCGACGCTGTTGGAGACCGCGCGAGCGCAGAACCGGAGGGCCGCCCCTGGCCATGGAATAGGGCGATGAACCGATGCCGCTCAGCGACCGATGGCCGCCTTGCCCGGCCGGACCGGTCGCGTATGCTGTTTCGGTTGAATTGCCTTAACGGTGAGGCCCGGAGCAGGAGCATGCCCGTGGAACGCGTCACCATCAGCATGTCGGACGCCTTCGCGGCCGAGCTCGCCGCGTTCGCGGAATCCCACCGCTACGAGAACAGGTCCGAAGCGCTCCGCGACCTTGCCCGGCTCGGCCTGGAGCGGGCGCGGATGGATCACGGGCTCAAGGGGGAGTGCTTCGCGACGCTGTCCTACCTGTACAACCATCACACGCGGGACCTGGCCAAGCGCCTGACCGACGCCCATCACGCCCACCACGACCTCCACGTCGCGACCATGCACGTCCACCTCGGCCACGAGAGCTGCCTTGAGATCGCGGTGCTGCGGGGGGATTCGGCCGCGGTGCGGGAATTTTCCAAGACCGTGATCGCCCAGCGCGGCGTGACGCACGGCCAGGTCAGCTTCGTTCCCATCGTGCTGCGAACCGAGGCCCACGCCCACGGCGAGCCCGCACACGAGCACGTCCACGCCCGCCCCGTCGATTGAGCGGAACGACCTTCCGCCCGCATCCGCTCCGGAGAGCAGCCTTGCCCCTGAAACTCGTGAACCTGTTCGACGACGCGGGCGATGACCTCCGGAGCAAGATCGTCGGGCTTTACGCGGTTCTCCTCGTCGCGAACGTGGCGGCCTGGGCCTGGGCCGTCGTGGCGTTCCACGATTTCCCCGTTCTTCTGGGAACCGCCATGCTGGCCTACAGCTTCGGACTGCGGCACGCCTTCGATGCCGACCACATCGCGGCCATCGACAACGTCACGCGCAAGCTGATGCAAGAGGGCAAGCGGCCCGTCGGGACCGGCCTGTTCTTCTCGCTCGGCCATTCAACCATCGTGATCGGCCTTTCGATCACCATCGCGGTGACCACGACGGCGCTGCAAACGCGGTTCGAGGCCTTCAGGAGCGTCGGCGGCGTGGTGGGGACGCTTGTGTCGTCCTTCTTCCTGTTCGCCATCGCGCTCGCCAACATCCTCGTCCTGATCTCGATCTACCGCACCTTTCGCACGGTCCGGGCCGGTGGCCGGTTCGTCGAGGAGGACCTGGATCTCGCGCTCGCCAACCGGGGACTGCTCGGGCGGCTGTTCCGTCGCTTCTTCGCGGCCATCGAGCGCAGCTGGCAGATGTACCCGCTGGGCGTCCTGTTCGGGCTCGGCTTCGACACCGCCACCGAGGTCGGCCTGCTGGGGATCTCCGCCGCCCAGGCGTCGCAAGGCCTGTCGATCTGGTCGATCCTGGTCTTCCCGGCCCTGTTCACGGTCGGCATGACGCTGGTCGACACGACCGACAGCATCCTCATGCTGGGGGCCTACGGCTGGGCGTTCGTGAAGCCGATCCGCAAGCTCTACTACAACCTCACTATCACGGCCGTCTCGGTCGTGGTCGCGGTGGTGGTGGGCGGCCTGGAAGCGCTGAACCTGATTGGCGACCAGTTCGGCCTGTCCGACCGCGGCGGCTTCTGGGGCCTGATCGGCTCGCTCAACGACAATTTCGGCGTTCTCGGCTACCTGATCGTCGGCATCTTTGTCGTCGCGTGGCTCGTGTCCGCCCTCGTCTACCGCATCAACCGCTACGACGACATCGAGGTGTCGGCCGTCTAGAGCCTGTAAACGGGCTCACGTTTTTGAGCCGGCGTGTGTCAGCAATGGCATGACACACGCGAGGCCGCGGGTGCGACAGCGGCCCCGAGCCGTCGACGCCGGCTTGTTCGCCTTCGCGGGGCCGTGAACCCCACCCTGATCGCCTTCCACGGCGGTGACGCGCACCACCATCGCGTCGTCGTGGCCGGCCGTGTTATCGGGTCGGATCGGCAGGATCGGCGCGAGCGATGGCACACTTCTCAGGATCCGTTGCATCGGTCGTCGGGCCCGCTTTGTGCGTCGGGGGTGTGGGGCGCTGAACCTCCGCCGCCCGACCCAAGTCGTTCTCGACGCGACGGGACTCTCGCCGTGCTGGGACCGGATCGACGCCGCGCTGCTGAGCGCCGTCGCGTCCGGCATGCTGGGCGACGCGACGGCCGTGACGGCGGTGGCCGGCAGGATGCGGCAGGTCGCGCCCGCTCATCGTCCTGACGGGGCAGGGGGCATCGGCCGCGACAAGGGAGCGGGAAGACTGGCGACCGTGCGCGCGTGGCTGCTCGATGATCCACCCGCCATTGATGCGCCGGCGATTCCGTCCCCCCGGCCTGACTGGCGTCGATGGGCCGGCCTGCCGGCTCCGGGTCGCGCGTTTCAGCCGTCCGGTGACGCGATCGTGCTCAAGCCCGACCTCGGAGGGTGGGACGATCCGGTCTGGCAGGGCTGGCTCGGCTCGCACCGGGGTCTGCGGCCGGTGTGCTTCGCCCAGGGCCTATGGGGGATCGATTATCCGGAATACCTTCCGGCCCCTAGCGCCGGAGCATTCGGCCGTTCGCTGCCGGCCCTGGCGCGCGTGGTCCGCGGCATCGTGACGCCGAGCGAGCCGCATCGCGACCGTCTCGAAGCCCTGCTGGCGCCGCGCGGCATCCGGCCGCCCATCCTCGTGCAGGCACCCCCGTCACGGTTTGCCGATACCGAGCCGCCAAGCTTCGACGCCGCGCTGGCGGCCGTGCCCTACGTCGTCGCGTTCGGACCCTTGGACGCGCGGAGCAACCTCCTGCTGCTGCTGACGACGTGGCGCGCCCTGGCGCGCGACAGGCGGGCTCCGAAATTGGTGCTGGCCGGCGCGCGAGGGTTCCAGTTCGAGGAACTGCGGCCCATGCTCGACTGGAACGAAAGCAATCGGCCGCACGTGCGCGAAGCACCCGGTCTTGACGCCCAGGCGCTGCGGCACCTGCTGGTCCACGCGAACGGCGTGCTGGCGCCGAGCTTCGCGCCAGAAACCGGGGCCGCGGCGCGGGACGCCCAGCGGCTCGGCGTTCCGGTGGTCGCATCCGACACGCCCGTCCACGCCGCCGCCTTGGCGCCCGACACGATCCTGCTTCCCGCGATCGATGGTCGCGGCTGGCGAAACGCCATCCTTGCGCTGGCCGAGCGGCCGGTGGCGCCGCGACCGCCCGCGGTGCCGGCCGATGAGGCGAGCTATTGGGTGGCCGTCCGCCCCTGGCTCGCGAACCTGGACTGAGTGCCGCTCAGAAGTCGCTCGCCAAGCCCTTGACCTCCCAATCGCCGTAGCGGACCGGCTCCAAGCCGCCGCGCCCGTCATGTTCCTGGGGCGCAGCCGGCGCGTGGCTCGCGGCGCGGCGCGCTTCCGCCTCGGCCAGGGCTCGTCGGGCCGCCGGACTGAGTGCGCGGAGACCTTGCGCCAGCGTGGGATCGGCCGCGATCCCGGGAGCTGCGTTTTGAACGAACACGCTATCTTCCACGTTGAAGCTAAACTGCGGTGATTCGGAAACCGATCCTCAAGATAGGGCGGAGCCGGTCCATCCGTCACCCCCTCGCGTGAGATCCCGGTCCGTCCCGGTGCCCGTTCCCGCAGTTCAATCGAGCGACCGCCCAACGAGGTCGTTCGCGCATGTAAGTGAGATCGAAAACACGATGGCGAAGACCACGGGTGGCCAGATCGGGGGACCGCCGCGCAATCGAGGGTGGGCCAAGGGGGCCGCTCCCCCGCCGCCCGAGCTGCCACCTGGCCTCCCGGCTCGCCTGCTCGCCGCCTCGGTGCTGGCCGACATCGTCGGCTTCGGCCACCCGTTCGACGAGGCTTTCGGCACGGAGTCCGTGCGCACCAAGCTGGCCGCCATGGATCCGCGCGACCAGGCGCTGGTCCGTTCCATCGTGGTGGTGTCGCTGCGCCGCCTCGGCACCATCAGGCGCGCGCTGGCGCGCCTGCTGGAGCGCGGCATCCCCAAGCGGAGCGGGGCGCTCGAATGGATCCTGGTCGTCACCGCGGCCCAGGTCCTGTACCTCGACATTCCTGATCACGCGGCCGTGAACGCCTGCGTGCAGGCGGTGCGGCTCGACCCCAAGAGCCTGCCTTTCGCGTCGCTGGCCAACGCGGTGGCCCGCAACCTCGCCCGCCGCGCCGAGCCGGCCGACGACCCCGACCCGTTCGCGGACGCGCCCGCCTGGCTGGCCGCGCGCTGGAAGCAGAACTACGGCGAGGCTCGGGCCGCCGCGATCGCCCGCGCCCACCAGATCGAGCCCGTGCTCGACCTGACGGTCAAGGGCGCGGCGGCCGACTTGGCGGCGCGCCTCGGGGGCACGCTTCTGCCCAACGGCTCCGTCCGGCTCGCGACCTCGACTTCCGTGCCGGACCTGCCGGGCTACGCGGAAGGGCAATGGTGGGTGCAGGATGCGGCGGCCTCGCTGCCGGCGCGCCTGCTTCGCGTCGAACCGGGGCAGCGGGTGGCCGACCTCTGCGCCGCGCCGGGGGGCAAGACCGCGCAGCTCGTGGCCGCGGGCGCGCAGGTGACGGCGGTCGACCGGTCCGCCGAGCGGCTGAAGCGGCTGACCTCCAATCTCCAGCGGCTCGACATGGTGGCCGACACCAAGGTGGCCGACGCGGCCAGCTTCGCGGCCGAGCCCTTCGACGCCGTGCTGCTCGACGCGCCGTGCACCGCCACGGGCACGATCCGCCGTCATCCGGACGTGGCCTGGACCAAGCGGGTGTCGGACATCGCGGCGCTGGCGGCGCTCCAGAGCCGCATGCTGGACCGCGCCGTGGCCCTCGTCCGGCCCGGCGGCGCCCTGGTGTATTGCGTGTGCTCCCTGGAGCCCGAAGAGGGGGAGGCGCAGATCGCCTCGCTGTTGCGCCGCAACCCCGACGTGAACCGCGTCCCCGTGACGGTCGACGAGGTCGGCGGCTGGTCCGAAACGCTGACGCCTGCGGGCGACCTGCGCACCTTGCCGTTCATGACCGCCAGTGCCGACCCGCCGCTCGCCGGCATGGACGGGTTTTTCGCGGCACGGCTGGCCAAACGGCCCTGAGGCCGGGCAGGTCGTTCCCGCTCCCGGTACGGCCTCGCCGTTGCCTGCAACGTGGCCCTCGCCTAAGAACGGGCGTCGGTTCCCGCGCGGACCCGTCCACCAGGGAGCATGGCACGTGCGTTTCAAGGTCGCGGTCGTCGGCGCCACCGGCAATGTCGGGCGCGAAATGCTGGACATCCTGGCCGAACGGGCCTTTCCGGTCAGCGAGGTCGTGGCGCTCGCGTCCAACCGCTCGGTCGGCACGGAAGTGTCGTTCGGGGACAAGACTCTCAAGTGCAAGTCGCTCGAGAACTATGATTTCTCGACCACCGATATCTGCCTGATGTCGGCCGGCGGCGAGGTGTCCAAGGCCTGGTCGCCCCGCATCGGCCAGCAGGGCTGCGTCGTGATCGACAACTCATCGGCATGGCGCATGCACCCCGATGTGCCGCTGATCGTGCCCGAGGTGAACGCCGCCGCGGTCGCGGGCTTCGCCAAGATGAACATCATAGCCAACCCGAACTGTTCCACGGCGCAGTTGGTGGTGGCCCTGAAGCCGCTGCACGACCGCGCGCGGATCAAGCGCGTCGTGGTGGCGACCTACCAGTCGGTGTCGGGCGCCGGCAAGGAAGGCATGGACGAGCTGTTCGCCCAGACCCGCGCGGTGTTCGTGTCCGATCCGATGGAAACCAAGAAGTTTCCCAAGCGCATTGCCTTCAACGTCATTCCCCAGATCGACGTCTTCATGGAGGACGGCACGACCAAGGAGGAGTGGAAGATGGTGGTCGAGACCAAGAAGATCCTCGATCCCAAGATCAAGCTGACCGCCACCTGCGTGCGCGTGCCCGTGTTCATCGGCCACTCGGAGGCCGTGAACATCGAGTTCGAGGAGCCGATCTCGGCCGAGGAGGCCAAGGACATCCTGCGCGAGGCGCCGGGCTGCCTGCTGATCGACAAGCACGAGCCCGGCGGCTACATGACGCCGCACGAGGCGGCCGGCGAGGACGCGACATACATTTCGCGGGTGCGCGAGGATCCGACGATCGACAACGGCCTGTCGCTGTGGTGCGTGTCCGACAACCTTCGCAAGGGCGCGGCCCTGAACGCGGTGCAGATCGCCGAGGTGCTGGTGAACCGCAAGCTGCTGTCGTCGCCCAAGCGCGCCGCTTGACGGGTCGTCCCCGGGTCGGGTGTACAGCGGGACTCGCGCTGTGCGGCCTTCTCGCCGCCGCATCGGCCCGCGCCGACGTCACGCCCGTCGCGGTTCTGCCGTCCATCACGGTTGAGGGCCGGGGCGTGTCCGAGATCGTTCCCGATCTGGCGCGCGTTACCGTGGGTGTCACGATCGACAGGTCGACCGCCACGCAGGCCGCCGCCGACGTGGCGCGTGCCGCCCAAGCCGTGGTGGACGCCGTCAAGGCCGAAGGCATCCCGGACGGGGACGTGCGGAGCGAAGCCGTGACGCTGGCGCCCTTGAGCCCTGACCGCGACGGGGCCGCGTCGCCGCGGACCGGGACCGCCGACCTTTATCGCGGCTCGACCCTCGTCAGCGTGCTCGTGTCACCGGTCGACCACGCCGGGGCTCTGCTGTCACATCTGATCGACAAGGGCGCCAACCTGGTGGAGGGCATCGATTACGGGTCGAGCCAGGAAGGCAGGATCACGGACGACCTCCGGGCCGAGGCGGCCCGCGATGCTCGCCGCAAGGCTGAAATCTACGTGGCGGCCCTGGGCCTGCGTCTTGGCCGCGTGCTCGAAATCACGCCCGTGGAGGAGCCTGGCTTCCAGCCCCGGGACGCGATGCGGAAAACGTCCATCCTCGCGACCCCGGCGCTTCCGGTCCGGCCCGGCACCCTGACGCTCCGTGCTGCCGTATCGGTCCGATGGGAGGTGCTGCAGGGCGCTCAGGCCCCGTAAAGGGTTTCGAGACGCCGCTTGAGCGCGTCGTTCATGCTGGAAAGGCCGTACCGCACCATGCCGGTGGTCAGCATTCCCGCAAGCGGCGCGATCGGCCCGGAGAACTTCTGCGTCTGGATCAGCGTGCAGCCGCCCGCCTTGGGATCGATCCGGAAGATGTGGTCGCGGTCGAAGATGCCGCCGATCAGCAGGTGGCTGCGCCACACGAGCTCGCGGTCCTGGCTGAAGGTGACGATGTCGGCCGGCACCGGGATGGCGGCGTGCCCCACGATGGCGATGTGCGCCGTGATCTTCTCCCCGAGCTTGGCCTGCCCGTCGATCTTGGAGATGAACGGGTTCCAGGCCGGGTAGGCGTCGAAGTCCGTCAGGACGGTCCAAACCTCGTGAGGCTCGCGGTTCAGGTCGATCGACGCTTCGATGGTGGTCATGACGGCTCCCGGGGTCGCTGCCGCCCGACGGGGCCGCGTTAGTCGACGTCCTCAGGGTCGTCGCAATCCTTTCGCGGTGCAAGCCGCCTCGATGTTTGGCTGTGGATCGCGGCGACCGGGACCCGCGATCGGTCGGTTCAAGGCCCGGCTCGCGCCGCCATGCGTCGTGCCACCGCCCCGTCGCAACCCGCACCGGCGGGCAGCTTCAATTAACTCTATACCGAACCGTTATCGATGCTGGTTCGATTGCGCGGTCCGAGGCGCCGCGACGCAATGAAAGAATAAGCAGTTCAACACAGGCTGCGATCATGATCATTCAGGTAGCATCCAGAGTCAGAGCGGTTCTCGTGCGCGGTGGCCGGTTCGGTGCCCGCCGCCTCATCGCCGGTGCCACCGCGGTGCTGTTCGGATTTCTTCTCTGGCTCGGTTGGACCGGAACCGAAACCCGGGACGCGCTGCGGACGGCCGCGCAGCGGGCCGTGCGCGTGGCGGAGCTCCGGGGGACGATCGTGTCGCTGGACGAGGTCCTGACCATGGCGGTTCAGATGGCCGCTTCCTCGGGCAAGTCGCGATGGGTGGACCGCTACGACGAAACCAACGCCAAATTGGACGCCGCTCTCGCGGAAGCCGCCAACCTCGCGACCCCGGACGTGCGGGCCGCCCTGGCCTGGAGCACCGACGAGGCGCATCGCGACCTCGTGCTGATGGAGCGGCGGGCCATGAAGCTCGCGGCCGACCACGACCTGGAGGCCGCGCAACGCCTCCTGGACGGCCCGGAATTCGCCTATTTGCAGGACGTCTACGCCACCGGCCTCGAAGTCTTCGGCCGGGAGTTGCAGACGCTCGCCGACACGCAGGCCGCCGCGCTGAACGACCGTGCCTGGTCGCAAGCGACCGGTCTGGGCCTGAGCGTCGTGCTGCTGGTCGCGGCCGTCCTGACGGTGCGCGGCAACGCCCGCCTGAAGGGCGCGATGGCGCTGACCGCCGCCGTGGCCCGCATCGACGCCCTGACCGACCTGCCCAACCGGCGTCATTTCTACGACGATCTCGCCCACGCCCTGGGTGGCGCGGGCCGCGACGAACCCAGCTATGTCCTGTTTCTCATTGATCTCGACCGGTTCAAGGCCGTCAATGACGCTCACGGCCATCCGGCCGGCGACCACCTGCTTCAGCTCGTGGCGACGAGGCTCCGCGCCAACGTGCGGTCCGGGGACCTGATCGCCCGTCTCGGCGGCGACGAGTTCGCCCTGCTGTTCCACCTCGATCCGGGCGGCCAGATCGCGCAGTCGAACGATCCCGCGCAGGTCGCCAAGCGGATCGTGGCCGTGCTGGGCGAGCCTTTCACCCTGCCCGACAGCGTGGCGGTCCAGATCGGCGCCAGCATCGGCATCGCATTCGTGCGACCCGGTAGCGACGAGGTCGGCGACCTCCTGCACCGCGCCGACGTGGCCCTGGCGCAGGCCAAGGGCGAGGGACGGGCCTGCTACCGCTTCTTCGAACACGGGATGGACGCGCGCGTCCGGTCCCGGGCTCTGCTCGAAGGCGACCTGCGCCAAGCCATCGAGAACGACGCGATCGTGCCCCATTTCCAGCCCCTCGTCGACATCAAGACCGGGCGCATCATCGGGGTCGAGATGCTGGCGCGCTGGCCGCATCCGACGCGGGGCATGGTGTCGCCCGTCGAGTTCATCCCCCTGGCCGAGAACATGGGCCTGATCGGCGCGATGACCGATCGCCTCATGCGGCAGGCTTGCGTGGCGGCGTCGCGCTGGCCGGCCCACCTCACGCTCGCGTGCAACGTGTCGCCGCTGCAGTTGCGCGATCCCGGCTTGCCCGCGATGGTGCGGGCCGTGCTGGACGACACCGGCTTCCCGGCGAGCCGGCTCGAAGTGGAGGTGACCGAAAGCGCCCTGGTCGGTGACCTCGCCCTGGCGCGGGCCCTGCTCGACCAGCTCAAGGGTCTCGGCGTGCGGCTCGCGCTCGACGACTTCGGGACCGGCTATTCGAGCCTGCAGCACCTGCAGAAGCTGCCTTTCGACAAGCTGAAGATCGACGCGAGCTTCGTGGCCGCCATGGTGACCGACGAGGAAAGCGGCAAGATCGTTTCGGCCGTGGTCAAGCTCGGCCACAGCCTCGGCCTGTCGACCGTGGCCGAGGGGGTCGAGACCGCCGCCATGGCGGACCTGCTTCGGGATTTTGGTTGCGACGTCGGCCAGGGCTGGCTTTTCGGCCGGCCCGTATCGGCGGCCGCCATCGACCTGCTCGTTTGCGAGCCGGACGACGACGAGATGCCGAGCGCCATGGTGGCGTGAAGCGCACCCTCACGTTCCCGCGCCCGTTCGGGACTGATCGATCAGTCCTCCTGCCCGCCGAACAGGAACGGCGCCACGTCCTTGACGCCGGGCGGCTTGGCGGCATTGAACGGCATGGGCCGGCATACCGCCATGGCCGACAGGCCCACCCTCGTGGTCAGCAGCCCGTTCAGCACGCCCTCGCCGAGCCGGGCCGACAGCTTCGCCGCGAGGCCGTGACCCACGATCTGCTGGAGCAGGCTGTCGCCGACCGCCATGCCGGCCGTCACCGCGAGATGCGTCCCCACGGAGCGGGCGAGCCGCAGGAAGCCCAGCAGGCCCGGGCGCCCGCTGTAGATCTCGGCGATCCGGCGGATGAGCTGCACGATCTGGGCCGCCACGAAGACCAGGTCGAGCACGGCCCGCGGACTGATCGCCGTCACGGCTGACACGCGTCGCGCCGCCAGGGCGATCTCGCGCCGGGCCCGGGCGTCGAGGGGCGCCATCAAGTGCCGCTCGCCGAGTTCGATCAGGTCGCGCCCGTCGATGATCTCGCCCGCCAGCGCCGCCAAGGCCTGCCGTCCACGGGCGGTCTCGGATTTGGTCGCGTAGAGGGTCGCGAGTTGCCCCAGCCCGGCCC
>CAXTEP010000001.1:76584-79696 GCA_964243125.1 uncultured Lichenihabitans sp. | reverse complement strand
CCTTCCGCACGGGCGATGGCGCGCGCCGTCAGGGTGCGCAGGATGGCCTCCAGCCTGTCGTGGCTGGTATGGTGCAAGTGGTCGGCCTTGGTGGCCGCGAACAGGATCCTGTCGATCCGCGGCCGGAACAGGGTCGACCACAGGTTCGTCCGCCCGGCCCTGAACGCCGTGAGGAGTTCGGACAGAGCGTGTTCCAGGTCGCGCACGGCCGCGGGCCCGGCATTCAGGGCCGACAAGGCGTCCACCAGCACGATCTGCCGGTCCAGGCGCGCGAAATGGTTGCGGAAGAAGGGCTGGACCACGTGGGTCTTGTAGCTCTCGTAGCGGCGCCCCATCATGGCGGCCAACGATCCGTCGGGCAACGCGTCGCCGTCGCCGAGCCACAGGGGCGAGAAGGTCAGGGCCGGCGACCCTTCCAGGTCGCCCGGCATGAGGAAGCGGCCCGGCGGCAGGGACGACAGGCCGTAAAGCTCGGTGCGGCTCGTCCGCAGGTAGGCGGTGAACAGGTCGGCGCAGCGCCGCGCCACCTCCTCGGACGCCGGGGCGCGGGGGTCGAGGCCCGCGAGCACGCCGCGCCAGGCGGCCGCGAGCGGCGCACGAGCGGCCGCGGCGCTCGCCTCGAGCGTTTCGCGCGACCATTGCGCGTAGGACTTGCCGAGCAGCGGCAGGTCGAGCAGCCACTCGCCCGGATAGTCGACGATGTCGACCGTGAAGCGCGACGGTCCCGTCCGCCACACGCCCTTCCGCTCGAAATCGAGCGTCAGGCGGAGTTCGGACACCTGCCGGGTCGAGTCGGGCCAGATGCGGTCGGCCGTCAGCGCCGTCACGTGGTCCTCGTAGGCGAAGCGGGGAACCGCGTCGTCGGGCTGCGGCGCCAGGGTCGCGCCGGTGAGCCGGCCCTCGGAGGCCACGCGGAACACCGGGAGGCGGCCCCGGCGGGTCAGGTTGTCCACCAGCGCCGTGATGAACACCGTCTTGCCGGCGCGGGACAGCCCCGTGACCCCGAGACGGAGGCCCGTGCCGCCCACGTAGTCGGCCACGCTCTGCGCCGCGATCCGGGCATCCTGGAACAGGTCGGCGATGAGCGGCAAGGCGAGATCCGGGTGATGCAGCGCTCCGCATGGGGAGCTCCTGCCGGGCGGCGGTCAGCCCCATCTAAGCCCTGCCGGCACGCACCTCAACGCCGCACCCGCGCCAAGAGGGTTCGGCGGCTTCGACCGATACCCGGACTTCCGTGCGTCAGCGCTCCGGGGCGAAGCCTTCGAGCACGACCTTGCCGCGCGTCCTGCCGCTCTCGATCAAGGCATGCACCCGTTTCAGGTTGGCGGCGTCGATGGGCGCGTGCCGTTCGGTCATGGTGGTGCGAAGCACGCTCTCGTCCACGAGGCGCGACACCTCGTTCAGCAGGCGTTCCTGCTCGGCCAGGTCGGCTGTCCCGTAGATCGACCGGGTGAACATCAGCTCCAGGTGAATCGACACCGACTTGCGCTTGAACAGGTTGACGTCCAGCGTCGGCGGATCGTCGATCAGCGCGAACCGTCCCTGCGGCGCGATCAGTTCGGCGATCTCGCCCAGATGGAGCGTCGTCTGGGTCGTGGAGAACACGAAGGTGGGCGCCCCGAGCCCGAGCGCCGCCACCTGCCCGGCCAGCGGTCTGCCGTGTTCGACCACGTGGTGGGCGCCCATCTCGCGCACCCAGGCCGCGGATTCGGGCCGCGACGCCGTGGCGATCACCGTGAGGTCGGTGAGCTTCCGCGCGATCTGGATCGCGATCGAGCCGACGCCGCCCGCGCCCCCGACGATCAGGAGGACGGGCGCGGCGCCCGGCACGGGCGTTTTCACGTCCAGCCTGTCGAACAGGGCTTCCCACGCCGTGATGGCGGTCAGGGGCAGGGCGGCCGCGGGCGCCCAGTCGAGCGTTCGAGGCTTCGACCCGACGATCCGCTCGTCGACCAAGTGGTATTCGGCGTTGGTGCCGGGCCGGCCGATCGCGCCGGCGTAGAAGACCGCGTCGCCGGGCCTGAACAGCGCGGCCTCGGGGCCGGCCGCGGTCACGACACCGGCCGCGTCCCAGCCGAGCACCTTCCAGTCGCCGGAGCCGGGTTGGGTGCCGCGCCGCACCTTGGTGTCGACCGGGTTGACCGAGACCGCCTTGACCTCGACCAGGATGTCGCGGCCCGTGGGCACCGGGGTAGGAAGCGTCACGTCGACGAGGGCGTCGTCGCGATCGAGGGGTCCCGCTTGGCTGTAACCGATGGCCCGCATGGATCCGCTCCGTGTTTGCATGGCCGGCAGATAGGCGTTAAGGCCGAAGATGGGCAATACGCACGGAAGCCGCCCATAGCGTCGCAATGGATACCGTGGTGACGACGCCCCGCCATTCCCGCCTGGATTGCAGTCCCGGCTGCTCGGTTGAGGCCGCGATTAGCCTGATCGACGGCAAATGGAAATGCGTGATCCTGTTCCATCTCCAGGACGGGACGCGCCGCTTCAACGAGATCCGCCGCCTCGTGCCCGGGGCCACGCAGCGGACGTTGACCAAATCACCTGCGCGAGCGGGGCAGGACGGGGTGATCGAGCGGAAGATCTACGCCCAGGTGCTGCCCAAGGTCGAAGAAAGCCTGTCGGGCCGCGGGCGGACGATGGCACCCGTGCTGGCTGCGCTTGAAAGGCTTGGGTGACGCGAACGTCGAGCTGTTTGTCCGAACCGGAGCTGCAAAACTGGCCGCCTAATTCGTGCCCGCGGGTTCAGGTTGGCCGGGAAATCCAAACGAAGTCGCTGTTACATGGCCAGATGGCGACGTATCATGCCGGCCTTGAACGTCGCCAGGCAGACGGGGCTGAGCTGATTGCGGTTCGATCGCATGCAGCTGATCATCTTGTTCTCGTCGGGGTAGGCCGCCGAGCAGAACTTCGCGGCATCGTCGTCGCAGGCTGCATGCTCCTCGGGCGTGATGGCCAACCGGTCGAGAACGGCGCCGGCGGGCTCGGCGCAAATCAAGGTCAAGGCAGCGGCCGCGAGGATTTGTTTCACGGAAGTCATCCTTCGGTTGGCGGGCAGGTATTGCTGCTGGCAACGTGAGCGAATGTCCATGGCCTCGCTCGCGGGTTC
>CAXTEP010000001.1:69354-76484 GCA_964243125.1 uncultured Lichenihabitans sp. | reverse complement strand
GCCGCAAAGGCCGCCACGCTCGGGAACACGCGGCCGTCCACCGCGATGACCTGATCCCCGGTCTTCAAACCGGCCTTGTCGGCCGGCAAGCCGCGGCGGACGCTAGTCACCTTCAGGAGTTCGAACGCCAGGCCGCTGTCGGTGATCTGCTGGGCCCGGCCGACCTCCATGCCCAGCACGCCCCCGCCGCGCGTCAATTGCGCGGCCTCGCTGGCGGGCAGCAGCGAATAGTTCATCTGGTTCTCGGCATGGGCCGGAACCATGATCACCTGCATCATCATCGTGGCGGCCACCGCGGCCGTTGCGGTACGACGGATCATCGGTTCATCCTCAGCGTTGGAGCGGCCATGGAAGGATTTTCAGCCTTCCATGCCGTTTCCGGTCCATTCAGACCGACATCGTACCTTCGTTGGGCAAGCGCCCGTCCGGGGTCATGCCGTTCACGGCGGCGGGCAGGTGCTGGCTGAGCTGCGACAGGAAGTCGCCGGGCTGCAGGCCGGCCTGATTGGCCATGTTCTGCACCTGCTCTTCGCCGAACACGTTCTGTAGCTGATGCGGCGAGATCGGCTGGTTAGGCCCATTGCCGACCCAGGACTGCGCGACGTGGCCGAGCCCGGCATTCTGGAATTGCGACAGCAGCCCGCCGAGACCCCCGCCCAGGCCTCCGGCGCCGCCAAGCCCACCCATGCCGGTGTTCAGGCCGGATTGCTGGCCGCCGCCGAGGAGGCCGGACAGAATGGCGCCCATCGGCGATGAATTGCCGCCGGCCGAGCCCTGCAACAGGCTGCCGAGAACGGAATCAAGAAGACCCATGATCAACTCCTCCTATGACTGATGTTAAGTCGCTGCCGGTTCATCCGGATCCAGGTGTTCGACGGTGACGTTCTGACGCCGCAGGGTCACGGGTGTGCGTTCGACTGTCCGCTCGACCCTGTGCCGGATGTGCAACTCCTCCACGAGAACCAGCTGCTTCGTCACGACGAGGCGCTCCTCGAGAACCGGCACGATGGTCGTGTCGCCCTCGATCCGGACCTGCGGGGCGGTGTCGACCACGCGATCCACCTTGACGCGCGTGACGTCGACGAGGCTGTGCTCGAGCACCGACTCCGCGAGTTCCTCGCGCAGTTCGGTCCTTGTCGCGACCCGGACGCGTCCCGTCATCACCTCGCGCTTCGACACGCTGAGCGTTTCGTCCAGAACCGGCACGTTCTCGGCGCGTGCGGCCGCCTCGACCGTATCGCCGGCGCGGATCGAAACGACCTCGGTCATTCCCGGATTTACGGACGACCGGTCGTCCTCGCGATGTTCCACCATGGTCATGACTGCATCGCTGGAAAGTGGATGGTATCGGGCGTGCTGCGAATACCAAGCTTCATCGCACGATTCCTTGCCTGCCGATTAAACGCGAGGTTCGGCCACGAGATCCAAGCACCGGTTCGCAGCGGCCCGCCCCGCGTCGCCGTGGACCGACGCTCACACGTCCGTCCAGCGGCGCATGGCCTCGGCGGCAGCGATCGTCAGTGTGACCCTGCTGTCGACGGCCGCGACCCACTCGGTCGGGATCGCGTGATGCTGGCCGCCCGCGGCCGGGTCTAGCTTCTTGAGCTTCAGCGTGGCGCCCTCGACGTGGTCGATCACCCCCACGTGCCGGCCGTCGGACCCGACCACCTCCATGTCCTTGGCGGGCTGCACGGTGCCGGACAGGCCGGAACTGACGCGGCTGGCGGTTCGCCCGTCCTCAATGTCGACCTTGGTGCTGCGCACGGTGTCGCTGACGGTCCTGACCTCGTCCCGCACGTCCTTGCGCAGGCCGATCTCCTCGACCACGCGCGTCGTCTTGGCGATGACCGCTTCCTCGTCGATCTCGTCCATCTCGATCGTGCGGTCCTTGAAGGTGTCGGCGCCGAGTTCGCCCGGCGTCAATGCGCGGTCCACGGGACGGCGGTCGACCGTCACGGTCTCGTCGCGCAGGGTCACCTCGGCCGATGCCTGGCTCTCGACCACGTAGCTGTGGATGCGGACCCTGCCGCGGTTGACGGCCCGCTTGCCGACCACCAGCCGTTCCTCGGCGACCTGCAGCACGTCGTCCTTGCCGGCTACGGATGCGGGTGCGGTCACGGCAGCCAATGGCACGGCCGGTGCCGCTGCCTGGGCGAAGCTCGCCGAGCGGGCGGAGGCAACCTCTGCCGTGCTGTCCGGCACAGGGGTCAGGTCGCGGAGCGCGCCCGCGCCGGTGGACGCGACACCGCCACCCGTGACCGGTCGTTCCCCGGTCCAGCCCTCGCCGCGCCACGTGGATTCACGCTCGTTCATGTCCACGGAACCGTGCTGCTCCAGGATCTGAACCGCGTCGTCGACCTTCGCGTCGTCGACGTGGGCGGTCAGCAGGATGCCGCCGCGGCGAAGCCCTTCCGAATAGGTTTCGTGGTCGTCGGAGCCGCCGAACATATTTTCGAGCGAGGCCCAGAAACCGGTCGTGGCCGGCGCGGTGCCGGTTGCCGGCAGCGTGTCCGGCGAAACCGTGACGTCGCCCACCGGCACGCCGGCCTGGTTCAGCATCAGGGCGGCATTGTTGGCATACTCGCGCCTGTCGTAGAACGCCGTAATGGTTTGCTTGGGCATAATGAAATCCTGGACGAGTTGAGGTGTTCGCACAGGGCAGTGCCGCGCGCGCTTGGTCCGGTCGACGATTGGAAAATCATCAATCGTCGCGAGACGATTGCTGATCATGCTGGATGCGGAGCTTCGATCTGACCTGTGGCCGGATGATTGGTGGAGCTTGCCGAAGCCGCCGGCCAGGCGGACGGGAAGGTTATCACCACATTCACTCCGCGGAGCGGAGCCGGACTGCTTCCTGCGCGGCGCTGATGAAGATCAGCAGCACAGGTCCTCCCTGAGAGGTCGATACCGACACAACCGTCTCAGATCACGATAGTTCCTTTATCTTTTGTTTGGTCAGCGATTGCCGCGAAGAACAGCCGTGGTGGAGAGCCATGTGTTTGGCCCGCGGCAGCAACGGAGAACGGTCCACGTGGCCGGCTCACGGCGATCCGATCCTTCGCGGGACGCCCCGATCCCGCCTTTGTCCAACCACGGGAGGCGGGCTGGCCCGTCGGTGGGCCGCGTCTCGATCAGGCCCGCGCCGCAGCCGCTACATGCCGGCGTAGTTGGGCCCGCCGCCGCCTTCGGGCGGCACCCAAATGATGTTCTGGCTCGGGTCTTTGATGTCGCAGGTCTTGCAGTGCACGCAGTTCTGCGCGTTGATCACGAAACGGGGGTCGGTGCGGGCCTTCTCGTCCCCGTAAACCACCTCGTAGACGCCCGCCGGGCAGTAAAGCCGCGCCGGCTCGCCGTATTTGGGCAGGTTCTCGCGGATGGGGATCGTCGGATCGGTCAGCACCAGGTGGGCGGGCTGGCCTTCCTCGTGGTTGGTGGACGACAGGAACACCGACGACAGCTTGTCGAAGGACAGCACGCCGTCCGGCCGCGGGTAGACGATGGGCTTGACCTCGTCGAGCCGCTTGAGGCCCTCGTGATCGGGCTTGCCGTGGTGCAGGGTGCCGAAGGGCGAGCCACCGAAGATCTGGTGCATCCACATGTCGAGCCCGCCGAGCGCCACCCCGAGCGCGGTGCCGAACCGGCTCCACAGCGGCTTGACGTTGCGGACGTTGCGCAGGTCCTGCCCGATCGCGGAAGGCCGCCACGCCTTCTCGTAGGAGGCCAGCGTGTCGTTGGCGCGCCCGGCCGCCAGCGCCTCGGCCATGTGCTCGGCCGCCATGATGCCGCTCAGCACGGCATTGTGCGACCCTTTGATGCGGGGCACGTTGACGAATCCGGCCGCGCAGCCGACCAGCACCCCGCCCGGGAACGCGAGGTTCGGCACCGATTGCCAGCCGCCCTCCACGATGGCGCGCGCCCCGTAGGCGAGCCGCTTGCCGCCCGCGAACGTGTCGGCGATCATGGGATGGGTCTTGAAGCGCTGGAATTCGTCGAACGGCGACAGCGTGGGATTGCGGTAATTGAGGTGAACCACGAAGCCGACCGCCACCTGATTGTCCTCCATATGGTACAGGAAGGATCCGCCGCCGGTGGCATTGTCGAGCGGCCAGCCGAACGAGTGCTGCACGAGGCCGGGCCGGTGCTTGTCGGGCGCCACGCGCCACAATTCCTTGAGCCCGATTCCGTATTTCTGCGGATCGCGGTTGGCGTCGAGGTCGAAACGGCGGATGAGTCCCTTGGCGAGCGAGCCCCGCGCCCCCTCGGCCACCACGATGTACTTGGCCCTGAGCTCCACGCCGCGGGTGAAGCCTTCCGTGATCGTGCCGTCCCGGGCGACGCCCATGTCGCCCGTGGCCACCCCCGCCACCGCGCCGTCGTCGCCGTAGAGCACCTCGACGGCCGCGAAGCCGGGATAGATGTCGACCCCCATCGCCTCGGCCTTGCGGCCCAGGTAGCGCGTCACGTTGTTGAGCGAGCCCACGAAATTGCCGTGATTGCTCATCAGCCGCGGCATGAGCAGGCCGGGCAGCCGCGCCCCGCCGGCCGGGCCGAGGTACAGGAACTCGTCCCTGGTCACGGGTGTCTTGAGCGGCGCGTCGTCCTCCTGCCGCCATTCGGGCAGGAGCTTGTCGAGGCCGCTCGGGTCGATCACGGCGCCCGACAGGATGTGGGCGCCGACCTCCGATCCCTTCTCCACCACCACGACCGCGAGGTCGGGCCGGATCTGCTTGAGGCGGATCGCGGCCGCCAGTCCCGCCGGCCCGGCGCCCACCACGACCACGTCGAAGTCCATGGCTTCGCGCGCGGGCAGGTCGGGCGTTACGGTCGTGCGTTCGGCCAAAGCCATGTCAGGTCCTCTCGGGTCGGCTTGCAAACATTTGCATATCGTGTCCGGCCCTTCGCGCAAACGACGGCCCGGTGTTAAAAAGGAGCATGGATTCAACGCAAATCGACGCGGCGTCCGAGCAACTGCTGGCGCTGCTGCGCTGGTACGTCGAGATGGGCGTCGACGCCGTCGTGGACGAGGTCGCGCCCGACCGGTTCCGCCTGCCCGAACCGGCCGCCTCGCCGACGCCCGGCGTGGCCCGCGCGAGGTTGCGCGAGCGGCCGCCGCTCCCGGGCCGGCCGGAGCCCGGCGTCATGCCTTCCACTCCGGTCGAGCCAGGCCTGCCTTCGGTCAGCGACGCCGTCGCGTCGGCCCAGGACGCGGCCGCAAGGGCCGGCACCCTCGAGGACCTGCGCGCCATGCTGGACGCCTTCGAGGGCTGCGGGCTCAAGAAGACCGCGAGCCGGCTCGTGTTCGCGGACGGCAACCCGGCCGCCCGGATCATGATGGTGGGCGAAGCGCCCGGCGCCGAGGAGGACCGCAGCGGCGTTCCTTTCGTGGGCCGCGCGGGTCAACTGCTCGACCGGATGCTGCGCGCCGCCCGGCTCGACCGCACCCAGGTCTACATCGCCAATGTGGTGCCGTGGCGCCCGCCGGGCAACCGGACCCCGACGCCGCAGGAGGTGGCCGCATGCCTGCCCTTCGTGCGGCGGCAGATCGAGCTCGCCGACCCGGACTTCCTGGTCTTCCTGGGCGGCTCGGCCATGCAGGCCCTGCTCGCCACCAAGGACACCATCCTGCGCAGCCGAGGCCGGTGGTTGGACTACCGGCTCGGCGGCCGTACCATCCGGGCGATGGCCATGCTGCATCCGGCCTACCTCCTCAGGCAGCCCGGCCAGAAAGGCTTGGCTTGGCGCGACCTCCGGACCCTCCGGGCCGCGCTGGACCGGGATTGAGCTGCGCCGCAGGAGGGTGGGACCGCGGCGACGGCCGGTCGCCCTTGCACCGCCGTTCGTTTCAGCCTTCCCTTCCGCCTGACATGCCCTTCACCGGACCACCCGGCTTGCGCCATATCCTCGCCCCGAGCCCGTCGGAGGGCGGGGCTACGGCTCGTGTCGACCCGCGCCTCCGCGAGGCTTCCGGCACCGGCCGGAGAAACGCTGCGACGGTTGAGGGATGTGCGTCCCCATGAGCTTGCCGAACCCGCACTTTCCGGCCGGCACGCGCGAAACGCTGCTGTTCCTCGCCACCGCGGGCGTGGTGGTGCCGATCTTCACGCGGCTGCGGGTCAGCCCCGTGCTCGGCTTCCTGTTCGCCGGCATGGGCCTGGGCCCATTTGGGCTCGGCCGCTTCGTGCACGCCCATCCCTGGCTCGCGCCACTGACGCTGACCAACCTCGATCAGGTCGCGGCCGTGGCCGAGTTCGGGGTGGTGTTCCTGATGTTCATGATCGGGCTCGAACTGTCGTTCGAGCGCCTGTCGGCCCTGCGGCGGCTGGTGTTCGGGCTCGGGCCGTTGCAGGTCGGGGTGTCGGGGCTGGTCCTGATGGCGGCTGGGATCGGCATGGGCGTGCCGGTCGCGGTTGCGGCGCTGCTCGGCGGCACACTCGCCCTATCCTCGACCGCGATCGTGATCCCGCTGCTGGCGGAGCGCAAGCGGCTGAACTCGGGGGCGGGCCGCACCGCCTTCGCGGTGCTGCTGTTCCAGGACCTGGCGGTGGCGCCCCTCCTGTTCGGTGCCTCGTTCCTGGCCAGCCGCGAGGCGGGCGGCGCGGTACCCGGCCTGCTCTGGACGCTGGCGCCCGCGGCGCTCGCCATCGCGGCCATCGTGGGTCTCGGGCGACTGGTGCTGCGGCCGCTGTTCCACCTCGTGGCGGCGACGCGCTCGACCGAATTCTTCATGGCGGCCTGCCTGTTCGTGCTGATCGGCACCAGCGCTGTGGCGGCCGTGAGCGGCCTGTCGATGGCGCTGGGCGCCTTCATGGCGGGGCTGCTGCTCGCCGAAACCGAGTACAGGCGCGAGATCGAGGTCACGGTGGAGCCCTTCAAGGGACTGCTGCTCGGCCTGTTCTTCGTGTCGGTCGGGGCGGCCCTGGACCTGTCGAGGCTTGCCGCCGAACCGGGCCGGGTCGCGCTGGTCGCGGCCGGGCTGGTGCTGGGCAAGAGCGTGGTCCTGGCGGGCCTCGCCCTGGCGCTCCGCCTGCCGCGCCGGGTCGCGGTCGAGGTCGCGCTCCTGCTCGGCCCTGGAGGCGAGTTCGCTTTCGTGATCGTCGACGCGCTGCTGCGCGGCCGCCTGCTCGACCGCG
>CAXTEP010000001.1:59675-69254 GCA_964243125.1 uncultured Lichenihabitans sp. | reverse complement strand
TTCCTGCGCCGCTGCGGCCTCGCCCGGGCCCGCGCGCTCGTGGTGACCGTGAACGCCTCGCGGGTGGTGGGCGAGGTAGTGCGGGCCGGTCGCGCCGAGCGGGCCGACCTCGTCCTGGTGGCCCGCGCCCGCGACGCCGACCACGCGCGGTCGCTCTACGAGGCGGGCGTCACCGACGCGGTGCCCGAAACCATCGAGGCGAGCCTGCAACTCTCGGAAGCCGTGCTGGTCGACGTGGGCGTGCCGATGGGCTTGGTGATCGCCTCGGTTCACGCCAAGCGCGACGCCTTCCGGGCCCTGCTGCACGCCGCGCCCGGCCCCGCCAGGGAACGGCGCGCGATCCGGCGATCGCAGCGCTCCTCCTGAAGACCAGGATCGGCTGAGGGCGTCGTTGCCGAAGCCGACGAGGCCGCCCACACTGCGGAAATTGCCGCGCTGCAGGCAACACCGACGTCGCGCGCAGTGCTCGTGGGAACGGAAACCTCCACGGCCGGACGCGGAGCCACGCGTCCCAAACAGCGTGCGGCGCGAGCGTTGTGCGCGCCGCAAGTGCCATCCGGCAACCCGGTCGTCCAGCCGGTTTGATCGTTCGCGAAATATCCCCATAATCCATCGCTCAACTTCGCTATGAGGATGCCATGCACAAATTCTCCAAGACGATCGTCGCGGCCCTGTCGGTGCTGGCCATGGCCCCGGCGGTCGCGTCGGCCGCCGATGTCGTGGTCTCGTCCAAGATCGATACCGAAGGCGCGCTGCTCGGCAACATCATCGCGCAGACCCTGAAGGCCAACGGCATCGCCACCTCCGACCGCATCTCGCTCGGCACCACGCCGATCCTGCGCAAGGCGCTGATCGCGGGCGAGGTGGACATCTATCCGGAATACACGGGCAACGCCGGCTTCTTCTTCAACAAGGCCGACGACGGCGCCTGGAAGGACGCGGCCAAGGGCTACGCGCTGGCGAAGTCGCTCGACTACGATGCCAACAAGATCGTCTGGCTCGATCCCGCGCCCGCCAACAACACCTGGGCGATCGGCCTGCGCGGCGACGTGGCGTCGGCCAACAAGCTCAAGTCCATGAGCGACTTCGGCAAGTGGATCTCTGGCGGCGGCAAGGTCAAGCTCGCGGCCTCGTCCGAGTTCGTGAACAGCGCCGCCGCCTTGCCGGCGTTCCAGAAGACCTACGGGTTCACGCTGAAACCCGAGCAGATCCTCAACCTGTCGGGTGGCGACACCTCGGCCACCATCAAGGCCGCGGCCGACCAGACCGACGGGGTGGACGCCGCGATGGTCTACGGGACGGACGGGGGCATCGCGGCGGCCGAACTGGTCGTGCTCGACGACGACAAGAACGTGCAGCCCGTCTACGAGCCGGCCCCCATCATCCGGGAATCGGTGCTGAAGGCCAATCCCAAGATCGCGGACGTCCTGAAGCCGGTCTTCGCCGGCCTCGACCTCAAGACCCTGCAGGGGCTGAACGGTCGCATTCAGGTCAACGGCGAGGCCGCGGCCGATGTCGCCAAGGACTACCTGAAGTCGAAAGGCATCGTGAAGTGACGCTCGGCCTCGGAGGCCTCCGGCCGCCGGGGCCCGTGTCTTCGACGCCGCTCGGCTTCCAGCGAGCGTCAACCTGGGGCGCGCGCGCCCACCTCGACCGCGTCGGAGTGCTGGTGGGTGGATTGGCGATCGCCGCCCTCGTGCTGCAGCCCTTCGCGACCTTCCGCCCGAACCGGATCGCATCCGGCAAGGGCCTGGGTCTGCTGGCCTGCCTGCCGATGCCGGGCGGCGCGGTCGCGGCCGTGCTCCTGGTCGCGGCCGCGGGAGTCGCGGTCTGGCGCAGCCCGATCGGGCTGCGCGGCCTCGCGGCGGCCGCTGCATTGCTGACCCTCGCGGTGGCGATCGGGCTGGTTCCCGGCTTCGTGGTTCCCGCCGGCAATGCCTTCGCGCGCGTGGCGCCGGCCAGCGGCTTCTGGCTGCTCTTCACGGCCTTTGCGATGCTGGCCGCCGATACGCTGGCCAAGCTCGCTCCCGGACCGCTGGTGCGCCTGGGCGTGCTGGCCGCTACCATCGTGGTCGTGGCCGCCGTGCTGGGCTCTGGATTGTGGGACGGCCTGTCGGTCCTGAAGGAGTTCGCCTCGCACGCCGATACGTTCTGGCGCGAAGCCGCCAAGCACGTCGAGCTCGCCTTCGGGTCGCTGGCCGCCGCCGTCGCGGTAGGTGTCCCGCTCGGGATCGCCTGCGCGCGCTGGGGCCGGCTGCGGGCCGTCACGCTTCCGGTCCTGAACGTCGTGCAGACGGTCCCGAGCATCGCCATGTACGGGTTGATGATGGTGCCGCTCGGGCTGCTCGCGGCGCGGTTCCCGCTTCTGTCGGATCTCGGCATCCGCGGCATCGGCACGGCGCCCGCCGTCATCGCACTGTTCCTGTACTCCCTGCTGCCGGTCGTCGCCAACACGGTGATCGGGCTGGAGCAGGTCCCGCGGCAGGCCGTGGATGCAGCGCGCGGGATGGGCATGAGCGCCCGGCAGCGGCTCCTCACGGTCGAGCTGCCGCTGGCCGCGCCCATTGTGATCACCGGCATCCGCATCGTCCTGGTGCAGAACATCGGCCTCGTCACCGTGGCGGCGCTGATCGGCGGCGGCGGGCTCGGCAGCTTCGTGTTCCAGGGCATCGGGCAATCGGCCACCGACCTCGTGCTGCTCGGCACGGTTCCCATCATCGGGCTCGCCTTCGCGGCGGCCGTCATCCTCGACGCCCTGGTCGACCTGACCAGAAAGGAGCCCGCATGATCGAGATCGAGGGCGTGAGCCGGCGTTTCGGCGATGCGCTGGCGGTCGACGACGTGTCGATGACGCTGGAGCGCGGCACCATCACGGTCATCGTGGGGACGTCGGGCAGCGGGAAGTCGACGCTGCTGCGCATGATCAACCGGCTGATCGAGCCCACCGCGGGGACGATCCGCATCGGGGGACGCGACACCGCCGGGGTTCCCGGCGAAACGCTCCGGCGGGGGATCGGCTACGTCATCCAGGGACACGGCCTGTTTCCGCACTGGACCGTGGCCCGCAACGTCGCGACCGTGCCGACGCTGCTCGCTTGGGACAAGCCCCGGATCGAGCGCCGCGTGACCGAACTGCTCCACCTCCTGCGGCTGGAACCCGCCACCTACGCGGACAAGTACCCCCACCAGCTGTCGGGCGGGCAGCAGCAGCGGGTGGGCGTCGCCCGGGCGCTCGCGGCGGAGCCCGCCGTGCTGCTCATGGACGAGCCGTTCGGCGCCCTCGATCCCATCATCCGCGGCCACGCCCAGGAGGACCTGCTGGCGTTGCAGAAGCGGCTCGGCATCACGGTCGTCCTCGTGACCCACGACATGGAGGAAGCCATCCACCTCGGAGACCGCATCGCGGTCATGGACGCGGGCCGGCTGCTGCAGTTCGCGACCCCGGCCGAGCTCCTGGCCCGGCCGGCGCCGGGCTTCGTCGAACGGCTGGTCGGCACCAGCGACCGGCCGTTCCGCCTCTTGTCGCTGGCCCGGGTCACTGATGTCCTGGAACCCGGCCCGGCCTCGGGCGCCGGCCCGGGTTCGGGCGCCACGGTTCCCGAAACCGCGAGCCTGCGCGACGCGCTGGCGGAACTCCTTTGGCGGCGGGCCGACAGCCTGTCGGTCGCGGCCCCGGACGGCACGTCGCGCGGCCGCGTGACGTTGGGGGCCATCCTGGCGCGCGCCGCGGCCGCACGACCCGTGTCGGTCGCGTGACAGCGCCCGCCCTCCTGGCCCGGCTGGCCGGACTCGCCCTGCTGCTCGCGCTGGTGCTGGACCCGCAGTTCTTCGAGCCCGTGCTTCGGCCCTTGACCGAGAACGGCGCCCCGGCGATCTACAACCAGGGTAGCCTGCTCGCGCTGACCTTGGCCCACATCGGCCTGGTCGCGGCCGCGAGCCTCGCCAGCGCGGTTCTGGCGCTGGCGCTGGCGATCTTCGTGACGCGCCCATCCGGCCTCGACTTCCTGCCCCTGTCGCGCGCGCTCGTGAACGTCGGGCAGGTCTTTCCACCCGTCGCCGTGCTGGCGATCGCGGTGCCGCTCGTGGGCTTCGGCACGACGCCCACGCTGATCGCACTCGTCCTCTACGGCCTGCTACCCATCTTCGAGAATACGGTCGCGGGCCTCAACGACGTCAGCCCCGTAGTGACCGATGCGGCCCGCGGCATGGGCCTGAGCGGCCGCCAGCGCTTCCTGGAGGTGGAGCTTCCGCTGGCGCTGCCGGTGATCCTGGCCGGCCTCCGGCTGTCGGTCGTGATCAACATGGGCACCGCCACCATCGGCTCGACGGTCGCGGCCAAGGGCCTCGGCGAGGTGATCATCGCCGGCCTGCAATCGTCCAACACGGCCTTCATCCTGCAGGGTGGCGTGATCGTCGGCCTGCTCGCGATCCTGATCTACGACGGCCTCGGCTTGGTTGAGCAGAGGGTGGGGCGACGCACCGGCCGAGCAACGGCCTGATACTTGCCCGATAGCAAGCCGCCCGGATCCGGTCGCGGCGACATCGAGGGTCAGTTCGCGGCCTTGACCTCCGCCGATGCCTCGGTCCCACCGGACTGCACCGCGTCGCTGGACTGCTTCGGAGCGTCCGCGGGTGACTGCGGCGGCCTGGCCCCGACCTCCGTGGGTGGCGTGGAAGGCGGGCTGCCGTTCGAGCCCTGGCCGGGCGGGTAGCCCTTGACCGCGCTCACCACCTTGACCTGCTGTCCTTCAAGCAGTGCGAGCGAGGGGTTGGCGACGATCCTGTCGGCCTGCTTGAGGCCGGACGTCACCTGCACGTCGAGGCCGAGATTGTGGCCCAGGGTCACGTTCCGCAGGTGGACGTGGTTCTGGCCATCCAGCGTCGCGACCTGCATGCCTTCGGCGCGAAACAGCAGGGCCTGGGAGGGCACCACGAGAAGGTCGGGGTCGCTCGGGAACTTGAGGTTGACGTTGACGTAAGCGCCTGGCCAGAGCCCTTCCCGGGGCTCGTCGACGACCAGCTCGGTCACGATCGTGCGGGTCGCCGGATTGACCGCGCCCGCCATGGTCAGGAACTGGGCCGGGATCTTCTTGCCCGGGTCGCTGATCAGGCTCAGATCGACCGTCAGGCCCGGCTTCAGGATCTGTCCGTAGTTTTGAGGGACCGAAACGAAGACCCGCAGCTTGCTGATGTCCGCGACGCTGAACGGCGCCTCGGAAGTCTGGTGCAGCGTTCCGTCGGCGCCGTTGTTGTTGATGAAATCGCCCACGTTGACGCGCCGCGCCGTCACGATGCCCGAGAACGGCGCCACGAGGGTCTTGAACTTCGTAAGCGCCTCGTAGCGCTGGACGTTCTGCTGGGCGGCGTCGACCTGCGCCTTGTCGGCCGCCGCGGCCGCGTCCCTGTCGTCCTTGTCCTGCTGGGTCACCGCCAGGGTGGTCAGCGCGTTGTAGCGTTTTGCGGTCTGGGCCGACAGGTTGGCGCGGGTCTGGGCCACGTCCAGGCCCGCCTTGCTGGCCGCGAACTGAGCGTCGAGGCTCGGGGTTTCGATGGTCGCGAGCACGTCGCCTGCCTGGACCTGCGCTCCGTAATCCTTGAACCACTGCGAAACGTAGCCGCTGACCTGCCCGTAGATCGGCGCCTCGTTCCAGGCCTTGACCTCGCCCGGCAGGGTCAAGCCCTCGCTGGCCGGACCCGGCCTGGGCATCACGGCCTGGACCCGAAGCAGGGCGGTATCGTCTGCGGTCTGCTGAAGGTGCCCGACCGACGCCTTGCGCGACCAGATCCCGTACCCGGCCAGGGCCAGGGCCGCCACCAGGGCCAGGCCGGCCGCGGTCCAACCGATGAAGCCCTTGGTCCGTTCTGTCACGCGGACTTCTCCTCGTGTGGCCTGGCGCGGTGCAGGATGGCGAACACGCAGGGAACGAAGACGAGCGTCGTCACGGTCGCAACCAGCAGGCCGCCGATGACGGCACGACCGAGCGGCGCATTCGTCGTGTTGCTCAGCGACATGGGGACCATGCCCAGGATCATGGCGAGCGCCGTCATCAGAACGGGCCTGATCCGGGCATAGGCGGCCTCGATGGCGGCCACGACGGGGTCGCCGTGCTCGGCGAGGCGGCCCCGGGCATAGTCCACGACCAGGATCGTGTTCGCGGTCGCGGTGCCCATGCACATGATGGCGCCCGTGAGGGCGGGGACCGACAAGGTCGTCCCGGTCAGGAACAGGCTCCACGTGACCCCCGCCAGGGCGGCCGGCAGCGCGCTGACAACGATGAACGGGTCGAGCCAGGACTGGAAGTTTACGACGATGATCAGGTAGATGAGTACGATCGACAGCGCGAGGCCGGCGAAGAGGGTGAGAAAGGCCGAGTTCATCGTGGTGGCCTGCCCTTGCGACGTCACCGTGACGCCCCGCGGCAATTCCGACGCGGTCGCCGCGATGGCGGCTTCGATGTCCCGGTTCACCGCGCCGAGGTCCCGCCCCTCGACGCTGGCGTAGATGTCGACCACCGGCTCGATGTTGTAGTGGGACACGAGGCCCGGCGTGCCGGTCTGCCCGATGGACGATAAGCCGCCCACGATCTCGTTGGGCGCGTTGGAAGGATTGTCGTCGCCTTTGTCGACCGGCACGATCGCCAGCGCGTTCGTGCTGGCGAGCTGATCCTGCGGCGTCTGGATGTTGACGAGGTGCGTGACGCCGGTCTTCGTGTCCAGCCAATAGGTGGGCGCCACCTGGCCGCTGCCCGACAGGGTGGTCAGAATATTGTTGGTGATGTCGGCCTCCGTCAGGCCCGTCCCCAGCGAGAAGCTGCGTCGCGACGAGAGCAGCAGGGTCGGCTGCCCCATGATCTGCTGGATGCGCACGTCCGCCGCACCCGCGATCGTCTGGATCCGTGCCGCCAGCTTGCTGGCGTAGGCGAAGTCGTCATCGAGGTTGCGGCCGCCGACGTGGACGTCGATGGGGGAGGGCAGGCCGAAGTTCAGGATCTTGGCCGTGAGATCGCCGGCAAGGAAGCTGAATTGCGTGCCGGGGAAGCACTCGGTCAGCCCGTCGCGCAGGGTCTGCCGATATTGCGCCACGGGCGAGGCCTGGTCGTCGAGCGAGACGGTCAGGTCGCAGTCCTGCGACCCGACCGTGCCGGTCGCGGTGTAGGTCAGGTTGATGCCGCTCGTGGGCAGTCCGCAGTTCACCAGGACGCTGGTCACGTGACCGGGCAGCAGGGCCCGGATCTGCTGGTCCACGAGGACCGCGGACTTGGCCGACTCCTCGATCCGGGTTCCTGCCGGGAACCGCGCGTGCAGATCGATCTCCCCAGACTTGATGGCCGGAAAGAAATCCTGCCCGACGAAGACGAGGAGCGACAGCGAAACCACGGCGGCCCCGAGGTACAGGCTCGAGAACAGCTTGCGGCGGCTCGACAGCCGCTCGAGCATGGCGCGATGGCGGTTGCGGAAACCTTCGAACCGCGCCTCGAACCCCGCCTGGAAACGCGCGAAAAGGCCCGCCCTCGCCCCGTCGGTTCTGGACCGCTGCTGCGCCTCGACTTGGCCCTGCAGGAGCCAGGCCGCGACCGTCGGGGTCAGGGTCCGGGACAGGATGAACGAGGCCACCATGGCGAAGATCACGGCCTCGGCCAGGGGCAGGAAAAGGTAGCCCGCCACCCCGCCGAGTTGGAGCAGCGGCAGCCACACGATGCAGATGCAGAGCGTCGACACGAAGGTCGGAACGACGATCTGGTTGGCGGCCGCGATGATGGCGTCCTTCAGGTCGACCGGCTTGCCGTCCGCCGCGGCCTGTTCGAGGTGCGTGTTGATGTTCTCGATCATCACGGTCGCGTCATCGACCAGGATGCCGACCGCCAGCGCCAAGCCGCCCAGCGTCATCACGTTGATGGTTTGCCCGACCACGGACAGCGCGATGATCGAACTCAGGATCGACAGGGGGATGGAGATCGCGACGATCAGGGTGGAGCGCCAACTTCCCACGAAGAGCAGGACTGCGAGGCCGGCCAGCACCGCGGCCGTGAGCATTTCCTGCACCACGTCTCCGATGGCCGCCGACACGAAGGTCGAGGCGTCGTTGAGGGGCGTGATGGTGACGCCGGGCGGCAGCGTCTTCAGAAGGCTGGGAAGCCGGGCTTGATGCCGGCCACGACCGCGAGCGTGGACGCGTCGCCCGTCTTGAGCACCTGCAGCAGGATCGCCTGCTGGCCCGCGACCAGCACGACGTTCTGCTGGGGCGAGCTTCCCTGATGCACGTAGGCCACGTCCCGCAGGTAGATGATCGCGTTGCCGACTTGCTTGATGGGCAGGTCGTTGAACGTGTCGATTTGAAGCGGGGTGGCGTTGGTGGCGACCATGAAGTCGATCGCGCCGATCTTCTGGTCGCCCGCGGGCAGGATGAGGTTCTGCTTGGCCAGCGCGTTACCGACGTCCGCGGCGGTGAGGCCGTGCGCGAGCAGCTTGGCCTGATCCAGATCGACCTCGACGTTCTGGGTCGCGCCCCCGTAGGGCGAGGGGATCGCGACCCCGGGAACCGTGATCAGAGCGGGCCGGATGATATTCGTGGCGAGGTCATAGACCTGTGCCGGCGTCATGTTGTCGGCCGCGATCTGCAGGTCGAGCACGGGAACCGATGACGCGTCGTAGACGAGGATTCCGGGCGGCGTCGTGCCCTTGGGGTACTGATTGAGAACCGTCTGCGAGATGGCCGCGATCTGCGCTTCGGCAGCCGCGACGTCGGTCCCGGGCTGGAAGAACACCTTGACCACGCCCGAGCCGTAGTAGGACTGGCTCTCGATATGCTCGATGTTGTTAACGGTTGTGGTGATCGCGCGTTCGTGGTAGAAGATGATCCGGCCTGACATGTCGGTCGGGAGGAGTCCAGTGTAGGTCCAGATCGCGGCGACGATCGGGATCCGGATCGCCGGGAAGATATCGGTGGGCGTACGCAGAACCGACGTCGTCCCGAACAGCAGGATCAAGATGGCCAGCACGACGAACGTGTAGGGCCGCCTGAGCGCGACCAGAACAATGGCGTTCATGCGGTCATACTGCCGCTTGTCATCGCTCGATGCTCCGTCGTGCGGCCGGGCCTGGAAACAAGGTCACGGGCCACCCTGTGGTTCAACTCGCTCGGCGCCCAGACGCCAACCCGATCTCGCTTCGAAATTTAGACGTGCCGTATGATCATCCTTTGATGAATCGCGGCTGTTCCGACTGCCCGGAGCAAGCCTGACGGGCTACCCACCGCAAGATCAACCGCCATGGCTCTGCCACGGCGAACGTTACGGTACGAGCCCCAACCCTCTTGCTCGCGCGGCCGAGGGTAGGGCGGGTCTGCAACCGTGTCAAAGGATCAACAAGGCATGGCGATCGTGCTATCGCCGAAGCGCCCCTCCGTAATGGAAGAGCCGTTCGAGCCCGGCACCGGGATGATCGCGACACCGCCTGACGCCATCGACGTTCTGAGATGGATCGACCCCACGCTGCCCGGCTCGGTCGCGGCGCTCGTGCGGGAGGCCCTGGCGGACGGTCACAGCTGGGCTGCCACGATGAACGACGAGTGGAACGCGC
>CAXTEP010000001.1:56222-59575 GCA_964243125.1 uncultured Lichenihabitans sp. | reverse complement strand
GCCCTGGCGGACGGTCACAGCTGGGCTGCCACGATGAACGACGAGTGGAACGCGCAGCCCTTCCTGGCGGACGGCGAAGGACTGTTCCTGGCATTCGCCGCCGGTCACCTGGTGGCTACGGCGGCCATCCGTGCGGACCCCTACACGGGCGATCATACGACCGGGCACATTTGCTACATCTATGTTCGACACGTCGCCCGGCGACGTGGCCTCGCGGAACACCTTCTCCGCGTCTGCCTCGCTCGAGGGCGGGATCGCTGGCGCGTCCTGCGGCTTCACACCGACAACCCGGTCGCGGCACGGCTTTACGAGGCTTACGGGTTCGCGCCCTCGCGCACGGAGAGGCGCGCCACGCACGTGCGGGTCGCCTGACCTCGCCGGGTCGCCGCGCCGTCCTCGGGGCGCAACGATCCTGGCGTCGGTTCTCGCCGACCCGCGTCCGCCGGTCAGGCGGCGCGCAGGCCCGCCGCGGCCTGCAGCGCGCCGGCCACCGCCTTCTCGCGCGGCTCCGGTCCCAGCGCGAGACCCTCGGCCACGATGACCTCGATATCCGTGATGCCCATGAAGCCGAACACGGTCCGGAGATAGCTGTCGCCGTGCTCGGCCCCGGCGGCGGGCGTGCCGGGTCCGTAGAGCCCGCCTCGCGATGCCGCCACCACGACGCGTTTGCCGCCCGCCAGACCTTCGGAGCCGGTCGGCCCGTATCTGAAGGTCTTGCCCGCGACCAGGACCCGGTCGACCCACGCCTTGAGCTGGCTCGGCACCGTGAAATTATACAAGGGCGCGCCGATCACGACAATGTCGGCGGCCAGGAACTCGTCCAGAACCGCGGCGCTGTCGGCCATGTCGGCCTGAACCGACGCCACCTCGGGCACCGCCCCTTGGGCAGCGGCGAGGTGCTCCGGCGAAAGATGCGGCAGGCTCGCGGTCGCGAGGTCGCGGTAGGTGACCTCCAGGCCGGGGCTGGTCTGCCGGAGCCGTGCCACGACCGCGGCCGACACCTGCCGGCTCGCTGAATTCCCGCCGAGGATGCTCGAATCGATGTGCAGAAGTTTCATGCCGTCACCCTCGTTTCAAAATCTGTCCTACACGACATACGGGGCTGGCCAAGTCCCGCAAGGAGGCACATTTTTGTTACCGGACCAGTTCGAAGCGGGCGACCTCGCGCGGCCGCCCGGCCAAGGCGATTGCCGGAGGATCAGCCGCGTGCTGTCGCGCGTGGGCGATAAATGGAGCGTGCTGATCGTCATGCTCCTGTGCGACGGGCCTCGGCGGTTCAACGAGATCAAGCGGCTGATGGGCGGCATCTCGCAGCGCATGCTCACGCTCACGCTCCGCGGGCTGGAGCGCGACGGCATGGTGTCGCGAACCATGTTTCCGACCGTCCCGCCGCGGGTGGACTACGCCCTGACGCCTCTGGGGCGCTCGCTGTCCGAACCCGTGCTGGCGCTCGGGTCCTGGGCCAGGGTCCATCTCGACGAGATCGACGCGGCCCGGGACAGTTTCGACGCGCGCGACGGCCGAGCCGCCCCGCTATCGCTTGGCAGACCGACCGCGGTCCACCCGCTGTCGAGCGAAGCGAGCCCACGCGAGTGATGCGGTCGGGATGAGCAACGAATGGCGCGCGGCCGGAGCAGCTTCGGCCCTCTGCCGGTTCTTGCGTCTTGCCGCCGTCGCGTCGACCCTTTAGGCCTCCTCCCCGCAATGACCGATCAAACCATTCTCTGCATCCGCCACGGCGAATCGACCTTCAACGCGCGCTACCGGAACGACAACGTCGATCCCATGCTGTTCGACGCGCCTTTGTCCGAGCGCGGGCACGCGCAGGTGGAGGCGGCCCGGCTCCGGTTGCGCGGCACCCCCGTCGACGTGGTCATCACTTCGCCCCTGACCCGGGCGCTGCAGACCAGCCTCGGCATCTTCGCCGACCACCCGTCCAAACCCGCCATCGTGGTTGAGACCGGGCACCGCGAGCGTCTCGAAAGCAGCTGCGACCGGGGGCGGGCGCCGGCCGAACTTCTCATCGATTTTCCGCAGGTCGCCCTGCACCACCTTCCCGCGACCTGGTGGTACGCCGAAGGCGACCCGGACGAGCGGGGCATCCACGTGGAGCCGCTCGACGTCATGCTGGCCCGCTTGGAAACCTTCGCGGCGGCCATCAAGGCCCGGCCCGAGCCCGTGATCGCCATCGTGGGGCACGCCACCTTCTTTCACCATCTGACGGGACGCTGGCTGGACAATTGCGAAGTGGTCCAGTGGGTCTGGGACGACCGGAACGCGCCCGCGCTGTCGACGACGGCCTGACATCTGGCGGCTCCGCCGCCGCCCTCCGAACGGACACGCCCCATGACCGCCTTGGCGGCACCCCCAACGACGGCCCATCCCGGCATGGGCCGGGCCGAGTTCATCGGCCTGATCGCGGCCCTGATGGCCGTCAACGCGCTGGCGATCGACTCCATGCTGCCGGCCCTACCCACCATCGCGGCCTCGCTCGGGCTCGGGGCCAGCAACCAGCAGCAGTGGATCGTCACCGCCTACCTGCTCGGGTTCGGGGCCGCGCAGCTGGTCTACGGGCCGCTGGCGGACCGGTTCGGCCGCAAGCCGCTGCTGCTGGCGGGCCTCGCCATCTACGTGGTCTGCAGTCTCGGGGCCGCGGCGTCGACCCCCTTCGCGGTGCTGATCGCGGTTCGCGTGCTGCAGGGCATCGGCGCGGCCGCGACCCGGGTGCTGACCGTCTCGATCGTGCGGGACTGCTACACCGGCAGCGCCATGGCCCAGGTCATGTCGTTCTCGTTCGTGGTGTTCCTGGCCGTGCCGATCCTGGCCCCCTCGCTGGGCCAGCTCATCATGCTGGTCGGCCCATGGCCCTGGGTGTTCGGCGCCTTGGCGCTGTTCGGCAGCGTCGTGATGCTGTGGACCGCGCTCCGGCTGCCCGAAACCCTGCATCCGGGCGACCAGCTGCCGATCGCGCCGGGCCGCATCGCGGCCGCCTTCGCGACCGCGCTGAGCAACCGGGTGGCGCTCGGCTACATGCTGGCCATGACCATGATGCTGGGCGGCCTGTTCGGCTTCATCAACTCGGCCCAGCAGGTCTTCGCCATCACGTTCGGGGCGCCGCGCCTGTTCACCACCGTGTTCGCGCTGGTGGCCACCGCCATGGCGCTGTCGTCCCTGCTCAACGCCCGCGTTGTGGAGCGCGTCGGCACTCGGCGGGTGTCGCACGCGGCGCTGCTGGCCTACATCGGGTTCGCGTTCGCGCACCTGGGCTTGGCGGTCGCGGGCGTGGAAACCCTCTGGCTGTTCGCCCTGGTGCAGGCCGGCCTGATGTTCGGGTTCGGGCTGGTGGTGTCGAA
>CAXTEP010000001.1:38181-56122 GCA_964243125.1 uncultured Lichenihabitans sp. | reverse complement strand
TGTTCGCCCTGGTGCAGGCCGGCCTGATGTTCGGGTTCGGGCTGGTGGTGTCGAACTTCGGCGCGTTGGCCATGGGCCCGCTCGGGCACCTGGCCGGAACCGGGTCATCGATACAGGGCTTCGTGACGACGGTCGGGGGTGCGCTGCTGGGTTTCGTGGTCGGCCAGTCGTTTGATGGCACCGCCGTGCCGGTCGCGGCCGGTTTCGCGGGCTATGGCGTGCTGGCGCTCGCCTTCGTGTGCCTGGCCGAGCGGGGCCGGCTGTTCCTGCCTCCGGTCCTGCCGAACGCCGCGGCGGCGCACGCCGCCGACCCGCACTGATCGTGCCCTGACCAACGAACTCACGATTCCGTCGCCGCACGGCGAAACCGGACCGCGGCGCCCCCGTAGCTTCGATGCGTGACCCGGACGTTGCCGCCCCCTTACAGCGTCCGGTTCTCACGTTCCTCGGTGGTCATCCGCCGGGGAGAGCCCGCGCCATGCCCCCGGCGCGGGCTTTCCCGCGTCGGAGGCTTGAGAAGGGCCGCGTGCCCGTCAACGGGCGGGACTCGGAGGCGCGCCGGCTTCAGGCGACCCCGAGCTTCCGCTGCAGACTGGTCGAGGAGGTCGTGTACTGGAAGGTGATGCGCTTTTCCGGGTACACGATCCGCGCGATCCGCTGCGCCGCGAGCGCGCCCTCGTGGAAGCCCGACAGGATCAGCTTGAGCTTGCCCGGATAGGTGTTGATGTCGCCGATCGCGAACACGCCCGGCACGCTGGTTTCGAACTTCTCCGTGTCGACCGGAACCAGGTTCTCGTGCAGGTTCAGACCCCAGTCCGCGATCGGGCCGAGCCTCATGGTCAGCCCGAAGAAGGGCAGCATGGCGTTGCAGGCGACCTCCGTGCTCGTGCCGTCGTCGTGCCGGACCACCGCGCCGGCCAGTTCGCCGTCGTGGTCCCTGAGGGCGGTGACCTGCCCGACCAGCAGGTCGACCGCGCCCTCGGCCACCAGGGCCCGCATGGCGTTCACCGAATGCGGCGCGGCCCGGAATGCGTCGCGCCTGTGCACAAGGGTCAGGCGCTCGGCGAGGGGTTGAAGGTTCAGGGTCCAGTCGAGGGCCGAGTCGCCGCCGCCGATGATCATCAGGCGCTTGCCCGCGAAGGTGTCCATGCGGCGCACCGCGTAGAACACGGACCGGTGCTCGTAGGCTTCGATGCCGGGGATCGGCGGCTTCTTGGGCTGGAACGAGCCGCCGCCCGCCGCGATAACGATCGCCCGGCACTCGAACAGCTGCCCGGCGTCGGTCCGCAGCCGGAACCGCGGCGACGCGGCGTCGCCCAGCACTTCCAGGGCCTCCACCATCTCGCCGTAATGGTAGGTCGGGTGGAACGGCCGGCATTGTTCGAGCAGATTGTCGACCAGGCCCTGGCCCGTGACGAGCGGAAAGCCCGGGATGTCGTAGATCGGCTTCTCGGGGTAGAGTTCGGCGCACTGGCCGCCCGGCTTGCCTAGGATGTCGATGAGGTGGGTCCTGACGTCGAGCAGGCCGAGCTCGAACACGGCGAACAGGCCGACCGGGCCCGCCCCGATGATGACGACGTCCGTGACGATGGGCTCGGTCATGGGCCAAGCCCCGCGACGGCGGTCGGCATGCCCTGGGCCGGATCAGCGACGCGGCGTCGTGCCACGGGCCTCATCCCTGCCTCGACGGCGTCCGCACCGTCAGCCCGTCGAGCGCGGGGCGCACCTTGATCTGGCAGGACAGGCGGGAGTTGGGCTTCACCTCGAAGGCGAAGTCGAGCATGTCCTCCTCCATCGGCTCCGCCTTGCCGGTCGCTTCCAGCCATTGGGGTTCGACGTAGACGTGGCAGGTCGCGCAGGCGCAGGCACCGCCGCATTCCGCCTCGATCTCGGGAACGCCGTTGCGGACGGCCGTTTCCATCACGGTCGCTCCCTGTTCGGCCTCGATCTCCCGCGATTCGCCTGCGGAATCGATGAAGGTGATCTTGATCATGACGGCCCGCCAACTCCCGACTGCGGCATCGTCCAAAACGAAGCCACCGCGCCCGTCACCGCGCCGGCGGCGCAACCCCGGCCCGGCGGTTGTCCGCGGTCAAGCGGCGCGATTGCGGTCAGGTCGACAGGCTCGGCACCGTCTTAACATTTTCAGGCCCCGTGGCGAGAGCGCCTTTCGGACGCGCGGCGGCTTTTGGCCGCCTCACCCGCGTTCGCCCAAAAGCTCCGCGATGGCGGTGCAGGCCCGATCGATCCGGGCCGCGAGCGCCGCCAACGCAGTCTCGGCGGATGTTGCCCACCCCTCAGCCCGCAGCGTCCGCTCCAGGTGCTGCGCCTGCGCGGCCACGTCCCAGCAGCCGACCGCGCGGGCCGAGCCGCACAGCATGTGCAGGAGGTCGGCGGCCTTTTGCGACCCCATGTCGCTGCAGGTCCGGGCGCCGTCCAGGGCCGCCGGGACGGTGCCGGCCTGCCGTGCGAACAGCGTCAGGAGCTCCGTTTCGAGTTCGCGGTCGCCCAGCGTCTGCCGCGACAGGTGCACGAGGTCGACGGCGGGCGCCGCGTCGGTCGTGCCACCTTCGGGTGATTGGAAGAACTTGGGCGCGAGCGCCGGCTTGGCGCGGGCCTGCATGGTCATGGGTGAGGGTTCCTCCAGGACGGCTCGCCTGCGCGCCGGGTCGCGGCCACCCGGGACGAGGCCGTTGGGCCGCGCGTTAACGACGTTTACGATTTGGTAAGGCGCTTTCTTTGCAACCGGGCCGTGCCCGAGTAGACTGCGTTTTGGTTAACGATCCTCACCCGCAGCCGGAGCGCGAGGCCACGGTCCGGCTGCGCGACGAGCATTGGGAACCGGGCCACGGATGCGGCCGGCGTCGGGGTGACGTCGGAGCCGTAGGCGTCGTGGCCGGACGTGAGAAAGCGGGCGGGCCGGATGCCGGCTCTCCGCGTCGCCAGCGTATCCGCGTCGGGGTGGAACAATGAGTGCGCAAAACCAAGCCAAGGATCCTGCGGCGGCGGCGCTCCTGGCGATCGAGGAAGCCCTGAATCTCGCCAAGCTGGACAGCCCGGTGCCGAGCGGCGGCAAAGCGGCGGTGGCGGCCGGAAGCGTCGCCGACGCACCGCGGGTGACGCCCGCGCGAACCGACCGGCCGATTCCCGAACCCGCGCCAGTCGCCCCGCCCGCGAGCCGCGAGCGGAACGCGCCGTCGCGAGCTCCCGACGTCCCCGCGGCGCCCCGGACCGAAGCGCCGCGCCGCGAGGGTCCCGCTTTCGCGCCCAAGGGCCCGCCCGCCAACGACGACCGCGCGGCCGCCGGGCAGGTGCTGCAGGGATTGCGGGCCCGACCGAGCCGGCGGCCCTTTGTTCTCGCGACCGCGGGTGCCGTCGCCTGGGCGGGCGCCTTCTTCTATGCCCTGCACGCGCGCGGAACCGGGGTCGACGCCCTGTCGGGTCCCGACTTGGCGGTGGGGGCCGCCATCCTGGTCGGCCCGATCGTGTTCCTGTTCGTGTCGGCGGCGCTGCTGGCGCGCGCCGGGGAGATGCGCTTCACGGCCCGGGCCATGACCGAGATCGCGCTGCGGCTGGCCGAACCCGAAACCCTCGCGACCGAGCAGGTCGTCAACCTGTCGCACGCGATCCGCCGCGAGGTCGCTTCCATGGGCGACGGCGTCGAGCGGGCCCTGGCGCGCGCGGGCGAGCTCGAAACCATCGTGCGGTCCGAGGTCGCCAACCTCGAACGCTCGTACGGCGAGAACGAGCGTCGCATCCGCCAGATCATCGGCGAGCTGTCGAGCGAGCGCGAGGCTGTAGTGTTCAACGCCGACCGCGTGCGCGGCGCCATCAACAACGCCAACGAGATCGTGGCCCGCGAACTCGAAGCGCGCGGCAAGCGCCTCGTGGACAGCCTGACGGAGGCGGGCAACCGCGTCGCGCAGGAACTCGGCATCAAGGGCGAGGCCATCGCGACCGCCATCGGCCGGGCCGGTGACGTGATGACCGAGCGGATTACCAGGCACGGCACCGACATGATCGGCGCCATGACGCAAACCACCGAGGGCGTGTCGGGCCGGCTCGCCGAGGTCACCGAAAGCGTGGCCCAGAGCCTGCACGAGCGGATCGGCAGCGTGGACGAGCGGTTGCGCGCGGCGGGCGACGTGCTGCTCGAGGACCTTCTGGTGCGCGGCGAGGCTGTGGCGCAGAGGCTTGAGGAAACGGGCGGCCTGATTGCCGAAACCATCGGACAGCGCGGTGACGCGCTGGTGGATCGCCTGTCCGACACCAACGACCGCATCTTCGAAACCGTGGCGGTGCACGGCAAGGCGCTCGATGACAACATCGCGGCCACGGGCGAGCGTGTGTCGGCCCTGTTCGCCGACCGGACTGCGGAAGCCCGCGACGCCTTCGGAGCCTCGGCCGAAACCCTGTCGCACGTCCTCGAATCGCGCCGCGCCGAACTGACCGGCACCGAGGACCGCATCACCGCGCTTCTGGCCGAGCGCACGGCCGACACCCGCGCGGCGCTCGAAGGCGCGAGCGCAGGGTTGCGCGACTTGCTCGACGCGCGGCTCGGCGAGATCGTGGCGGCCGGCGAGGTGGTGACCCAGCGCGTCGGCGACCATACCGGCCGCGCGCTGAGCGCCATCCGGAGCTCGGGCGAGGAACTCGACCGGGCGCTGGCTCAGCGCCACGAGCAGATCGTCGGTGCCTCCGACCGGGTGACGTCCGACATCGATGCCCGCGTGACGGCCACCCGCGAATCGCTCGATCTTTCGGGCGAGCGGCTGGCCCGCATCTTCGCGTTGCACGACGCGGCGCTGGCCGGCGCCGGCGACCGCGTCGCGACGCTTCTGGACACCCATGCGGGCGCGGCGCGCGAAGCCGCTGACGCGACCGGGCGCACGGTCGAGCACCTGCTGGCTGAGCACCAGAGCCGCATCGTAGAGGCCGGCGAGCGGATCGCCGCCGACCTGGAGAAGCGCGTCGCGGCGACCCGGGATTCCCTGGACCAGACGGGTAACCGCTTCGAGCAGATCTTCGAGGCGCACGGCGGCGGGCTGGCCCACGCGGGCGACCAGGTCGCGGCCCTGCTCGACGCGCACGTCGATGCCGTGCGTGGCAGCATCGAGGCCTCGCGCGAGGACCTCGACCGCGTGCTCGGCGAGCGCTACGGCGAACTCGCGGCTGCCCACGAGGATCTCGCGGCCGCCCTGGCCGAAGGGCAGGACGGCACGAGAAACGTCCTCGCCACGACGGCCGAAACCCTCAACCAGCTGTTCGCGGACCGCTATGCCGAGTTCGCCGGCCTGGGCGAGCAGTTGTCGCGCTTCCTGGCCGACAACGACAACTTCAACCACGACGCGGTCGCTTCTGTTACCGAGGCGCTGGGACGGGCCTTCCAACAGGGGCAGGCCGACCTCCAGGCCGTGAACGACGGCGTCGCGGCCCGTCTCGACGAGCGGCGCGCGAGCGTCGAAACGTGGGGCGACGCCTTCGCGCAGGCGGTCGACGACCGCGTGCAGGCCGCTACGGCGCTGCTGGGGGGCGCAGCCGACGGCATGGCGGCCGCCATCGACGGTCGGGCCGAGGCGCTGCGCGCGGCCGTCCGAACCGGTTTCGAGGAAGCCGGCCGCGACGTCGAGGCCCGGCTGGCTTCGCTCGGGGCCGCGAGCGACCGTGTCGCCGCGACGCTGGCTGAACGGACCGCTGCGGCCGAACAGGCGCTGGACGAGCAGGCGGGTCGCCTGGGTCACGTGCTGGACGAGCGGCGCGAAGCCCTGGCGTCCGTGGCGGGCCGGCTCGCGTCCGATCTCGGCGGCCATGCGGACCGGACCGTGACGGCGCTCGGGACCCATCACGCGGCCTTTGACGAACTCGTCGAGCGCCACCGGGTCGAGCTCGCGGGCTTCGCCGACATCCTCGCCCACGCGTCGCGCGAGCGGGCCGAAGCCGTGCAGGCCGTGCTGGACATGGCCAACAACCGCATCGCCCAGAACGTGAAGGAGCAGACCGAGGCGCTGACGGGACTCGGCGACCAGTTTACCTCCATCCTGGAAGCGCGCATTGCCGCGACGGCGGAGCGGATCACGAGCGCCGGGGCCGCGCTGGACCGCCTCCTGGCCGATCACCAGGCCGAACTGGCCCGGACCGGCGATCAGATCGCCGCGACTCTGCACGAGCAGACCGCGACGGCCCGCGACGTGCTGGCCGAGTCGGGCGCCGACCTGCAGGGACGGCTCGACGAGCGCACCGCCGAGATCGGCGCCGCGGGCGAGCGGGTCGCGGCCTTCCTGGGCGAACAGGTCGCGGCGGCGCGGGAAAGCTTCGAATTGTCGGGCAATGACCTGGCCCAGTTCTTCGGGGACCGCGACGCCCAGCTCCGGCAGGCGCTGGCCGATCATCTGGCTCAATTGCAGAACGAGCTCGCGGCCGTGGCCGAGCAGGCTCTCGCCGGCATGGCGGCGACCGGGGGCGCGTTTCACGAACAGTTCGGCGCGACCGCGTCCGAGGTCATCGGTGCCGTGGCGACCCACGGCGATCGCGTCAACCAGCATATCGGCTCCCAGCTGGCGACGCTGCAAACCTCGCTCGACGGGCGCACCGCGGCCCTCAACGAGGCCGTCGACACCCAGGCGGCGCGCTTCTCGACGCAGATCGCCGAACGCGTCGCGCAGATCGAGGGCGTTCTGGGCCGCGAGGCCCGACGCTTCGCCGACCTCGTGGCCGACCGGTCCGGCGCCGCATCGCAGGCCCTCGAAGGCCAGATCGCGGCCTTCGAGGAACGGCTCGGATCGCGGACCGGCGCCGTCGGGGAGTCGCTCGACGGCCTCCTCCAGCGCGTCGACAGCGGGCTCGACGCGCGCTCGAAGGCGATGCACGACACGCTGGCGCAACGCACCCTGGAGGTCGCCAAGGTGCTGGGCGACGGTGGCCGCGAGGTCGCGCGCTCGCTCGACGAGAAGGCCGCGCAGATCGGCACCGTGCTGGCCCGCCTCGACCAGGTCGGCGCCGACCTAGCGACCCGCGGCGGCACGGTCGTGGACAGCCTCGGGGCGCGCGGGGCCGAGATCGAGCACATCCTCGGCGATTACACGCGGACCCTGGAAACCGCCTTCGATGAGAAGGGCGGCGTCATCACCACCGCGCTCGCCAACCACATGCGCCTGCTGACCGACGGGTTCGGAACCAGCGCCGCTTCGGCCGCCGACGCGCTGGAGGAACGCACCGCGTGGATGCGGAACACGCTGACGGCCCACCTCGACGACATCCGCAGGAGCCTGGGCTCCAGCATCGACGAACTCGAAACGGTGCTCAACGCGCGTGCCACCACCATCACGGGCGCGGTTTCCAACCACGTGGACGGCATCAAGACCGTGGTGGACAGCAGCGTGGGCGTGCTGCAGGACGCATTCGGGGCCCATGCGGGCACGATCGAGCAGCAGGCGCGAAACATCCAGACGGTGCTGTCCGCGCGCGACCACGACGTGGGCAGCGCCATGGTGACCCACGTCGACAACCTGAAGTCGATCCTGGGCGGGTCGGTGGTGACGCTGCAGGGCACGATCAATCGCCACAGCGTCGAGCTCGACCGGCAGATCCACACGCTCGGTTCCGTGCTGGACGGTCGCACCCAGCAGCTGGAAGGCACCCTCAACGATCACGCGGCGGCTGTGGATGCGGCCCTGACTGGCACGCTCGCCCATATGGGCGAGACCCTGGAAGCGCGCGCCGCCGCGGTCGACGAGGTGCTGGGGTCGCGGTCGCGCGAGATCGACGGGTCGCTCGCGACCCACGTGGAAACGATCACGGCCGCGCTCGGCCATGCCGCGACCCAGCTCGACCAGACCCTGGGCGCCCGGGCGGGGGAAATCGCCCAGACACTGCAAAGCCGGTCGGGCGACATCGAAGCCGTGATGTCGGGCAACGTGGACATCATGCAGGACACGCTCCGCACCTCGCTCGACACCCTGGGCACCGTGCTGAGTACGGCCGTGACGGCGCTCGACCGTTCGCTGGAAACCCGCGCCGCCGAGATCGGCGCGACGCTCGACGGCGGCGAAGGCCGCCTGCGCGATGTCCTTGACGGGTCCGTGCAGTCGCTCGGCGCCCTGTTCCAGAACCGCTCGGACGATCTCGGCGGCACGCTCGCGGCACAGCTGACCGCGATCCGCACCTCCCTGACGGACGCCTCGCGCGACCTGGACACCACGCTCGGGTCGCAGGCGGCCGGCATCAACGGCGTGATCGCGGCGCGGTTGAAGGACCTGCACGGGGGCCTGGACGCCCGCCTGGCACAGATCAGCTCGGTGCTCGACGAGAGGGGCCAGATGCTGAACGACACGCTAGCGACGCGCGCCGACGCCCTGCGCGACTTGCTCGACCGCCGCGGACCGGACCTGGTCAACACGCTGGTCCAGCGCGGGGGCGCCTTCGCGCAGGCGTTGTCGGAGATCGGCGGCGCCCTCACCAAGAGCGTGGACGACCGCAGCGCCGCCCTGGTTGAACATGTGGGAGCCCGGCAGGCCGAGTTCGACGCCGCCGTCGAGGCCTCGGCCCAGGCGCTCCGCCGCACGATGGACACCGGCACCCGCACGGCGTCGGCGGCCCTCCTGGGCCTGTCCGAGGCGCTCAGGCGGGACGTCGGGGCGCTGCTCGGGCAGCTCGACACCACCAATGCCGGACTGGCGCGCCTCGTCGAGAACGCGGGCACGACCCTGTCGGGGGTCGACGGCGCGCTTCAGGGCCGCTTGGCGGCCTTCAGCGACCAGCTCGGCCGCGTGGGCGAACAGGTCGACCTCATCAACCAGGCCGCCCAGAACAGCCTGGGCGACAGCCAGGCCGTGCTGGGCAGCCTCGAAGCGCACCACGGTGCCCTGAGCGACGCCGCCCAGGCGCTCGCGGCGACGCGGGCGGAGTTCGAGGCCGAGGCCGACGCGCGCCGGGCCGTGCTCGACGACCTGCTGGCCGGCGTCAACGCGCGGGCCGAGGATTTCGACGGCAACATGCAGGCCTTCGGGGCCCTGGTCGACGGGTCGCTGAGGGCGACCGAGGGTCGCGCCCGGGAACTCGGGGCCTACCTCGCCGACACCGCCCAGAGCGCGACCGCGGCGGTCGGCGAGCAGTTCGAGGCGATCAGGGCGGGGAGCGAGGACGAGCGGGAACGCGCCACCGAGGCCCTGCGCGCCATCCATGCGCGGTCGGTCGCCGACATGGCGGCGCTGTTCGGCGACACGGTGGAGCGCTTCCGCGCCGCGTCCGGCGAGTTGCGTCAGATGGCGGGCGAGGTGCATCGCGAACTCGAAGCTACCCGCGAAACGCTGCACCGCTCCACGGTCGACCTGCCGCGCGAAACCGCCGAACAGGCCAATGAGGCCCGCCGCGTCGTGGGCGAACAGATCAGGGCCATCCAGGACCTGACCGCCCTTATCGCCCGCGCCGGCATGGGCAACGACGTGGCCGAGCCGCAGCCCGCGCCACGTCCGGCCGCCGAGGTGCAGGCCCGGCCGGTCTCCGGGATGCGGACAAACGCGTCGTTGCCGATGCCGTCCCGCCCGGCCGCGTCCGGGCCGACGGATCGCCATGCTCTCACCACGCCGCGGGACGGCGCCCAGCGGGCTGCCGCACCGCCGGACCAGGAACGTCCGGCGGGGTGGTTGTCGGACCTGCTGGCGCGGGCGTCGCGCGACGAGGATGAGGAGCAGGTCCCGCTTCCAGCTCCGGTCGCGCCCGAAGCTCCCACGCCCGACGGAAGCTCGCTCGCCGCCATGTCGTTCGACGTGGACCGGCTGATCGACGAAGGTGAGGCTCTCGAAGCGTGGGAGCGCTTCCGGCAGGGCGACGCCGGTGCGTTCACGGGGCGGCTTTATACGCCGCAGGGCCAGCAGACCTTCGAGGAGATCAGGCGGCGCTACCGGTCCGATCCCGAATTCACTGAAACCGTCAACCGCTACACGCTGGAGTTCGAGCGGCTGCTGACCGAGGTCGGGCGCGAGGATCGGGACGGCAGCGTGCTGCGCGGTTACCTGGGTTCGGAAACCGGCAAGGTTTACACCCTGCTGGCCCACGCGGCCGGGCGGCTCGGCTGATCGGCGGGGCCGGGCGCCTTCGAGCCCGGCCCGACATGGGGTGGTGATCGATGCGGCGCACGCTGTTCTGCTCGGTCGAAACGTTTCCACTCGCGGCGGCCTTCGTGATCGCTCGGGGCTCTCGCCTGGCCGCCACCGTGGTGACGGTCACGGTGACGCAGGGACCGCATCAGGGACGAGGCGAGTGCGTGCCATACGCACGCTATGGGGAGTTCCCCGACAGCGTGCTGGCGCAGATCGAATCCGTGCGCCCGGCCATCGAGGACGGTGCCGACCGCGTGCGGCTGCAGGACCTGCTGCCGCCGGGCGCGGCCCGCAACGCGCTCGATTGCGCGCTGTGGGATCTCGACGCCAAGCGGCTGGGCCTGCGGGCCGAGGCCTTGGCGGGGCTGCACCGGCTCGGCCCGGCCACCACGGCCTTCACGCTGTCGCTCGGCGCGCCCGACGCCATGGCGGAAGCGGCCCGGGCCGCGGCAGACCGTCCGGTTCTCAAGATCAAGCTGGGCGGCCCGGGCGACCCGGACCGCTTGCGGGCCGTGCGGGCCGCAGCGCCCGACGCGGTTCTGATCGTCGACGCCAACGAAGCCTGGACCGAGGCGGACCTTGAACCCAACCTCGCGGCCTGCGAGGCGAGCGGCGTGGCGCTCGTGGAGCAGCCGCTTCCCGCCGGACGCGACGCCGCGCTCGGGCGCGTGCGGCGCGCGGTGCCGGTGTGCGCCGACGAGAGCGTGCATGCCCGACAGGGACTCGCGGCCTTGCGCGACCGCTACGACGTGATCAATGTCAAACTCGACAAGACGGGCGGGCTGACCGAGGCGCTCGCGCTGGCCGACGAGGCCGAGACGCTCGGGTTCGGGCTTCTCGTCGGCTGCATGGTGGCGACCTCGCTCGCCATGGCGCCCGCCATGCTGCTCACGCCCCGCGCCCGCTTCGTCGACCTCGACGGCCCCCTGCTGCTCGCGCGCGACCGCGAGCACGGGCTTCGCTACGAGGGATCGGTGGTGCACCCGCCCGGGCCTGACCTGTGGGGATGACGGGGGCGGCTTGCCTCGCCGTGAACGGCGATCGGGCGGCCTGACGGGCGCACCACCTCACTCCATCACGGCGGCCCTCAGGATGCAGACCATGGTGGCCCGTGCCGCGGCGGCGGCGCGGTTGCGGATCGTATGCGGCCTGTCGCAGCGGTAGCGCAGCGTTTCTCCCGCCCGCGCCCGATCGCGCGTTCCCGCGACCTCCACCTCGAGCTCGCCTTCGATCACCGACAGGCACTCGATGGACCCGCGCTGGTGCGCTTCCGACTCCAGAATGCCGCCCGGGTCGGCCTGGAAGTCGTACCATTGCAGCCATTCGACCGTCTTGATCCAGCCCGTGATGGCCAGCCGGCAGCGCCCGTCGTCCGACACGAGCAGGGGCGTGTCGCCCCGGCTGGACTTTTCCACGAACGGCTCGTCGTCGGCCGCCTGCAGCATGCGCTCGATCGACACGTCGAGAGCCTGCGCGACGCGCCAGATCGTGGCCAGCGTCGGGTTCGTCTCGTTGCGCTCGATCTGGCTGATGATCGACTTGGCGACGCCCGCCCGCTCGGACAGTTCGGACAGCGACAGGCCGCTCGCCTTGCGCAGGCGCTGCACCGTCTTGCCGAGCTGGCTCGACACCCCCAGGGCACCGGCTTCCAGCACCTTGGCCTTGTCCTGCCCTTCCACACCCATCTGCAACCACCCGTCCGGCCGACCGCGTCGGCGGGCGCGGAACGCCCGCGTCCCCACCCCCGTTTGTTAATATAGGCGATTTCGTTCGAGTTATCGAACGCGTCGCTTGCCGCGCGGCTCGATACTCGACCCTTCCCGATCGTTGCCGATTTGCTGCGCCGGCCGTGTTTGTCCGCGGTTTTCCCCAGCCGCGAGCGGCCGCACCTTTCAAACGCGACATCGATGTCACACCAATGCAATGCGTACCGGTGCATCACCGTGACATGATCCGGAGCAGCCGGAACCAGCCATGAACGACACCGTCAGGCACTATCGCACCCTGTTCCTCTCGGACCTTCATCTGGGGACGAGGGGGTGTCAGTCGGCCCTGCTGCTCGACTTCCTGAAGCACCACGACGCCGATACCATCTACCTCGTGGGTGACATCGTGGACGGCTGGCGGCTGCGCTCGGGATGGTACTGGCCGCAGAACCACAACGACATCGTCCAGAAGCTGCTGCGCAAGGTGCGCAAGGGCTCCCGCATGATCTACGTGCCCGGCAACCACGACGAGTTCGCCCGCGACTACGTGGGCTACACGTTCGGCGGCATCGAGATCATGAGCCGCGCCGTCCACGTCACGGCCGACGACCGCCGGTTCTTGGTCACGCACGGTGACCAGTTCGATATCGTGGTGCGACACGCGCGGTGGCTGGCTCTGCTGGGCGACTGGGCCTACGGGGCGGCGCTCAGGGCCAACACGGGCTTCAACGTCGTGCGTCGCCGGCTCGGCTTTCCGTACTGGTCGTTCTCGGCTTGGGCCAAGCTCAAGGTCAAGAACGCCGTGAGCTTCATCGGTTCGTTCGAAACCGCCCTGTCGGAGGAGGCCGCCCGGATGCAGGTCGACGGCGTGGTTTGCGGCCACATCCACCACGCGGCCCTGCGCGAGATCGCCGGTGTCACCTACGTGAACATCGGCGACTTCGTCGAGTCCTGCTCGGTCGCGGTGGAACACCACGACGGCCGCATCGAGATCCTGCGCTGGCTCGAACCCGAGGCGGAACGGTCCGCCAAGGCCGACGAGACCGCGGAGGAACGCGCCACCATCGCGGCCTGATGCGGATCGTCGTCGCGACCGATGCCTGGCACCCGCAGGTCAACGGCGTCGTGCGTTCCATCGAGGCCGTCGCGACGGAAGCGCAGCGCCTGGGCGCCTCGGTGGCGTTCCTGACGCCGGACGGCTTCACCAGCGTGAGCCTGCCCACCTATCCCGACATCCGGCTCGCGGTCGCCTTGCCGTCGGCGGTCGAGCGCCGGGTCGCGGCGCTCCGGCCGGACCACATCCACATCGCGACCGAGGGCCCGCTCGGGCTTTCGGTGCGCGCGCTCTGCCGCCGCGCCCACGTGCCGTTCACCACGAGCTACCACACGCAATACCCGGACTATCTCGCGGCGCGCGCTCCCGTGCCGCGGCGGCTGACCTACGCGGCGCTGCGCTGGTTCCACAACGGCGGGGCCGGCACCATGGTGTCGACCCCCAGCGTGGCCGAGCAGTTGCGCGGGCGCGGGTTCCGCAACCTCATGCGCTGGTCGCGGGGCGTGGACACCGACCTGTTCCGGCCGCGATCCCATTCGGTGCTGGACCTGCCCCGCCCGATCTTCCTTTACGTCGGGCGGGTCGCGGTGGAGAAGAACCTCGACGCCTTCCTGTCGCTCGATCTGCCGGGCTCGAAGGTGGTGGTGGGCGACGGGCCGGCGCGCCGGCGCCTGCAGGACCGGTTCCCCGGCGCGGTCTTCCTGGGCGTGCGGACCGGGGAAGCGCTCGCGCGGGTCTACGCCAGCGCCGACGCGTTCGTGTTCCCGAGCCGGACCGACACGTTCGGGATCGTGCTGCTCGAAGCGCTGGCGAGCGGCCTGCCGGTGGCCGCCTACCCGGTCCCGGGCCCGCGCGACGTGGTGGGCGACAGCGAGGCCGGCGTGCTGGACGAGGATCTGGGCAGGGCCTGCCGCGGCGCCCTCGCGGTCCAGCCCGGGGAGGCCCGGGCCTTCGCGCTGCGCCATACCTGGGCCGAAAGCGCGCGCCAGTTCATCGACAATGTGACGCGCGCGCGCGCCGGGGTGGCCCGCGCGGTGTGGTGACGGTGGGGGGCTGCTGACCGAAAAACCGGAGGCGGGGCCGCTCCCCGACTCGCCGCGGTTCAGAGCAGGCGCTTCAGCGCGTCCCCGTCCAGCGGCTCGTCGCGCAGCACGGCATCGAGGATGGCCCGCGTGAGCGGCAGTTGCTCCGCCGGCAGCGCGCCCCGGCCCATCATGGCTTCCAGGGTCGGCCCCAGCGTCACGGCGAGCTGGGCCCCCTCGACCGTGTCGTTGGGCATCGATTGGGCTTTGGCTCGGGAATAGACCGCGCCCTGTCCCAGCAGGCGGCCCATACGGCTGTTGCGGCCGGCCTGACAAGTCACGTGCAGGTCGCCCACGCCCGCCAGCCCGAACGCCGTGTCCCGCCGTCCCCCCAGCGCCTCGGCCAGGAGCGCCAGTTCGCCAAGGGCGCGCGAGAAGACCGCCGCCACGACGTTGTGGGCCGCGGCCCCGTTGGCGGCGGGCCCGGTGCGGTCCACGACGCTCGCCGCGGCCCCGACCGCCAGGGCGAAGAAGTTCTTGAACGCCGCGCAGACCTCGACCCCGACCACGTCGGGGCTGGTGGTCGTGTGATAGAACGGCGCGTCGAGGAGGGCGAGCACCCGGTCCAGCGGGTCGGGGTCCCGACCCGTGACCACCACGGCGGTGTCGCGGCCGACCGCCAGTTCGCCCGCGATGCAGGGACCGCCGATCGCCATCACGGGCACCGCGAACCCGGTCCGCCGCTGCAACTCGCGCGCCACCAGGGCGGGGAAGACCTCGATGGCCTCGCCGGTGCCCACCAGCCCCTTGGTGATCATCAGCACGGGCAGGGGGCGTTTCAGGACCGCCGCGGCCTGCTCGACCGCCCACTCGACCCCCACGGAGGAAACCCCGAACACGAGCAGGTCCGGTTCGTGCCGCATGACCTCGGGGAAGGCGGTCCAGGGATGGGCCGACACGTGCGGGCCGAGCACCGCGCGGAGCCCCGGATGCGGGAGGCCGGCCGCGACCGCGCCCACGATGCCGCGGTCGAGGTGCGTGCCCACGAGGTCGACCACGTGGCCGCCGTGGCCGATCGGGACCGCCAGGGCCGAGCCCATGACGCCGGCGCCGAGAATGACGATCCTAGCCATGCAGCGACTGCCCCGAAGCCTGGTCGAAGAGGTGCACGCGATCGAGTTGCGGCGCGAGGCCGATCGGCGCGCCGGGGGTCGGCATGACGCGATCGGCCGTCACGGCGCAGACCTCGATCCCGGCCACCTCGGCGTAGATGTGGATCTCCGGTCCAGTTGGCTCGACGATCGACACGCGGGCCGCGAGCGCACCGTCCCCACCCGACACGCGCAGGTGCTCGGGCCGGATACCGTAGACGATCGACTGCCCGGCCGTGACGCGGGCGCCGTCCGGTAGCGGCACCGCGAGGCCCCCCGACCGCAGCACGGGACGGCCGTTCTCGGCCGCCACCTCGCCGCGGAGCATGTTCATGGCCGGCGAGCCGATGAACTCGGCCACGAACAGGTTGGCGGGACGGTCGTAGACGTCGAGCGGCCGGCCGATCTGCTCGATGCGGCCGTCCTTCATGATGCAGATCACGTCCGCCATGGTCATGGCCTCGATCTGGTCGTGGGTGACGTAAACCGTCGTGGTCTTCAGGCGCTGGTGCAGCTCCTTGATCTCGTTGCGCATCTGGACGCGCAGCTTGGCGTCGAGGTTGGACAGGGGCTCGTCGAACAGGAACACGGCCGGGTCGCGCACGATGGCGCGGCCCATGGCGACCCGCTGCCGCTGGCCGCCGGACAGCTGCCGGGGGTAGCGTTCGAGATAGGGCTTGAGGTTGAGGATGCCCGACGCCCAGTCGATCTTGGCCTTGATCTCGTCCTTGGGCAGCTTCTTGAGCTGCATCGAGAACGCCATGTTGTCGAATACGCTCATGTGGGCGTAGAGCGCGTAGTTCTGGAACACCATGGCGATGTTCCGGTCCTTCGGATGCATGCCGTTGACGGTCATGCCGCCAATCGAGATCGCACCCGACGTGATGGGTTCGAGACCCGCGATCATGCGCAGCAGCGTCGACTTCCCGCAGCCCGAAGGCCCGAGCAGGACCACGAACTGCCCGTCCGGGATCTCGAGGTCGATGCCGTGCATCACCTCCAGGTCCCCGTAGGCCTTGCGGATGCCGCTGATGGTGACGTTCGCCATGTCGGTTCAGGCCTTTTCGTGCGGATGGGTCGTGCCGGCCCGACCGTCCAGGATCCGGTCGACGGTGTGCACGATGTGTGCGAGGCGACGCATCACGCTTCCCCGGCCAGGAAATCGTCTAACATCCCGGCATCGGCCGCGAGGTTCAGGAACGACCAGCGGCCGCGGACGTCGCGCGCGAACCGGATGGCGTCGCGCCATAGGTCGCGGGGCAGGCCGAGCTCGTCGGCGTTGGTGGGGCCGCCCGCGGCCCGCAGCGTCGCCTCCATCGTGTCGGGGTCCATCGTTATGGGGGCGAGTTCCTGCCGGAGGGTGGGCCAGAGACCGGCCAGCCGGTCGTTGAAGGCCGCGGCGCCTTCCGCGTCGAGCGCCGTCTTACGCGATTCGGCGATGCAGAGCGGCCCGAGCACGGCGCCGTAGCGCGCCATCATGGCGGGCTCGTCCACGAGCGTGGGCCTGACCGTCGGGGCCGTGTCGCGTGCCAGGAGAGCCTGCTGCAGCCGCGCCATGGCGAGCGACGCCACGCCCACCTGGTGGCCATGCTTGCTGCCGCCGTGCCGGTCGCCCGCGAACATGTCGATCCAGTGCGAGATCTGGTGCTCACCCATGGAGCCGTGGTGCGAGGTGCCCGTGAAGGCGACGCCGATCGAGCAGAGCGTCAGCACCCGCTGGAGGCTGCCCACCGCGGCCATGTCGTGGCGTGCGAGGCCGGGTGCGCGCTCGATCATCAGCGCCTCGTCGCCGGCCTGGAGCGCGTAGGGCGTGGGCGAGTAGGTGGTGCCAAACAGGCGGTGGGACGCCCACCAGTCGATCTGGGCGGTCGAGCGGCACAGGCTGTCACCCAGGCCTGCCACGGTCAGCCACGGCGGCGCCGCGGCCGAAACGGACAGGTCGAGGATGATGCCGCGCGGCGCGTGGGACGGAAGGGACACCTTCAGGCCCGAGTCCAGGGTGACTGAGGCCGTGGTGGCGCCGTAGCCGTTCATGCTAGCGGCGGTGCCGAACACCGCGTAGGGCCGGCCGTCCCCGAAGGTCGCGTGCTTGCAGCTGTCGTTGAGGACGCCCGACCCCACCGCCACCACGCCGTCGGCGTGGCGCGTGCGCTCGCGCACCAGCGCCACGGTCGCCTCGTCGCAGTGAAGGCCGTCGGGCAGCACGACCTCGTCCACGGTGGCGATCGAGCGGAGCGCCCGGGCCACGCGGCGCCCCATCACCTCGACCGTATTGGCGTCGGACACGACGGCCAGCCGATCGCCCAGGCCGAGCGGCGCGATCCACTCGGCTTCCCGGCCCTCGGTCGATTCCTCGAGCCGAATCGTCCTGAACGGCAGGCTCGCGGCCTGCCCGGTGTCGGGCGCGAGCCAGCGCCCGGCTACGACGTCCTTGATCAGCGCGTTCCAGTCGGTAGGTTCAGGCATCGCACCGTTCCGTGAAATCCGCGAGCCGCCGGTTCCACGCGGCCAGCGTTGGCCACAGGTCGGTGAACAAGGCCTTCAGCTCCGCGTAGCGTTCGACGCGCCGAGGGTCGGGCTCGAAGGTGCGCACCGTCTCGCCCGCCATTGCGGCCGCGGCTTCCGCGATCGAGCCGTGCCAGCCCGCGCCGGCCGCCGCCGCCATGGCGGCGCCGAGCGACGAGGCTTCCACGGTCCGGGAGCGGGTCACGGGCCGGTTCGCGGCGTCGGCGAGGATCTGGAGCCACAGGTCCGAAGCCGCGCCCCCGCCCACAGCGATGTAGCGCTCGATCGCGATGCCGGTCGCGGCCGCGACCTGGTCGGTGGCGGCCGCCTGCTCCAGCGCGATGCCTTCGAGCAGCGCCCGGTACACGTCGCCGCGCCGCGTCGATCCCGACAGGCCCGCCACCAC
>CAXTEP010000001.1:28684-38081 GCA_964243125.1 uncultured Lichenihabitans sp. | reverse complement strand
ACGACCGCGGTCCCGAGATTGACGTAGGCGTCGCCGGGCCTCGACAGGTCGACGCCCGTTCCGGCGCATTGCCCGTCGCCGCCGCCCGCCACCACGGGCGTGCCGGTCATGAGCCCGGTGGCTGCGGCGGCCGCCGGCGTGACCGTGCCCAGCACCTGTCCCGGCCTGACCAGCCGCGGGAAGCGCGCCGGGTCGATGCCGGCCGCCGCGAGGATCTCGCTCGACCACGTCATGGCGCGCATGTCGAGCACGCCCATCGGATCGGCCGAGGCCGTGGAGGTCGCCCAGTCGCCCGTGAGCCGGAAGGCCACGAAAGCGTGCACCTCGGCGATCACCTCGGCCCGGGCCAGGAGGTCCGGCTCGTGCTCGGCGTGCCAGATCATGCGGAACAGGCAGGGGATGACGTCGAGCGGCTTGCCCGAGATGGCATGCAGACGCTCGGCCCCGAACCGTTCGCCGAATTGCTGGACCTGAGCGCGGGACCGCTCGTCGAGCCAGACGGTGCCGGGCCGGACCGCCTCGCCGTCGCGCCGGCACAGCGCGAAGGTTTCGCGCTGGTTGGCGACCGCGAGCGCCGCGACCCGCGACGCGTCGACCTGCGCGGTCACGGCCCGCAGCGCCGCCGCGGTCGAGGACCACCACTGGTCGGGGTCCTGCTCGAAGAAGCCGGGCTGCGGGTTGTCGAGCACCAGGGACGCGCGGCCCTGCGCGACCGCGTTGCCCGAGCGGTCCCAGGCGATCGCCTTGGTTGCGGACGTGGAGCAATCCACGCCGATCACGAGGTCAGGCGACATCGGCTCGCTTGGGTGCTTGTCTTGGGCCGGGGAGGGAGCGGACCGGCGCGGCCCGCTCCCCTGGGTTTGGCGTCAAAGCAGGCCCGCGTCCTTGACCTTGCCATCGACGATCACGGCGATGGCGTCGAGCGCCTGCTTGGGGTCACCGCCGTAGGACTGGCCCGTGAGCAGCTTGCCGAGCTCCACCGGGATGTCGTTGCTGGACAGATCGGCCCAGATCGGCATGTCGGGCTCGGACCCCATCTGGTTGTCGATCGTGTACTTGATCGCGTCGAAGTGCCGGGTCGTGCCCGGGCCCACCACCGCCTTGGCCTTCACGCGCGGGTCGGTGAAGGACGAGTTGCGCATCGGCGAGGCGCCGCCACCGAGCGTCGACACCCGCGCCATCACGTCCTTGGAGCAGACCCACTGCATGAACAGCCAGGCGGCTTCCTTGTTCTTGGAATAGTTGGACAGCGAGATGGTGGAGCCGCCCTGGTGACCGACCGCCGGGATCTCGTTGAAACCGCAATTGGCCGCGGCGCGCCGGCCCGGAACCTCCTTGGGGGCCGGCACGGCCTCGAACAGGCCCTTGACCTTGGAGTCGTTGGCGTCGAAGCCGGGGAAATCCTCGCCCCAGGTGATCGCCATCGCGGCCTGCCCCTGGGTCAGCGCCTGACCCTGGCCGTCCCAGGTCCAGGTCGTGGTCGAAGGTGGCGAGGCCTTGACGAGCTCCTGGTAGAACTTCAGGCCGGCCACGCCCTGCTCGTCATTGCCGACGAACTTCTTGTCCTTGTTGAAGATCGAGCCGCCATGGCTCCACAGCGCAAAGGTCCAGTCGCATTCGAGCGAGTAGTGCCCGGACTTCGCCTGGCAGGCCGTGCCGTAGATGCCGTTCCCCTTCTCGGCCTCGGTGATGGCCTTCACGGCCTGGAGGTACTCGTCGATGGTCTTGGGCACCTGCAGCTTGTGCTTCTCCATGATGTCCTTGCGGTACATCATGATGAAGATCGGGATGTCGAACGGGATGCCGCACTGCTTGCCGTTGTACATGGCGATGCCGTCGACGAGCGGCTGGGAGAAGTCGTCCCAGTCGAAGCCCGGCATGGCCAGCGTCTTGTTCTGATCGTAGTATTCGCGCGGATTGACCACGTCGTCCGAAAAGGTCGCCATCCACGACTGGTCGAGGTAGTAGAGATCGTAGGTGCCGAGCTTGCCCTGCACGTCCTGCGTGGCCTTGGCCAGCACCTGCTCGAGCGGCACGATCTCGACCTCCACCTCGATGCCGGTGGCCTTGGTGAACTCGCCGGCCGCGAGCTGGTTGGCCACGATCGTGGGCGGGGTCGCCTCGCTGGTGTAGCGGATCTTGGTGCCCTTGTACTTCTGGCCGACGTCGGCCAGCCATTTCATCATGTCGGTGTTCTGGGCCCGCGCCTCGTCGGTCCAGGCGCCCTTGAAGCCGCGCATGGGACGGTTGCCGCCCAAGAACCCCGCGCCGAACGACGAGAAGCCGATGCCGGCCAGGGCCATCTTGCGCATGAAGTCGCGCTTGGTGATGCGCCGCCGGGTGAAGTCGTTGCAGGCGTCCACCACGAAGGTCTGCTTGTCGTGTTCCTTGAAGCTCATGGTTCCTGTCCCTTGGTGTTGTTATCTTCCCGTCCGGGCCTCAATCCTTCAACGAGCCGAGCGTCAGGCCGCGAACCAGATGCTTCTGCACGAGCAGGATGAAGATGAAGCTCGGCACGATGGCCGTGGTGCCCAGCGCCGTGATGAAGCCCCACTCGGTCGCGGTCGAGGTCACGAAGGTCGAGATCTTCACCGGAATGGTGCGGATCGAGGTCGTGAGGAACAGCGACAGCAGGAACTCGGTCCACGAGAACACGAAGCAGAGGACCGCCGACGCCGCGACGCCGCCCCGCACCATGGGCAGGATGACCTTCCAGAAGGTCTGGAAGCGGGTGGCGCCGTCGATCATGGCGGCCTCGTCGACGTCCTTGGGCACGTCGTCGAAGAAGGACTTCAGCAGCAGCACCGCGAGGGGCAGGTTGATCAGCGTGTGGACCAGGATCAGGCCCAGGTAGGTGTCGCGCAGGCCGAGGTCGCGGAACATGAAGACGATGGGGATCACCACCGCGATGGGCGGCATGAAGCGCTGCGACAGGACCCAGAACAGGAAGTTCTGCCGCCCCTTGAACTCGAGCCGCGACAGCGCGTAGGCGGCCAGCGTCGCGAGCACCAGCACGAGCGCGGTCGAGCCGACCGCGATCACGGCGCTGTCCACCAGCGACTGGCGCGAGTCGTAGGAATTGGCCCCGCCCTTGATCACGCCCGCGGCGTCGCCGCCCTGCTCGAGGCCGATCTCGACGCGCGACACCCCGAGCAGCGTCACCCGGTAGTTGTCCGGGGTCGGCTTGAAATCGACGTAGACCGGGCCCGTCGGATCGAAGATCGCCGAATAGGGCTTGATCGACGCCAGGGCCCACCAGGCGATCGGGAACATGAACACCGCGACCACCAGCACGGCGGCGATGTCGCGGATCACGCGCCGGGCCAGGGTCGGCTCCATCAGAACCGCACCTTGAACAGCCGGACGAAGACGTTGGCGACCAAGATCAGCGCGACCAGCACCAGCAGCGACAGCGTCGCCGCATAGGGGAAGTCGCCGGTGAAGTAGATCCGGCCCGCGTAGAACGACAGGCTCTCGGTCTGCGTTCCCGGCCCGCCGCCCGTGATGATGTAGATGTAGTCGTAGATGCGGAACAGGTCGACGCCGCGGATCAGCACCGCCACGGCGATCACCTTGCTCATCATCGGCAGGGTCAGCCGCCGGAACATCTGGAACGAGGTCGCGCCGTCGATCATCGCGGCCTCGAACGGGTCCTTGGGCAGCGCCCGCAGGCCCGCCATCAGGATCAGCACCATGAAGGGCGTCCACTGCCAGACGTCGGCGGCCAGCACCGCGAACAGGGCCGTGTTCGGGTTGGCCAGGATCGGTGCGGCGGGCGAAGCGAGCCCGAGGTGGTAGAGGTAGAAGCTCAGCACGCCGAACGACCCGTCCTGCATCAGCAGGAACATCATGCCGGTGACGGCTGGCGGCACCACGAGCGGCAGCGTCATCAGGGCCCGCAGAACCCCGTAGCCGCGCCGGTCCGTGTCGAGCAGCAGGGCGATCGCCATGCCGAGCACCAGCTGGAACGCGAGGGCCAGCAGCGCGTAGGTGAGCGTGACGCCCAGCGCGTGCCAGGCGCGCGCGTCGTGGAACAGGCGCTCCCATTGCGCGGAGCCACTGTATACGAGCTGATGGGACACGACGTTGCGGCGGTGAAACGACAGCCAGACCGAATAGGCCAGCGGGTAGATCCCGAACACGGTCAGCACTGCCGTGATGGGCAGGAGCCAGGGCAGGGGATGTTCGGCCGTCAGGAACCGCGGCACGACGAGGCGACGGACCGGACGCGCCGGGAATGCGGCGGCCGTCACTGCGGCTTCCGGGCCGGAAGAACCCAAACCCTCATCGTTTCTCCCATCCAAGCCGGCGCGAAACAAGTGTCAACTTCTTGTGGCTTTTGTTGTAGACTGACGCTTGGCCGGTTCGCTGTCAACCGTGTTTCATGTCCCGATCCGGCCCAATCAGTGGTCCCGCGGCGACCGCGCGGGGCTCGGCCTGTCGTTATCGGGGGCGGGAACAGGTCGACCGGGGGAGGCACCACGATGGCGGGCTGTCGATGAGTTCCCGGTCCGCGCCGCACGTCCGCCGCAAGGTGGCGACCCCGCCGCCCGAGTTCGCCTCGGATCCGGTCGTTTGGGCCGCGTGGCTCTACTACGAGGAAAGAATGACGCAGGAGGACGTGGCGGAACGGCTCGGGGTGTCGCGCGCCACGGTCATCAACCTGCTCCAGGATGCCCGCAACCGCGACATCGTCTCCATCACCGTGTCGCCGCTCCACCTGCAAACGGTGCGGGCCGCGAGGCTGCTGGCCGAACGCTACGGCCTGCAGGGCTGCACCGTCGTGCCGGGTCGCGACCCGGCCACCGCGGCGGAACGGGTGGGCCGGGCGGGTTCGCGCCTTCTGGGCCAGAGCCTGGAGCCCGGCGACGTGCTCGGCGTCGCCTGGGGATCGACCGTGCTGGCGCTCGCCAACGCGCTGCCGCCGATGTCGCTGCCGAGCGTGTCGATCGTGCAGATCGCCGGAAGCGCCATCAGCACCGAGGACTTCTCGCCCGAGTTCTGCACCTCGACCATCGCGCAGCGCCTCGGGGCGCGCTGCGTGAACCTGCACGCACCCGGGATCGTGTCGCGCCGCGAGGTCAAGGAGATCCTCATGGCCGAGCCGACGCTGGTGAAGCAGTTCGACCTGCTGCGCTCGTGCAACAAGATCCTGTTCGGCATCGCGAGCCTGGACCGGGCCAGCCTGCCGTCCCGCAGCGGCTACGTGACCCCCGAGATCGGGCACCTGTACGCCGACCTCGGCGCCGTGGGCGTGCTGGCGGGCCGCTTCGTGGGCCGGGACGGGGCGCCGGTCCTGGGCGACCTCGACGACCGCATGATCGGCCTGACGCTGGACGAGATCAGGCAGATCCCTCAGCGGATCTGCGTGGCGGGCGGCCGCGACAAGGTGGAGGCGATCGGCGCCATGCTGCGCGGCCGCTACGCCACGGCCCTCGTGACCGACGAGGATGCTGCGACCTTGCTGGTCGACCAGCAGAGCGCCTGACCCGCAGAGCTGCCATGTCGCCTTGGGCATGGCGGCGGCGGGGGAACAGGTGCATATGGGCGTCGCGCTGCTTCGGCGGCGCATGCCCTCCTTGGGCGTTTCCTCCCTAGACTTGGGCCGCTCGTGGCAACGCGAGCGGCCTCTTTCGTTGCTGACGGCTCGTCCAAGCTTCGGTCAAGCAGGGCGGCGCCGCGGTCGCGAGCCTGAAGACATGCTTCAATAATCGGGTCGGAACTGGTTCGAAATGGACTGCGGCCGTGAACGCCGTCTTAGTTGACGCCACGGCATCCTGCGGTCTCCTACGACCGGGCGACCGCCATGACGCTTCAGCCACCCGATGCAAGGACTTCGACCGGGCAGACCGTGCGTCTGTCGGAATTGCTCGGGGCGCTGAGCCTTGCCCTTGATCTGACCGAAGGGCAGCCGCCGGGACATTGCGTCCGCTCAACCTGGATCGGCGTTCATGTCGGGCTCGCGATGGGACTGTCTCCGAAAGAACTTTGGGAACTCTTCTACACCGTCATGCTGAAAGACCTGGGCTGCTCCAGCAATGCCGCGCGTATCTGCCAGCTTTATCTATCGGACGATATCGGGTTCAAGCGCGACTTCAAGACTGTCAGCGACAGCCTGCCGAAGGTCTTGGGCTTCGTGTTCTCGCATACGGGTCTGCAAGCCGGTTTGGCCGAGCGGCTCCGAGCCATCCTCGGCATCATGAGGAACGGGGGCGAGATCGCCGACAACCTGATCGAGACCCGCTGCCAGCGCGGTGCCGAGATCGCAGCCCGCCTGCGATTTCCCCGGGCCGTCTGCGATGGGATCCACGCCCTGGACGAACACTGGAACGGCGCCGGTCGGCCGGACCATCTGTCCGGTCCGGCCATTCCGCTCTACGCCCGCATCGCTTTGCTGGCGCAGATCGTCGACGTCTTTCACACCTCCTCGGGCCGCGAAGCCGCGATGAACGAAGTCCGGGCCCGGTCCGGAACGTGGTTCGACCCACAGATCGTCGCATGGTTCGAGCGCGCCGCGGAGGCGGACGTCTTCTGGGCGACCTTGGGATCGGCCGATGTGGAGGCGGCCGTGTTCGGGCTCGAACCCGCGCGCGACACGATCACGGTGGACGACGACTACTTGGACGACATCGCGCTCGCCTTTGCCAAGGTCATCGACGCCAAGAGCCCGTTCACGTCCGGCCATTCCGAGCGCGTGGCGGTCTACGCCGATATGGTCGCGGCCGAACTGGGCCACAGCCCCGCCAAGCGGCGCTGGCTGAAGCGCGCCGCGCTGCTCCACGACATCGGCAAGCTCGGCGTGTCCAACACCATCCTGGACAAGAACGGCAAGCTGGACGAGGACCAATGGCGCGCGATGCGCAACCACGCGGTTCTGTCCGAGCAGATCCTGTCGCGCGTCGCCAGTTTCCGCGGCATGGCCCACATCGGGGGTGGACACCACGAACGTCTCGACGGGAAAGGCTATCCGCTCGGACTCGCAGGTTGCGCCATCGACCTCGAAACGCGGATCGTATCCGTGGCCGACGTCTTCGACGCCCTCACGGCCGACCGTCCCTATCGCGCCGCCATGCCGGTGCGGGACGCGCTGGCCGTGATGGAGGCCGACCGAGGCAAGGCCTTCGACCCGACCTGCCTCACGGCGCTCGTGTCCGCCCTGGCCGCGGCCGATACGGAACTTGCCAAGGTGGCCTAAGGCGGTAGTCACCTCTCGGCGAGACACCGCAATCTGCATGCCGCTCGTCCGGTTGCGCGAAACGTCGCCCCACCACAACGCAATTGCAAGCATTGGGGCGCACCGTGGGTTGTGCGGCAGAGCCGGCCGCGCACAACCCAGCCGCCCCGATGTTCCACCCCATCGCAGCCCTAGTTTCCGTCAGCCTCCCGGCCTGGGGCGTCGCGGCATTCGGGGGCGTGATGCTGGCCCAATCCTGCTTGGCCCGTATTCGGATGCGGCGCCTGGCCGAGCGGGTGAAGGCCGCCCAGGAAAGGCTCGCCGACGACCTGTGGGAGATCAAGGCGGCGGGCGATGCGCGCATCCGCGCCGAGGCCGCCACGCACAAGAAGACGCGGTTCCTGGCGACCGTCAGCCACGAGGTTCGCACGCCGCTCAACGGCATCCTGGGCATGGCGGAACTCCTGGGTACGACGCCGCTCGACCCCGAGCAGCAGGCCTACCTGGACGCGATCCAGACCTCGGGCCGCGCCCTGAACGCGCTGATCGGCGAGGTTCTGGACGTGTCCCGCATCGAGGCCGGCAAGCTGGAACTCGCGGCCGAGCCCTTCGACGTCCAGGCGCTGGTCGAAAGCGTGGTGGAACTGCTCGGGCCCCGCGCCCAGGAAAAGGGTCTCGAAGTCGCGGCCCGCATCGCCCCGGACGTCGTGCCGATGCGGGTGGGCGACCCGGCAAGGCTGCGGCAGATCGTGCTCAACCTCGCCGGCAACGCGATCAAGTTCACCGAACGGGGCGGGGTCGGCGTGCTGGTCGCGGTTGATCCGCGCGGCCGCCTGCACATTTCCGTGTCGGACACCGGGCCGGGCGTGCCTCCGGATCGCCGGGCCGCCATTTTCGACGAGTTCGAGCAGGGCAGCATCGAGAGCGCGCGGCAGCACGGCGGGGCCGGGCTGGGACTCGCCATCTCGCGCCGGCTGGTGGAACTCATGGGCGGCGCCCTGACGCTCGCCGACCGGCCCGGCGGTGGCTCGGTTTTCGGGTTCTCGATCGACCTACCCAACGCCGACGGAACCGGCCACGAAACCCCCGCGCTGCCGGACCTGCACGGCGCCGCCGTGCTGATCGTCGCGCAATCCCCGTTCCAGGCGCCCTACCTGGCCCAGAACCTCGGGCAGGCCGGTGGGCGCGTGACGCTGGCCACCTCGGCCGAGCAGGGGGTCGCGATCCTGGACGCCGGCCCGGCGCCCGACATCCTGCTGGTAGATTGCGCGCTCGGCGAGGCTGCGACCCACAGTCTCGCCGATGCGGCAGCCCGCGCCGGCGTCGACCGGGCCCTGCTGCTGTTCTCGCCCATGGAGCGGCGCGCCTTCGGCCAGAAGCTCGCGACCGCGTTCGGGGGCTGGCTCGTCAAGCCGGTCCGCGCCGCGTCGCTGACCAAGCAGATCCGGCACGACGGCGACAGGGCCCTGGCCGCGCCGGTGCCGGCCGTCAAGCCGCTGTCGGGACGTTCGGACCTCCGTGTCCTGCTGGCGGAGGACAACGAGATCAACACGATGATCATGCTCAAGATGCTCGACCGCATCGGCGCGCAGGTTACCCACGCGCCCGACGGGCCCGTGGCCCTGAACGCCGCGCTGGCCGCCATGCGGGGCGAGACCGCGGCTTTCGACACCATCCTGCTCGACCTGTCCATGCCGGGGCTGAGCGGGCAGGAGGCGGCCCGCCTGCTGCGCCGGGCCGAGCAGGCGCGGGGCGCGGCCCCGACCCGCATCGTGGCACTCACGGCCAACGCGTTCGAGGACGACCGGCAGGCCTGTTTCGAGGCCGGGATCGACGAGTTCCTGACCAAGCCCATCGACCTCGCGCGTTTGCGTGACACCCTGCTGGCGACCGACGGCGAGGCGCCTGCAGCGCTCAGGGCGGCGGTCGCGGTCCGGTAAAGTGCTCTAAGGCGCCGCCGCGTGGGCGCGGGTCTTCGCGTACAGGTCCGGATCGTTCCGGCTCCGTGACGCCTGTCGTTCCCAGGCCTGCTCACGCGTCGGGCCGGGATCAGGCGCCGCCCACGGCCGTGACGCCGAAGAAGAGCGACAGGCCCACGGCGAGCACCAGCAGGGCCGCGGCGGTTTCCAGGCCGCGGATCAGCAGCAGGCCGCGCCGGCTACCCGGCGCCGCCAGCCTCAGCGCCGCGCCCCTGGCCAGCACCGCGGCCGCGGCCAGGGCGCC
>CAXTEP010000001.1:26304-28584 GCA_964243125.1 uncultured Lichenihabitans sp. | reverse complement strand
CGCACGGCCGCCGAAAGCTGCCGCTCGAACAGCGCCTGCCGGTTCAGGATCCAGCCCGTGATCCCGTCGGCGCTGCCGCCGCCCTCCGAAATGCCGACCCCGAACGGGTTGTGGGCCTGCGCCCAGGCCGGATGGGCGGCCAGCGCACAGGCGGCCGCGGCGATGCCCAGGCCCGCGAGCGTCCGGGCCCTCACGGGCAGGCCACCACGGCGCGGCTCGCCAGCTTGATGCCGAAATCCATGCCGGGCGACATGTTGGCGAAAAAGGCTTCGGACAGTTTCTGCTGGTCGCCGGCTTCGAGCGACTTGGGCTTGCCGACGCTGACCGAGCAGCCCGCGGGCGCGTCCCGGAGCGCGAGCGGGTCCTTGTCGGCGAAATCGAACGACACGAAATAGGTCGGGTCGTAGACCTGCAGAGTGAAGGCCCGGCCCGCGGAAGCAGGGTCTTTCAAGGGCAGCGTGAAATGCAGCGTGACGATGCGGTCCCTGTCCTCATCCAGCGAGTAATCGGTCGGGGTCCCGAACTCGACCGCCTTGCCGGCCACCTTGGCGACCGTGAAATAGCCGAACTCCGCCAGCGAATCGACGTTGGTCTTGGCCAGCGGCGCGAGCTGGTCCGCCGTGAGGATCTGGTCCGGCGCTCCGAGGCCCTGTGTCACGAAGGACGAGTACATGTCGTCGAACGTCCACGCCGCGCGGATGCCGTTGATCCGGCCGGCGGCGTCGAACAGCACGGTTTCCCGGGCGATCACGAAGACGTGCGGGTGCGCTCCGGCCGGCGCCGCACCGACCGTGCCGGCGAGCACGAGCGTGGCCAGCGCCGCCGCGAACCGGGTCCGTCGTCCTGGCAGGGGCTTGCTCCTCGTTGAGGGCGGCGCGCGACGCGAGCCATACCGACGCGATGCCTGCCGAGTTCGGCCAAATCGCGGCGGTGCCCTGCGCGGCCGCCGGTCTTCCTGCCCCGAGCCCGTCGAGGTCGGGCCGGGGGTGAGAGCCCTGGATCGCCCTTCGGCCGGTTCGGGGCGAGAGGCGTGATCAGTTGGGCCGGCCGGCCGCTTACGCACCAGCCTGATCGCGGAACCGCCACACGCCCGAGGTCTTCACGTCGGCATCCTCAAGGTCGCGCGTGACCGGCACATCGTAGGAGGCCACGGACTCCAGCAGGTCACGTGCGAGGTAGCTCCGGCCCGGGTCGCCGATCAGCACCAGGGCGCCGTGCCGGGCGAGGCCGTGCAGCCAGGCGGTGGCGCGCGCCGCCATGTCGCGCTCGTAGCTGATGTCGCCCGCCAGCACCACGTCCCAGCCCTCGTCGCTGCCGACGACGTCACCGGCCCGCACCGTGACCGACACCGTGTTGGCGGCGGCATTAAGCGCGATGGCGCTCGCCGCGAAGTCGTCGATCTCGCTGGCCTCCACGGCGGCTGCGCCGCAGCGTGCGGCCGCGATGCCGACCAGTCCGGAGCCCGCCGCGAAGTCGAGCACGCGGCGCCCGGCCACCAGACCGGGACGATCAAGCAGGTAGCGGGCGAGCACCTGCCCACCCGCCCAGGCGAAGGCCCAGAAGGGCGGCGGCAGGCCGATGGCGCCCATCTCGTCCTCGGTTTTCTGCCACAGCGCCGTTGCCTCGTCGGCGAGATGCAGCCGGATGGCGGGCGCGAGCGGCACGGGCCGCAGCCTCGTATGCGCCCGGACGAAGCCCGCCCGTTCCCCGGGCGTCATGCCGGCCGCCGCGGCGGAACGCCCGGCCCGCGACGCCCAGGCGCAGTTCGACCGCCCAGGATCAATCCGTGTCGATCCGGGCGCCGAGCCGGCCCGCGAGGTCGAGGGTGAACTGCCATGCCGTGCGCCCCGACCGCGACCCGCGCGTCGTCGCCCATTCCAAGGCATCGGCCGCGAGCGTGTCCCGCGGCACATCGAGGCCGAAAGCTGCGGCGTAGCCCGCCACCATGGCGAGGTAATCGTCCTGCGAGCACTTGTGAAATCCGAGCCACAGGCCGAACCGGTCGCTGAGCGACACCTTCTCCTCGACGGCCTCGCCCGGATTGATGGCCGTGGCGCGCTCGTTGTCCATCATGTCGCGCGGCAGCAGGTGGCGCCGGTTGGAGGTTGCGTAGAATACGACGTTGGCGGGCCGCCCCTCGATGCCGCCGTCGAGCACGGCCTTGAGCGATTTATAGGACGTGTCGTCGCCGTCGAACGACAGGTCGTCGCAGAACAGGATGAAGCGGTGCGGCGCCCCCCGCAGCAGGTTCATGAGGTCGGGCAGGCCGTCCACGTCCTC
>CAXTEP010000001.1:18823-26204 GCA_964243125.1 uncultured Lichenihabitans sp. | reverse complement strand
GCGTGGTCGGGCCGGGGTTCGGGCAGGCCGCCCGCCACCATGTAGGCGTCGCCGATGGTCTTGATCTTCTCGACCCCGTTCTGGGCCGCCAGGCGGTCGAACTCCGAGAAGATGCCGTTGAGAAGGTCCAGGGTTTCCTTGGCCTTGAGCTCTGCCGCGAGCGCCGTGAAGCCCACGAGGTCGCAGAACAGGATCGTCACGTCCTCGTAGTAGTCGGCGATCACGGTCTCGCCCTGCCGCAGGCGGTCCACCACGGAAGCGGGCAGCACGTTGCGCAGCAGCGACTCCGACCGCTCGCGCTCCAGTTCGAGCCGCTCGGTGATCTCGACGTCGCGGTCGCGCAGGCGCTTGCGCTCCAGGGCCGCATTGATCCGGGCGCGCAGCAGCACGGGGTTGAGCGGCTTGGACAGGAAGTCGTCCGCCCCGGCCTCGATGGAGCGGACCGCCCCGTCCACCTCCTCCATGGCCGACACCATGATGACCGGCAACGCCCTGGTGGTTTCCCGCGCCCGCAGGTGCCGCAGCACGTCGATGCCGTTCAGGCCCGGCATGATGAGGTCGAGCAGCAGCAGGTCGAAGGGCTCGGCGTCCAGGCGCGCGAGCGCTTCCTCGCCCGACGCGCAGGTCTCCACCGTGTGGCCGTCGCGGGCGAGGCGGCGCGCCAGCAGGTCCAGGTTCGACACGTTGTCGTCCACCACGAGGACGCGGCCGGTGACGGAGGTCTGCAGGACGGGGTGGTCGAACAGCACCGACCGGATGACCTCCGCGGCCTGCTGCACGGCGGGCGGATCGACCGGCAGCTCCTCGGGCTGCGCGGTTTCGGTGGCCTGGGCCCGCATGAGGTCCACCATCGCGTCGATCTGGTCGAGCAGGCGTCGCGACGCGTCGAGCATGCCATCAAGCGTGCTCGACAGGGCGTCGTGCCCGTTCTCCCGCGCTTCCTCGCTCAGCATCTCGCCGTAGCCCAGGATGGCGGTGATGGGCGTGCGCAGGTCGTGGCGGACCTTGCTCGACAGGTCCTCGACCTCGCCGGCCGCCGATGCGTAACCCTCGCCCTCGGCGTCGAGCAGTCGCGTCACGATGGCGTCCAGCTTGAGGCCGGCGGCCTTGATCTTGTCCGCGTCGCTGCGATAGCGTTCCAGGCCGTCCTGGCGCGCGTCCTCGATCAGAAGGTCGATGAACCCGCTGACCGCGTGGACTGGCGCCTCGAACTCGGCGCGAACGAAGGACATGAGCGCCTTCGCGACCCGGTCCGATTCGGCGTCGTCAGCCGTCGTCACCGCTACCTGATGCGCCATTCCGATCCTGTCGCTGCGGAATCATCCCGGCCGTGCTTAGGCCGAAGCCGCCCGTGCGTCACCTGCACGGGTGCCGATGAATGCCGCGTGACCGGTCGCGGCTTGCCTGCCCCGCCGTCCCCGCGTAGCTCGGGTGTCGAGGTTTCATCGTCAAGGATACGCGCATGGCCCGGTCTCGCATCCCCCTCGTGGTCGGCAACTGGAAGATGAACGGGCTCGGGTCCTCGCTGGGCGAGCTCGCCGCCATCGCCGCAGCCCTAGACGGCGGCGGGGCGGGCGAGGCGGCCTGCGTGATCTGCCCGCCCGCGACCCTGATCGGCCGCGCGGTCGCCGAAGCCGCGGGACGCGTGGCGATCGGCGGGCAGGATTGCGCGGTGCCGGCGAGCGGTGCCCACACGGGCGACGTGTCGGCCGAGATGCTGCGGGACGCCGGGGCCTCCCTGGTGATCGTGGGCCATTCCGAGCGTCGGGCCGATCACGGCGAAACCGATGCGCTGGTGCGCGCCAAGGCCGAGGCGGCCCACAGGGCCGGGTTGACCGCCATCATCTGCGTCGGTGAAACCCGCGCCGAGCGGGATGTCGGGCAGGCCTTGCAGATCGTGGGCGCGCAGGTAGAAGGCGCGCTGCCGCCCGGCGCCACGGCGGCCCGGACCGTCATCGCCTACGAGCCCGTGTGGGCGATCGGCACCGGGCTGGTGCCGACCACCGCCGACGTGGCCGCCATGCACGGTTTCATCCGCACCCGCCTGCTGGCGCGGTTGCCCGACGAGGGGGCCGCGATCCGCATCCTGTACGGCGGCTCGGTGAAGCCCGACAACGCCGCCGCCCTGATGGCGGTCGCGGACGTCGATGGCGCGCTGATCGGTGGCGCGAGCCTCAGGGCCAAGGATTTCCTCGCCATAGCGGCGGTTTACCGGTGACGGCCTCGCGGTCCGGGACCGGCCGCGTCCCGGCCGTTCCACCGGAGCGACCCTCGAAACACACAACCGCCCTTGACCGAATGCAGTCGCTTTTCCCCGGCGGGAGAAGGGGAGAACCCGGCTGTCGTTGACCTCAGTTCGGGGCCCTGACGCGGATGTCGGCGGCATTGGCTTGGGGGCCGGGGTAGTGTAGAAGCCCGGCTTCCTGCGATTTCCCGCGATGCGCCGTCGCGGCTCGCCCTCCGTTCGGGCCCCCATGCAAACCGTTCTGATCGTGTTTCACCTGATGATCGTCGTCGCCTTGGTCGCGAGCGTGCTGCTGCAGCGCTCCGAGGGCGGGGCCCTGGGGGTGGGCGGCGGCGGAGGGTTCATGACGGGCCGCGGCCAGGCCAACGCGCTGACCCGGGCCACCGCGATCCTCGCGACCCTCTTCTTCATCACCAGCCTCGGGCTGACCGTGCTGGCGAGCTATAGCCGCGGGCCGAAATCGATCCTCGACCGCGCCGTCACGCAGCAGCAGAAGCCGGGCACGCCCGCGCCGACCGGAACGCCGCTCGACCAGTTGAAGCAGCTGGAACAGCAGCGGTCGACCGCCGTTCCGGCCGCGCCGGCGCTGCCCGAGGCGCCCAGGTCCCAGTAAGCGTCGTCAATCGGGCAACCGGCACAATCGGCTCTCCACCGGCCATGCGGTCGGCATGGCGGTCATGCGGGCCATCGGTGCGGTTTGTTCTCGTCAAGCCGTCCCAAAGTGGATAAGCGTGGGTTCCCATGGCGCGGTATCTGTTCATCACCGGCGGTGTGGTCTCCTCGCTCGGCAAAGGTCTTGCCTCCGCGGCCCTGGGCGCGCTCCTTCAGGCGAGGGGCTATTCGGTCCGGCTGCGCAAGCTCGACCCCTACCTCAACGTCGATCCCGGCACGATGAGCCCCTACCAGCACGGGGAAGTGTTCGTCACCGACGACGGGGCCGAGACCGACCTCGACCTCGGTCACTACGAGCGGTTCACCGGGCGTCCCGCGACGCGCGACGACAACATCACGGCGGGGCGGATCTATCAGGAGATTATCGCCAAGGAGCGGCGTGGCGACTATCTCGGCGGCACCGTCCAGGTGATCCCCCACGTGACGGGCGCCATCAAGGATTTCGTGTTGGAAGGCAACGAGGGGGTGGACTTCACTCTCGTGGAGATCGGCGGCACGGTCGGCGACATCGAGGGTCTGCCGTTCTTCGAGGCCATCCGCCAGCTCGGCAACGAATTGCCCCGCGGCCACGCGGTCTACGTCCACCTGACCCTGCTGCCCTTCATCCCGAGCGCGGGCGAGCTCAAGACCAAGCCGACGCAGCACTCGGTCAAGGAGCTGCGCTCGATCGGCGTGCAGCCCGATATCCTGCTGTGCCGCACCGATCGGCCGATCCCGGCCGAGGAACGCCGCAAGCTCGGCCTGTTCTGCAACGTCCGCGAGGACGCCGTGATCGAGGCGCGCGACGTGTCCTCGATCTATGACGTTCCCCGCGCCTACCATGCGGCCGGCCTCGACCGCGCGGTGCTGGCAGCCTTCGGGATCGATCCCGCCCCAAAACCCGACATGACGCGGTGGAACGCCGTGACCGAGCGCGTCGCCAACCCGGAAGGGCAGGTGACCATCGCGGTGGTGGGCAAGTACACGGGCATGAAGGACGCCTATAAGTCGCTCAACGAGGCTCTCATGCACGGCGGCCTGGCCAACCGGGTCGCCGTCAATCTCGATTGGATCGAGGCCGAGGTGTTCGAGGGCGACGATCCCGCGGCCCACCTCGAAGGGGTACACGGCATCCTGGTGCCGGGCGGCTTCGGCCAGCGCGGGGCCGAGGGCAAGATCAGGGCGGCCCGCTTCGCCCGCGAGCGCAGGATCCCCTATTTCGGCATCTGCTTCGGCATGCAGATGGCCGTGATCGAGGCGGCGCGCAGCCTGGGCGGCGTGCCGGACGCGAACTCAACCGAGTTCGGCGCCACCAGCGAGCCCGTCGTGGGGCTGCTCACCGAGTGGATGCGGGGCAACGAGCTCGAGAAGCGCTCGCGTGAGGGCGACCTCGGGGGCAGCATGCGGCTCGGCGCCTACCGGGCGCGGTTGAAGGAGGGCTCCCGGATCGCCGGCATCTACGGCGCGGCCGAGATTTCCGAGCGGCACCGGCACCGCTACGAGGTCAACACGGCCTATCGCGAGCGGCTGGAAGCCGAAGGCCTGTGCTTCTCGGGCCTGTCGCCGGACGGCACCCTGCCCGAAACCGTCGAACTGGAGGACCATCCCTGGTTCATCGGCGTGCAGTACCATCCGGAGCTGAAGTCGCGACCGTTCGCGCCTCACCCCCTGTTCGCGAGCTTCGTGGCGGCGGCGCTCGATCAGTCCCGGCTCGTGTGAGGGCCCGCGCATGACCGCCCGGCCGCCGTGCTTGTTCGGGTCCTTGGCCGCGCTAGGATCGGATCTTCCGGACCCGGGAGCCGGCGCGGCATGACTGACCTCCTCTATGATATGGCGCTCTGCACGTTGACCGCCTGGGTGCTGGGCGTCGCGGCCCAGCTCGTGAACCAGCCCGTTATCCTGGCCTATCTGGTGGGCGGCTTCCTGATCGGTCCGTCCGGGCTCAAGCTGGTCCGTTCCCAGGACACGATCGCGGTCATCTCGGAACTCGGCCTCATCTTCCTGCTGTTCATGATCGGCCTCGAGATCGACCTGAAGAAGATCGTGCGGTCGGGCGCCGTGATCCTCATCGGGGCCGGCGCCCAGATCTTCGGCTGCTGCGTGCTGGGCGTGCTGTTCTTCAAGCTGATCGGGCTGCCGCTCGGCGGCGGCCAATGGGACGCGCTTTACCTCGGGGTGGCGGCCGCGCTCAGCAGCACGGTGATCATCGTCAAGCAGCTCTACGACAAGCGCGAGCTCGACACGCTGCCGGGCCGGATCACGCTCGGCATCCTGGTGCTGCAGGACCTCTTCGTGATCCTGTTCCTGGCGGTCCAGCCGAGCCTGAACGACCTCAGGGCCAGCGTGCTCCTGATCTCGCTGGCCCGCGTCGGCGTCCTGGTCGCGACCGCGCTGCTGGTCAGCCGCTATCTCCTGCCGAAGCTCTTCTTCCGCATCGCCCGGCTGCCCGAACTGGTGCTGGTGGGGGCGCTCGCCTGGTGCCTGTTCATGGGTGAGTTCGCCGAAGCGCTGCATCTGTCGCGCGAGATGGGCGCCCTGGTGGCCGGCGTGTCGCTGTCCACCTTCCCCTACGCGCTCGACGTGGCCGCCAAGGTGACGAGCCTGCGCGACTTCTTCGTCACCCTGTTCTTCGTGGGCGTCGGCATGACGATCCCGATGCCGAGCCTCGACGTGCTGATCCTCGCCGCGGCGCTTGCCGGTTTCACGGTGCTGAGCCGCTTCGTGACGGTCGTGCCGGTTCTGCACCTGATGCGGCAGGGCCTGCGCGCCAGCCTGCTGCCCGCCATCAACCTGAGCCAGCTGAGCGAGTTCTCGCTGGTGCTGCTGCAGATCGGCGTCACGGCCGGACACATCCAGCTCGGCACCAAGGCCGCGACCTCGTTCAGCTTCGTGGTCCTGGCGGCGCTCAGCACCTTCGCGATGGGTCGCAGCAACGCGATCGTGCGCGTCACCGTACCGGTGCTGAAGCGCCTCGGCCTGCGCGACCTGGACGACAAGCGCGCAGGAAACGGACAGGACGAGGGCGAGCACCCCGGCGCGCGCGTGATGCTGCTCGGGTTCTTCCGCACCGCGAGTTCGCTGATCGCCGATCTCGAATCCCGGGAATCCGAAACCCTGAAGGATCTCGCAGTCGTGGATTTCAACCCCGTGGTCCACGAAAAGCTCACGGCCCGGGGCCGCACGGTCATCTACGGCGACATCAGCCAGCCCGACACGCTGGCCCAGGCCGGCGTGGGCCAGGCCGAGATCCTGATCTGCACCGTGCCGGACTTCCTGCTGAAGGGGACCACCAACGAGCGGCTCGTCCGCCAGCTGCGGGCCCTCAACACCAAGGCCGTCATCATCGCGCCGGCCGATCTCATCGGCGACATCGGGCCGCTCTACCGTGCGGGCGCCGACTACGTGATCTCGTCGCGCCTCGGCGAGGCCCTCGAACTCTGTGAGGTGCTGGAGGCCATCGACTCCGGCCTCCTGGCCGACAAGCGCGCGGCCCTCGACAGGCGTCTCAACCAGCGTTTCGAGGTACTGGCCTGATCCCGACCCCCACACCAGCGAACGCGGGCGACACCACCATGGCGAACAGCGGCACCGTCACGGTCGGCGACGGCCCGACCCGGGTCCGCTTCGGCAACACCCTCCCGCTCGCCTTGATCGCCGGCCCCTGCGCGATGGAAAGCCGGGGTCACGCGCTCGACATGGCGGCGGCGCTGGACGAACTCGCCACCAGCCTCGGGATCGGCCTCGTGTTCAAGGCCTCCTTCGACAAGGCCAACCGCACGGCCGCCGGCAGCGCGCGGGGCCTGGGCCTCGCCGAGGCCCTGCCGGTCTTCGCCGACATCAAGGCGCGTTTCGGCCGGCCCGTGCTGACCGACGTGCATTCGGCCGAGCAATGCGCTCCCGCGGCCGAGGTGGTCGACGTGCTGCAGATCCCGGCATTCCTGTGCCGCCAAACCGACCTGCTGGTCGCGGCGGCCCGGACCGGCCGCGCCGTCAATGTCAAGAAGGGCCAGTTCCTGGCCCCCTGGGACATGCCCAACGTGGTGGCCAAGATCGCGGGCGCCGGCAACGGGGCCGTGCTGGTGACCGAACGGGGCACGAGCTTCGGCTACAACACGCTGGTGTCCGACATGCGCGGCCTGCCCATCATGGCGCGGCAGACGGGCGCGCCCGTGATCTTCGACGCCACCCACTCGGTGCAGCAGCCCGGCGGTCTGGGCGCGACGTCCGGGGGCCAGCGGGAGTTCGTGCCCGTCCTGGCGCGGGCCGCCGTGGCGGTCGGGGTGGCGGGCGTGTTCATCGAAACGCACGACCGACCCGAGCAGGCCCTGTCTGACGGCCCCAACATGGTGCCGCTCGGCGAGATGCGGGCGCTCGTGGAGAGCCTGATGGCGTTCGACCGTCTGGCCAAGGCAGGGGCCGCCCAACCCGCGGCGTGAGGTCACATTCGTTTCATGGCGCGAGCCTAAGAGGCCGCCATGGACGATC
>CAXTEP010000001.1:0-18723 GCA_964243125.1 uncultured Lichenihabitans sp. | reverse complement strand
GCGTGAGGTCACATTCGTTTCATGGCGCGAGCCTAAGAGGCCGCCATGGACGATCCGATCTTCAGCTACGCCGATCATCGCATCCCGGCCGTCAAGCGTCGGCTGATTCGCGCCATCGAGGCCGCCACGGGCCAGCGGATCCTCAGGAAGATCTACCTCGACCATCGACGCCGGCCCATTCCGAGCGAAAGCTTCTTCCATTCAGCGGTGCGCCGCCTGGCCCTGAACGTGCTGTTCGATGCCGGAGCCCTGGCCGCCGTACCGCGCGAGGGCCCGCTCGTCGTGGTGGCAAATCATCCCTACGGCGTGCTTGACGGGATCGTGATCTGCTGGCTGGTGGAGAAGGTCCGCCGCGACTTCCTGGTGCTGACCAACGCGGTCCTACTGGGCGCGCCCGAGGTAGCGCCCTTCCTGCTCCCCGTCGATTTCACACCCACGGCCGAGGCCATGCAGACCAACCTGCGGTCGCGTGCGGCCGCGCGGGACCATCTAGGGCGCGGCGGTTGCGTGGTCGTCTTCCCCGCGGGAGCCGTTTCGACCGCGCCCGACCGCCTCGGCCTGAAGCCGGCCGTGGACGCGCCGTGGCAGCCCTTCGTGGCGCAGCTCATTCACCGCGCCCGGGCCGCCGTGGTGCCGGTTCACTTCACGGGGCAGAACAGCCGCCTGTTCCAGATGGCGAGCCACGTGAGCCAGACGCTGCGGCTGTCGCTGATCTTCCGCGAGGTCAGGAACCGCATGGGAACCGACCTGACCGTGACGATCGGGGCGCCAATCCCCTACGGCGAACTGGCGTCCCACCGGGATCGCCAAGCCCTGGTCGACGCCTTGCGAGCGAGAACCCACGCGTTGCGGCCGCCCGCGGAGCCGATCGTGGCCGGATCGCGTGGGAGACGCCGCCCTCTCACTCCCGCGCCCTGGATCAAGCCGCGGCGGAACCAACGTCCAGACATAAGCCACCCGGCTGCCTGACGATCGCGTCTCGGCGACCATTCACTGCGACGCTCGACCCGTCAGCCCCGGCCGCGGTAGGCCGGCACGCCCTGGTCGGGCAGCCACAGGCCCGCGGGCGGCGCGCTAGTCTGCCAGAACACGTCGATCGGGATGCCGCCCCGCGGGTACCAGTAGCCGCCGATGCGCAGCCACGCGGGGGCGAGCCGTTCCGCCAGGGTCTTGCCGATCCCGACCGTGCAGTCCTCGTGGAAGGCGCCGTGATTGCGGAACGAGGTCAGGTACAGCTTCAGCGACTTCGACTCGACCAGCCAGTCGCCCGGCACGTAGTCGAGCACCAGATGGGCGAAGTCGGGCTGTCCCGTGACGGGGCAAAGCGAGGTGAACTCGGGCGCCGTGAAGCGGGTCAGGTAGAGCGTGCCGGGATGCGGGTTGGGCACGCGGTCGAGTACGGCCTCCTCGGGTGAGGCGGGTGCGGCCGTGGCACGGCCGAGCTGGGTCAGGGTCATGGTTGTCAAGGGTTCGAGGTGGCGGGCGCCGGATCGAGCGCGATGCGCACGCGGCGGTTCTGCTTGCCCTTCTTCTCGATACCCGTGACCGCAATGGGGCCGATTTCGCCCGTGCGGGCCACGTGGGTGCCGCCGCAGGGCTGCAGGTCCATGTCGCCGATCCGGACGAGGCGGACGCGGCCGGAGCCGACGGGAGGCTTCACCGCCATAGTCTTGACCAGGCCCGGGTTGGCCAGCAGCTCGTCGTCGGTGATCCACTCGGTCGTCACGGCCGCGTCGCGGGCGATGAGCGCGTTCAGGTCCCGTTCGATCGTGGCGCGGTCACAGCCATCGGCCGGCATGTCGAAATCCAGCCTGCCGTCCCGGTCGCCGATCGCGCCTCCCGTGACCGGGAACCGCAGCGCGACCGTGAGCAGGTGCAGCGCCGTGTGGACGCGCATGCGGCCGAGGCGCCGGTCCCAGTCGAGTTCCATCGTCACGACTTCGCCCGGGCTCAGCGGTGCGCCGTCGATGGACGCGACCCGATGCAAGACCGCGACGCGGTCGGACCCGTAGACCGTGTCGGTCACGGCCGCGGCGGTGCCGTCGGCTCGGCGAAGGCGGCCCGTGTCGCCGGGCTGACCGCCGCCCGACGGGTAGAACAGGGTGCGGTCGAGCTCCACCGACCCGTCGGGGCCGACCGCCGTCACGGTCGCGGGAGCGACGCGGAGGTAGGGGTCGTCGCGGAACAGCAGCAGGGTCACGCGAGGTCGTCCGGGCGGACCGTCGCGGCCCGTTCGAGCCACGGCGGCACGGGCAGATCCTTGGAGCGCAGGAAGGTCGGGTCGAACAGTTTCGACGCGTAGCGGAACCCGGTGTCGCACAGGATGGTCACGATCGTGTGGCCCGGCCCGAGCGTCCGCGCCAGCCGCATCGCGCCCGCCACGTTGATCCCGGACGAGCCGCCGAGCAGCATGCCCTCGTGCTGGGCGAGGTCGTAGACCACCTCCAGGGCTTCCCGGTCGTCGATCTGGTAGGCATGGTCGACCGGGGCGCCTTCGAGATTGGCCGTGATCCTGTTCTGGCCGATCCCTTCGGTGATGGACGATCCCTCGGCCCGCAGCGTGCCGGTCGTGTAGAAGCTGTAGAGCGCGGCCCCCATGGGGTCGGCCAAGCCGATCCGCACGGCCGGGTTCCTGGCCTTCAGCGCCATGCCGACGCCCGCCAGCGTGCCGCCGGTGCCGACCGCGCAGATGAACCCGTCGACGCGGCCGCCCGTGCCGTCCCAGATCTCGGGGCCGGTCGTGTCCATGTGGCCCTGCCGGTTCGCCACGTTGTCGAACTGGTTGGCCCAGATCGCCCCGTTCGGTTCGGTCCGGGCCAAGCGCTCGGCCAAGCGACCCGACACGCGCACGTAATTGCCCGGGTCCGCGTAGGGCCGTGCCGGCACCTCGATGAGCTCGGCCCCCGACAGGCGCAGGATGTCCTTCTTCTCGCGGCTCTGCGTGTCGGGGATGACGATCACGGTGCGTAATCCCAGGGCGCCCGCCACCAGCGCGAGGCCGATCCCGGTATTGCCGGCCGTCCCCTCCACGATGGTGCCGCCCGGTCGCAGCGTGCCCTTGGCGCAGGCATCGCGCACCATGGCGAGCGCGGCCCGATCCTTCACGGACCCGCCGGGGTTCATAAACTCGGCCTTGCCCAGGATGGTGCATCCCGTCTGCTCGGACGCCCGGCGCAGGTGGATGAGCGGCGTGTGGCCGATCGCGTCGATGACGGTGGAGGTGCTGGATGACGACATGTGCTGCTGCGCCGAGGGCCGCCGAAGCGCCGGAGGAGGATTGCTACGACTTGTTCATGGCGTCGAGCGCCTGGGCCAGGCCGCGAAACGACAGGGGCAGGCTGACGTCGCGGTCGCCCGCGTCCTTGAAGGACAGCCGACCGGGCTGGTCCGCGCCGCGCCAAGCCTTGAGCACGTCGTCGGCCGGCTTGCCCTCGGCGAAGCAGCCGCCCGGTAGGCAGCGGCGCCATTGCAGGTCGGCGGCCCGGGGCGTCTTCTCCACCGTCGCGATCTGCACCCCGCCCAGGAACGACACGCTCGGCGGGAGAACCGCGGTCAGGTGCAGGGACGCGTCATTGGGCAGGCGGCCGAGCGCGACCTCAGCCACGGGCGCCTTCTGGGTCGATTGCATGACCTGCGCGACCTCGCACAGCCGTACAGCCCTGTCGCCGTCGCCGACCTTCTGGCAGCGGAGGACCCAGTCCCCGTAGGTGGCCGATGTCGTGGCGGGATCGGTGCTCACGGCCGCGGGCGTGGCGCCGGCCGGCGCGGTCTTCGCCGTTTGGGCGACCGCCGGGCCGCCGACCGCCAGGGCGACGGCCACGGCCGTCGCGAGTTCGCCGTACCGCCTGATCCGCACGTTCCCGCCCTCGTCGCTCCGCGCTCCGGTGGCTGTGTACAGGGTCGCGGCGCGGTTGCGAAGCCCAATCCACCGCGCGGGCCGCTCGCGGCGATCAGGTCCCGCTATCGCCGGCCTTGACGCCGATGACGCGCGGGCGGACCGCCTCGGCGAGGATCTGGTCCCATTCCGGATCGACGACGTCGTAGTGCGGGATGGGCCCCGGCAGACGCCCGCCGGGATTGGGATCGGGCGTCCCGGCATCGGCCTCGAGCGGGTCGAAGCCGTCCGAAACCGCCACGTCGGTCAGCGCGCCGTTGCGGGCGATCAGCACGACCGCGATGCGGGACGACGTGAACCCGCCGCGCCCGTTCGAGTCGCAAACCACGCTGGGCGCCGTGATGTTCTCGATGGTGTGGACCCGAGCGTAGCAGCGAAACCCGAGGCGATCCATGGTGTCGGCCACGGCGCCGATCTTCGAGCCGATCGGGTGCAGCGCCAGGGCCTCGCGGCGGATCGCGCCGAAATCCGTGCCCGTCATGACATGGCCCGATGCACCCATGCCCGAGGCCGCGCTCATCACGGCGAACACGCCCGTCGCGGCCGCGAGGACCCCCGCGGCCCCGACCGTCAGGACGAGGTGCTTCTTCATCGCACGGCTCGATCCCGCTCCAAGACACCCGGCCCCAGAAGCCTGTCGCGGGATCGCGGGCGCCCGTTCGCGACCGGCCCCGTCACGCGGCCAGCCCGTCGGCCTTGTTGTACTGGGCGATCAGGTCCGGAACCGAGGCGGCCGGCATCGGCCGGCCCACCAGGTAGCCCTGGATGGTGTCGCATCCCTCTTCCTCCAGGAACTTGAGCTGCTTGCGGGTTTCCACACCCTCGGCCGTGACCTTGATCCCGAGTGTCTTGCCCAGCATGATGATGGTCCGGATGATCTGTTCGGCTCCGTCGGAGCGGCCGAGCTCGCTGACGAAGGACCGGTCGATCTTGAGCTTCCCGAACGGAAAGGCCCGCAGGTTGGAAAGGCTCGAATAGCCGGTACCGAAGTCGTCCATGGCGAAGCCTACGCCGAGATCCTTGAGCGAAAGCAAAAGCGAGGTGGCCTTGGCCTTGTTGGTCATGAAGGCCGTTTCGGTGATCTCGATCTCGAGCCGGCCCGCCGGAAGCGCGCTGTCGGCGAGGGCTGCCCGCACGACGTCCTCGAACCCGCTGTCCCGCAATTGCACGGCCGACACGTTGACGGCGATCCGCGCGACCCCCGGCCAGCCCGCGGCCTGCCGGCAAGCCACGCGCAGGACATAGCGACCCAGGTCGCCGATCAGTCCGGTTTCCTCGGCGATGGGCACGAAGTCGCTCGGCGGGATCATGCCCCGCGTGGGATGCTGCCACCGCACCAGCGCCTCGAAACCGTCGATCTCCATGGTCCTCACGTCGAGCAGGGGCTGGTAGTAGACGTCCAGTTCGCGGTTGCCGAGGGCCTTGCGCAGGTCGGTCTCGATCTCGCGTCGGGTTTGCAGCCGGATGTCCATCTCCTCCTCGAAGAAGCGCCACGTCCCGCGCCCGTCGTCCTTGGCCTTGTAGAGGGCGGCATCGGCGCTCTTGAAGAGCTTGCCGTGGTCGAGCCCGTTGGCGGGCGCGCAGGCGATGCCGATGCTGACCCCGATCACCACGTGCTGACCCTGGATGAAGTAGGGGGCGCTCACCGCGTCGATCATGCGGCGCGCCAGGGTCGAACAGTCCTCCTCGTCGGCTGGATGCGACTGCAGGATCGCGAACTCGTCGCCGCCCAGCCGCGCGACCGTGTCGGTTTCCCTCATGCAGTCCAGCAGGCGCCGGGTGACCTCGCGCAGCAGGTCGTCCCCGACCGCGTGGCCCAGCGTGTCGTTGACCTGCTTGAACTGGTCAAGATCGAGGCAGTGGATCGCGAAACCGCGCCCGCGCTTGGCCCGCCCGATGGCCTCCTCGACCCTGTCGGCGAACAGCGTCCGGTTCGGCAGGTTGGTCAGGGCGTCGTGAGTCGCGAGAAAGGAAATGCGGCTTTCGGCGCGGCGCCGTTCCGTGGCGTCCTCCAACGTCACCAGCCAGCCTCCTTCCGGCATGGGGGCGTGGGTCAGCGAAATGGACTGCTCCTGAAGCGTTAGGAGCCTGACGGTCCGGCGCCTGCGATGGATGATGATCCTGGCGTGCCGCAGCATCGTCCGGCGCTCGGCATCGTCGAGCCCGCGGAGGGTGCTGACCGTGTCGATCAGTTCGACAGCCGTGAGGCCGGGTCCCGCCCGTTCGGGGTCGAGCCCGACGATGGTGTAGAATTGCGGGTTGGCGAGCTTCAGCCGATTGTCGGCGCCGAACACCGTCAATCCCTGGGACATGTTGGCCAGGGCGCCGTCGAGATTGACGTTTGCGGCCGCGAGCGCGTCGCGTTGGGCCCGCAGCGCGGAGATATCCGTGTAGAGCGCGATCAGCCCGCCTTCGGCGGTCCGGTTGCGGCTGTTCTGGATCCAGCGCCCGTCCGGCAGCACGATCTCGGCCACCTCGGGGTCGTGGCCGCCCATGGTCAGCAGCGCGCTCCTGTTGTCGTCCTTCCGCGACACCAGCTTCAGCAGCGTGTCCACCGTCACCCCGTCGGGCGCGTCGGCGCGACGCAGGCCCAGGAAGTCCAGCGCCTTGGCGTTGATGAGCTGGATCGCACCGCCAGCCTGGACGATCACCACCCCCTCGCTGGACTCATCCAGCGCGCCCGCGACCCGGGCCTGCGATTGCTGGCGGAGAATGACCTGGGCGTCCATCATGGTGCGGATGTTGCCCCGCATGGACACCATGGCGCGGTTGAGGTCGCCGATCTCGTCCGTACCCGGGTCCGGCGTCGTGCCGTCCAGGCGTCCCTCCGCGATCTCCTCGGCGAAGCGCGCCGCGCGGCCCAGCCGCGTGCTGATGGAACGCGAGATGAGGATCGCCACGACCGCGCTGATCAGGATGGCCGCCACGGTACCCCCCGCAGCCGTGGCGTAGTTCCGCGCCACGGTCGACCGGACGTTCTCCCGCCCGTCGAAGCCGTGTTCAGCGACCTGGCTGACCATGGTCTCGACCCCTCTCTCGACGAGATGGGCCTTCTCCTCGACCTGGCGCCAGGTCGCGTCGTCGTAGCGGCCACTGACCTTGAGCGCGAGCGACAGCCACTCGCCTTCGATACGACGCAGCGACTCGGCCACCTGGGCGATCTCGGGCGAACGGGCCGTTTCCACCGCGGTCGACAGATCGATCCGGAAAGACCGGTCGAGCATCTGAAGGGTGCCGACGGTCGCGTCCCTGCTGCGGCCCTTGATCAACAGTCCCTGGGCCAGTTCGGCCCGCATGCTGGCGAAGTCGGTCGAGGCCGCGCGGGCGTAGATCGTGGTGTTGACGGTCTCGTCATAGGTTTGCGTGACGAGCCGGCCGGCCTTCTCGGCGCCGCTCAGAAAAGCCACGCCGAGCGTGACCGTGATGGCGCTCATCGCGCCGAAAGCGATGGCGATCTTCCATCTGACAGTCCACCGGACCTTGAGCTTGGGGACGACCACCTTCGGCATTCGGTTCCTTGCCACAACGCTGACTTGGCCGCCTCGTCCGCCTCCGGTGCGAGTCACTCGTGGTGCGATCGCTGAGCTTTGCTCCAACTTCGCTAATTTTGGCTTGTGCGCAGCCCGGCGGGCCGCGCCGCGACGCGGTTTTACTTAACGGCGCATGTCGCGAAAACGGGCTCGAAGCAGGTCCGGAACGGGACGGCCGGCGTGAACGAGCGATTATAAATAACTGATTTGATCTGGATTTTTGATGCCGAACGCGTGCGGCCCCGCGGCTGCGGCAATTTCAGGACGTGAACAGGGCCCACGACCGCGCCTGTGGCGTTGCCACAACGTCGGCCAGGTCCGTCAAGTCGAACGCCATTTCCTCTGCGTCAGGCCGGCACCGCGTCCCGCAAGGCCGCGACGATCCGCGACGGCAGCCAAGGTTTTGGGATGAAACTGACGTTGGGTGGCAGATCATCGTAGGGCTGGACGCGGCCCGAAGTCATGAGCACCCGGACGTGCGGCCAGTGGCGGCCGACGATCTCGGCCAGGACGAGGCCGTCGAGATGGCCCGGCATCTGCACGTCGGTGAAGATCGCCGCGACCTTGTCGGCCTGTTCGAACACGAAGCTCAGGGCGTCATCGGCGTTGTCGAACGATTGAACCTCGAACCCGGCCTGCTCGATCGCGGCCGAAGCGTCGAGAAGAATGGACGGATCGTCCTCAACGACCAAAATCGTCTTCACGGGCATGCTCCATCGCGGCTCAGCCTTTCTATCCTAGACCAAGCATTTTGTTATCTATTTGGTTTCCGTTCTTTGCGGCTCTTTTGTGTTCTCCCTGGGTGAGTGGTACCCGAGTAGCCTGACGGTCTGTCCTGTTGGCAAATCAACGAGAATCGACCGAGGCTAAATAATTGCTATTCCGGTTTGACTCAAACATTGGAGGCACAACACGCGAAGGAGGGTGCAAGACCAACGCGAGCAAGCACATCAGGCCGTCAAACACGATCGGCATGGTTACCTGTCGCACGATCAGCGCTTCGTCTCGAAACACTGGAGCGCGTCTTGCGACGTGCAAGTTCCGACCAGCCGGTACTGGCCCAACCGTCTGTCGCGAGGTTGAGTCGATGCAGGCCCTGAAGCGCCGCATCATCCAGTGGCGACAAACTGTCTCGGAGCGGCTTGGCCCTCCATGGCGGGCCTGTTTGCCCAGCCCGCACCCGCTTCGACCGGTTCGATCGCCTGGGCGCGGCGCGGAAGGCTATTCCATGTTTGTATGGTTGGCCCGCATGGCGTCGGCCGACACGCCCAGACTAGCCTTCAGTCTCAGGATCATCACCTCGAACAGCAGGAACAGGGCACCCTCGTAGACCGACCCCATGGGGAGCAGCGACACGTCGGCGCCCTGGTCGTCCGCCATCGTCTGGGCCGGCAGCAGCAGGACCTCGTCGGCCAGCCGCGACACGCGCCCCTGCGGCTGGGCCGTGATGACCAAAACCTTGGCGCCGGCCGCCCGGGCCACGTTGGTGAGGGCCAGGGCGGTCGAGATCTCGCCGGGTCCGACCGTGACCAGGAACAGGTCGCCGGGGCCGAGCGCCGGGGTCGTCATGTCGCCCACCACCGACACCGACCGGCCGAGGTGGAACAGGCGCATCGCAAACCCGCGGATCTGCAGGCCCTCGCGGCCGCCGCCGAACACCGCGACGTGGCGGGCCGCCGCGATCGTGGCCACCGCCTGGTCGACCGCGGCGTCATCTAGGCGGTCGAGGACGCGGCCGAGTTCTTCGAGCGCCTGCCGGTAAGGCGTCGCGGACGAGCTCTGCATCAGTCGGCTCCCATCACCAGGCCCTCGATGTCGTGCTTCTGGATCACCGGCACGAGTTCCGGCACCACGCGGCACACGAGGTGCTCGCGGACGGGGGGCGGCAGCGCGGCGTGGAACGCGGGCGTCACCATCATGTCGTGCAGGGCCGCATGGCCCGCGCCCGGCGCGTCGACGCCCAGCACCAGCACCGGCCGCGCCACCGGCGAGGCGTGCGCGGTGCCGCGATGCACCGTGAGGGCGGACCGGCACGACACATCGCCCATCTGCGGATACTTGCGCGTGGCGCGCTCCTCGAAGCGCGCCCAGCGGTCCCGGGACGGGAACATCTCGTGGTCCCAGTCGCGCCCGTCGTCCCATTGCGTGCCGGGCGCCACCTCGAACGGGCCCATGTCGGGCGTCACGTCGACGCCCGTGAGATTGAACGCCAGCGAGGTGATGCGCCGGTCCTGCCAGCTGTCCGTCGGGGACGGGAAGTCGCGGTGCCAGGGCTGGTTGCGGGCGCCCTGAAACGGCGTGTCGAAGCCGATCTCGACAATCTGGTAGTCGGGGCCCAGCACGGCCTCGCACATGGCCGTGATCCAAGGATGGCTGACGAGGTCCACGAAGCCGCGCAGGTTCTGCGGATGGATCTCGACGTACCAGCGCCGCGGGCCGCGCCCGACGGCCCCGCCGGGCCGCTGGATGGCGTCCCAGAACGCCGTGGTGATGTCCTCGCGCATGTCCTCGGTCCACTGGCGCGAGAAGGCACCCTTGCGGCCGACGATCCCGTCCCGGTACAGGGTCTCGACGTCGGGGTCGACGGTTGCGGAGGGGGCGGCAGCGGCGCTCATGCGAAACTCCTTCGTCCGTTCGGGTCCCCCGACCGGTGTTCAGGCCGGCGCGGTCCGGGCCAGCCGGCTTTGCAGGATCACGACCACGAGCAGGAACGCGCCCCGGACGACAGATTGCCAGTAGGCCGACAGGCTGATCCACCCCATGCCGTTCTCGAAGTTCAGGATGGTGAAGATGAGGCCGAGCAGCAGCACGCCCGCCAGGGTCGCGAACACCGATCCCTTGCCCCCCGTCAGCAGCGTGCCGCCCACCACCACGGACGCGATGGCGAACAGTTCCCAGCCGACGCCTTCGATGGGCTGCCCGGCGCCGAACTGCGCAGCCAGGATGACGCCCGCCATGCCGGCGAGGCCGCCCGACATGAGGTAGACCAGGAACACGGTCCGGTCGGTCGGCAGGCCCATGAGGCGCGAGGCTTCCTCGCCGCCGCCCACCGCCAGCACATGCCGGCCGAAAGGCCGCGCGTTGAGCAACACCGAGCCCACCACGTAGGCCACGAGCGCGATCCAGGCCGGGGTCGGGAAGTTGAACAGCAGCCCGAGCGCCACGCCGCGCCAGCCCGCGTCGTCGCCGTCGATCCAGTCCGGCTTCAGCGGCGACAGGAGATTGCCCTGGCCGAGCGCCGTGAAGCCCGTGTCGTAGGACACCGACACCGACTGGTTGTGGGCCAGCAGGAGCCCGGTGCCGGAGGCCGCCAGCATCACCGCCAGCGTGGTGATGAAGGGCAGGATGCGCATCCGCGTGATGATGAAGCCGTTCAGGGCGCCGGCCGCGAGCCCCGCCGCCACGCCGCCCGCGAGCCCCGCCACCAGCCCGTAGGGACTGAGATAGGCCGACACCACGCTCGACATAGCCGCCACCGAGCCGACCGACAGGTCGATGCCGCCCGTCATGATCACGAAGCACATGCCCAGACCGACGAGCGCGAACATGGAATTGTAGCGCAGCACCGTCAGGATGTTGTAGCTGCCCAGGAACCCGTCGTAGCGCCAGCCGCCGAACAGGACGAGCAGCAGCAGGGCCAGGATCACGCCGATGCCGGCCCCGGACAGATGCCGCCGGTTCATGCCCGCTCCCGCCGCTGCAGCCACACCGCGACCACGATCAGGACCGCCTTGGCGATCAGGGCGGCCGAATCGGGGACGCCGTTGGCCAGCAGGGTGTAGCGCACCAGCTGGATGGTCAGGGCGCCGACCAGCGTACCCACGATCGTGGCGCGGCCGCCCGACAGCAGCGTGCCGCCCACCGCCACGGCCGCGATGGCATCGAGCTCGCTCCCCAGGCCGATCAGATTGGCGTCGGCGGCCGAGTTCATGGCGATGACGATGAGCCCGGCGACGCCGCTGCACAGGCCCGACACGACGTAGACCAGAAGCTTGACCCGGGCGACCGGCACGCCCGCGAGCCGCGCCGCGGGCTCGTTGCCGCCCACCGCCAACACCTGGCGGCCAAACACGGTCCGCCGTAGCACCCAGGCCGCGACCGCCACCAGCGCCACCATGATCCAGACCTGGAACGGCACGCCGAGCACGTGGCCCAGCGCGATGGCCTGGAACTCGGGCACCTTGAACACCTGCAGGTCGCCGTTGGTCCACACCTGGGCGATGCCGCGCCCCGCGATGAACAGCACCAAGGTCGCGATGATGGGCTGGATGCGGAAGTGCGACACGAGCCAGCCGTTGAACAGGCCGAACAGGCCCGCGACCGCCACCGGCACCGCGATGCTGAGAGCGATGTTGGCGTACAGATTGCCGCCGTGAAAATAGGAGCCCGTGAAGAACCCGGGCGCGAGCGCGCCCGCGATCGCCATCAGGGAACCGACCGACAGATCGATGCCGCCCGTGGCGATCACCAGCGTCATGCCGACGCCCACGATCACGATAGTGCAGACCTGCGTCAGGTTCACCGACAGGGTCTGCATGGTGGCGAAATGCGGGGTGATCGCCAGATTGAGCACGATCAGCAGCGCCAATGCGATCAGCGAGCCGTAACGGCTGAGCACGGTCGCTGCGGCGGGAAAGCCCGACGCGCGGGGCTCGGGGGGCAGGGCGGCGGCCGGGGGCGGCGAGGAAGCGAGGGGGCGGCCGACGTCGAGGCTCACGCGCCTTCTCCGTGCGCCATGGCGTCCATCAGGGCATTTTCGCTCATGGCGGCCCGATCGAGTTCCGCCACGGTGCGGCCGTCACGTAGCACGAAGGTGCGGTCGGCACCCTCGACGATCTCCTCGATTTCCGAGGAGATCATCAGGACGCCCAACCCGTCGTCGGCGAGCCTGCGGATCAGCTTCTGGATCTCGGCCTTGGCGCCCACGTCGATGCCGCGGGTCGGCTCGTCGAAGATCAGCAGTTTTGGGTTCATGCACAGCCAGCGCGCCAGCAGCACCTTCTGCTGGTTGCCGCCCGACAGTTCCCGGATGGGCTGCTCGGGGCTCGCGCATTTGATGCCAATGTCCTTGATGAAACGGTCGACGATCCTTCGCTGCTCGGTCTCGTCCACCACGCCCGAGCGCGACAGGGCCGGCAGCAGGGCGAGGGTCAGGTTCTCGCGGACCGACATGCCGGGGATGATCCCCTCGTGCTTGCGGTCTTCCGAGCAGAACCCGATGCCGGCCGCGATGGCGTCGCGCGGCTCGGCGAAACGTGCGGGCCGGTCCAGGTAGCGGATGTCGCCGCCCCGGTGCGGGTCGGCCGCGAACACGGCCCGCGCAGTTTCGGTCCGTCCCGAGCCGAGCAGCCCGGCGAGGCCGACGATCTCGCCCGTGCGGACCGCCAGCGATGCGTCGACCACCCGTCGCCCGACCGCGAGATTGCTCACCGTCAAGACCTCGCCACCCGCGGCGTGGGCCGCACCCGAGAAGGCGGTGGCACCCTGCTTCCGGACCTCCGCCAGGTCGCGGCCCAGCATGGTGGCGACCAGTTGCAGCTTGGTCATGTCGGCCATGGGCGCCACCGCGACCGTGCGCCCGTCGCGCATCACGGTGACGCGGTCGCAAACCTTGTAGAGCTCGTCGAGCTTGTGGGTCACGAATACAACCGACACGCCCTTGGCCTTCAGGCGGCGGATGGTGGCGAACAGGACGCCCACCTCCTGCTCGTCGAGCGACGAGGTGGACTCGTCCATGATCACCAGGCCGGCGTCGAACGAGATCGCCCGGGCGATCGCCACCATCTGCTGGATGGCCGTGCTATAATGGCCGAGCGGTGCGCCAACGTCGATGTCGACCGCGAAATCGTGCAGCAGGGCGCGGGCGCCCTCGTGCATGCGCCGCCACGCCAGGAACCCGGCCCGGTGACGCAGCTCCCGGCCGAGATAGATGTTCTCGGTCACGGAGCGGAACGGGATCAGGTTGATCTCCTGGAAGATCGTGCTGATGCCGCTGCGCTGGGCGGCCTGCGGCGAGGCGGCCAGCCACGGCTCGCCGTTGAACGCGATCTCGCCGGCGTCGCGGGCGCAGAAGCCGTTCAGCACCTTGATCATGGTCGACTTGCCGGCGCCGTTCTGGCCGACCAGCGCCATGACCTCGCCCGAACCCACCTCGAGCGAGGCTCCGGACAGGGCCGGGACCGCGCCGAAACGCTTGTCGATCCCGCGCATGCTGAGAAGAGGCGTCAACGACATGCTGGCGCGGCCTCGCCGATCAAGAGAAACGCGACGGTCCCGCGTCGCGCGGAAAGGCGGGCCGCCGGTGCGCGGCGGCCCGCCCGGCTCAGAACGCCTCGGGCAGGTAGGAGGCGATGTTCTCCTTGGTGAACAGCCGGTCGGTGTTCACCACCCGTCCGGGCAGCTTCTCGCCGCCCGCGTAGTCGACGATCGACTGGAACGCCTTGGGGCCGAAATGCGGGTTGCATTCCACAAGCACCGCGATCTTGCCGTCCGCCACGGCCTGGGCCGCGTCCTTGGTGCCGTCGATGGAGGCGATCATGATGTCCTTGCCGGCCGCCTTGCCGGCCGCCTCCATGGCCGCGATCGCGCCCATGGTCATCTCGTCGTTGTGGCCGTAGAGCGCGGTCGCCTCGGGGTGGGCCTGGTACAGGGTTTCGAACACCTGCCGGCCCTTGTCGCGGGCGAAGTCGCCCGACTGGGACGCGATGATCACCATGTCCGGATAGGCCGCGATGCCGTCCTTGAAGCCCTTCATGCGGTCGTTGGCCGGCGAAGCACCGACGGTGCCCTGCAACTCGATGATCTTCGCCTTGCCGCCCACCGCCTTGGCGAAGGCTTCGGCCGCCATGTTGCCTTCCTTGATGAAATCCGAGCCGATGAAGGCCACGTAGTCGACGCCGGGCTTGGCCAGCGACGCGTCCACGCTGCGGTCGATGCAGAAGAGCGGGATGCCGGCCTGCTTGGCTTCCAGGACCGCGGGGATCAGCGGCTTCTCTTCGCGGGGCGCCAGCAGGATCACATCGACCTTCTGGGCGATCATGGATCGCACGTCGGCGACCTGCTTGGCCGCGGAGCCGGCCGCATCGGTGTAGACGAGCTGCCAGCCGCGCTTGGCGGCCTCGTCCTTCATGCTCTGGGTCTGGGCGAGGCGCCAGGGGTTGTTGCTCTCGGTCTGGGCGAAGCCGACCTTGTACTTGTCCTTCTTCTTCAAGGTCGGCAACCCGGCCGCCCAGGCCAGCGGACCGCCCAGCCCCGAAGCCGCGAGACCGCCGGCCGCAACGGACAGCAGCGAGCGTCGTGTGATGATCATGATGTTCCTCCCAACCGACTTCTTGCGCCGGAACGGAATTTAATCCGGCCGGACGCCTGGATTTCAGCATGAAACGCGAAGCAAACACAACTCAAAAGTCTTACTTTTGCACCGCAGCGCAGGGTCACTTGGCTGCTTCCGAGCGCGCGAATTCCTCGGCGGTGGCGTAGGCCTTCTGGGTGCCGCGCCGCGTGATGGAATCGGCCGCGTAGCGCGCGGCCCGCTCCAGCGAGGCCCGGAGGTCGCCGGTCTCGACGTAGAAGCAGGCGAAGCTGCCGATAAAGGCGTCGCCGGCCCCCGTGGTGTCGACCGGCGTGACCGGCACGGGCGCGATGCGGGTCGCCTGATCGGCCGTGACCAGCAGCGCCCCGCGCGACCCCATGGTCACCACCACGGTCTCGGTTCCGCGGGCCACCAGGCTGCGGGCCGCGGCCACGACCTCCTGGTCGGTGTCGACCGGCATGCCGGACAGGATCACGAGTTCGGTTTCGTTGGGCACCAGGAACGTCACGTCGCGCAGGCGCTCGCGGTCCAGGTCGTGCACCGCGGGGGCGGGGTTGAGCAGCGTCCTGATGCCGTGCTGCCGGCCGAACGCGATGGCGGCGTAGACGGTCTCGGCGGGGATCTCCAGTTGCAGCAGGATCAGGCTGCAGCTCCGCAGATCGGCCGCGGCGTGTTCGATGTCGGCGGGCCGCAGGTCCTCGTTGGCTCCCTTGACGATCAGGATGGCGTTCTCGCCCGACGGGTCCACCATGATGGGCGCCACCCCGCTCGACCGGCCCGCGACCTTGACGACATGGCGCGTGTCGATGCCGACCGACGCGAGATGGCCGATCGTGTTCTGGCCGAACAGGTCGTCGCCGACCTTGCTGAGCATGAGGACGTCGGCGCCGAGCTTGGCGGCCGCCACGGCCTGGTTGGCGCCCTTGCCGCCCGGTCCCATGTCGAACGAGAGCGCTTCCAGGGTTTCACCCTTGGCCGGCATTCGCGTCACGTAGGTCACGAGGTCGACCATGTTGCTGCCGATGACGGCAATCCGCCCTGCCATCCCATTCTCCTCCGGATCACGCTTGCGTTTCTGTTACGATCGTCACAAAAGAGAGTCAATATTGCAACATCGAGGCGGGTCGACTCCCGGCTGCCCCTTCGCAGCGAGACTTCGCGAGTTCCTTGAGCCTTGGTGAAGATCACTCGGCGGTCTCAGCGGCTTCACACCTTCGGGCAGGCCCTGCACGGCGGCGGCGTCCTGCACCTGCGCGATGCCGCGCAGGTGCTCGGCGTTTCGGAGATGACGGTCCGCCGCGACGTGGCGGGCGTGCCGGAGCGGTTCGGCACCCTCGGGGGCTACACCGTGACCCGCACTGCCGACGGCCTCTACGTCCTGGCCCAGGAGCAGACCGTCCACGAGGCCGCCAAGGCCACGGTCTGCGCCAGGGCCGCGGCCCTGATCGAGGACGACGACACGATCTTCATCGATTGCGGCACCACCATGCCCCACCTCGTCAGGCATCTCCGGCCCGGCCTCAGCGTGACGGCCCTGTGCTACGCGCTGAATGTCGCGACACCCCTGGCGCTGTGCCCGAACGTCCGGCTGATTCTCCTCGGAGGCGCGTTCCACCCGTCCTCGGCTTCGTTCGCGGTGGACGAGAGCCTGGCCGCCGTGGCGCGGCTCGGCATCAACCGGGCCTTCATCTCGGCCAGCGGCGTGCACGCCGACAAGGGCGTCACCTGCTCCAACTTCCACGAAGTGGCCGTGAAGCAGGCCGTGCTTCGCGCCGCAGTGGAGCGGATCCTCGTCGTGGACGACAGCAAGTTCGGCAAGGTCAAGCCCGCCCGCTTCGCGCCCTTCGACGCCTTCGACACGCTGATCACCAACGAGGCGGGCGGGCGAAACGCGGCGCGAGACCGTTTTCCCGGCCGCTTCATCGCGGTTTGATCGCGCTCTGCCGGACGCCCTCTCGGTTCAGGGTTCCGGACCCGGTCAACGACATCGGGGTTTGCCTTCCTCCCGTCGGGGAGAAGGCCGATCGGCAAAAGCTCGCGATCCCAACCTGGGTCAGCCCTGCCCCTGGAACCGATCACCCTTGATCTGCCAGGGTTCAGGCCTGTAGACCGGATCGCGATCCACGCGGGCCGGGCAGCATGCATCTCGAGAAACGGATCCTGGTCACCGGCGGGGCGGGCTTCCTCGGATCGCACCTGATCGAGCGCTTGATCGGCGACGGCGCCCACGTGATCTGCGCGGACAATTTCTTCACCGGCACGCACGGCAACGTCGCGGGCCTGCGCGACCATCCCCGATTCGAACTGCTCCGGCACGACATCTGTTTTCCGCTCTATGTCGAGGTGGACGAGATCTACAATCTTGCCTGTCCGGCGAGCCCCATCCATTACCAGCGCGATCCGGTGCAGACCACCAAGACCAGCGTGGTCGGGGCCATCAACATGCTGGGCCTGGCCAAGCGCGTCAAAGCCAAGATCTTCCAGGCCTCGACGTCGGAGTGCTACGGCGACCCGAGCATCCACCCCCAGCCCGAAAGCTACTGGGGCAACGTCAACCCGATCGGCTTCCGGTCCTGCTACGACGAGGGCAAGCGCTGCGCCGAAACTCTTTTCTTCGACTACAACCGGCAGCACCACCTGCGCATCAAGGTGGCGCGCATCTTCAACACCTATGGGCCGCGCATGCACCCCAACGACGGCCGGGTGGTATCGAGCTTCATCGTCCAGGCGCTGACGGGGCAGGACATCACCCTGTTCGGCGACGGGCGGCAGACGCGGTCGTTCTGCTACGTCGACGACCTGATCGACGGCTTCCTGCGCCTGATGGGGTCGGGCGACGAGGTGACCGGCCCCGTCAACCTGGGCAACCCGGGCGAGTTCACCATCGCGGAACTCGCGGCCCAGGTGATCGACCTGACCGGCTCGGCCTCGCGGATCGTCAACAGGCCGCTGCCGCAGGACGACCCCAAGCAGCGCCGGCCCGACATCGACCTCGCCAGGAAGGTCCTGGGCTGGAAGCCCGCGGTCCCGCTCCGGGAAGGTCTGGTGAAAACGATCGCGTATTTCGAGGGCCTGCTGCAAACCTCGCGGGCCCAGGCGGTGATTCGGGCCGGCATCTGAGACGCGGGCGTCACGCCTGCGGCCAGCCGCGTCGCCGACGCCGCTGCGCGGTGCAGCCTGCCGGCCGCATCAGGAGATCGTCATGCATATCGCCATGATCGGCACGGGATATGTCGGGCTCGTTTCGGGAGCCTGCTTCGCCGACTTCGGCCACTTCGTGACCTGCATCGACAAGGACGCGGCCAAGATCGAGCGCCTGCGGGCGGGCGAGATGCCGATCTTCGAGCCGGGCCTGGAGGCGCTGGTGGCCCGCAACGCCGCGGCCGGGCGGCTGAGCTTCACGACCGAAACCGCCGGGGCGGTGGCGGGGGCCGACGCCGTGTTCATCGCGGTTGGGACGCCGTCGCGGCGCGGCGACGGCCACGCCGACCTGTCCCACGTCCACGCGGCCGCGGCCGAGATCGGCAGCTGCCTGTCGGGCTTCACCGTGGTTGTGACCAAGTCCACGGTCCCGGTCGGCACCGGGGACGAGATCGAGGCCATCATCCGCCGCGTCCGGCCCGATGCCGAGGTGGCGGTCGTGTCCAACCCGGAGTTCCTGCGCGAGGGCGCCGCGATCGACGACTTCAAGCGCCCCGACCGCGTCGTGGTGGGCACGGACGACGCGCGCGCCAGGGCCGCCATGCGCGAGGTTTACCGCCCGCTGTTCCTGAACGAGACGCCCATCCTGTTCACGTCGCGCCGGACGTCGGAACTGATCAAATACGCCGCCAACGCTTTCCTGGCGTTGAAGATCACCTTTATCAACGAGATCGCCGACCTGTGCGAGGCGGTGGGTGCCGACGTGCAGCAGGTCGCGCGCGGGATCGGTCTCGACGGGCGCGTCGGCGCCAAGTTCCTGCACGCGGGCCCGGGTTACGGTGGCT